>JAGCBP010000017.1 GCA_017652105.1 Candidatus Saccharimonadota bacterium
AGTTTCACTAATGGTACTAGTGATAGAATCTAGATAAGCTCCACTGACAGTACTACTTATTAGTTTCTTAGTATCATCAGAAGCACTAATACTTAGAGTGTATCCTGTATAGTTATTAGTAGCCACGTCAAAGGAGGCGAGCTCAGAAGCAGAGGAGGAGGCAAAGGTACCATTACTGTCTGTAGGTAAAAGATTTACACTAGCAGTGTTGGTGGTAGAAGTCATAGTGATAGAAGAAGTGCTAGCTGTAGCAGTGCCAGGAGCAGCTTCGGCTTCCATGGTCTTATTTATAACCGGGAAGGCAGCAAAAAATGTTAATAATAATAAAATAAATGCGGAAATAGTCCCTATAATACGGACATACCGCTGTTTTTTAATAAAAGTTTCATTGTTCGTTTGTATGACCCCGAACATGTTATACCTTTCTTTTTCTGTCTAGGTTAAAGTTAATGTAGTTTTTGTTTAACTCTTTACTCTTATCCTTATTTTACCACCCCAAGCCGGAATGTCAAGAGTTTTTGGGACACTTTATTTATTATGTAAATCCAGCTGGGTGTATGGAATTTTGATTTTGTATTCTTCCAAAGTTTCTACGATGGCGTGGAGAGAGTTGCGGCGGGCCTGGAGGCGGTCGGTAGGGTTGCAAGTAACCACTACTTGATAGGCTAGTGATGAGTCATTAATCGCAGTCAGGCCTTGGTAGCCAGCGGAAGTTAGAAGCTCGGTTTTTTCGAGTTTTTTGACGATTCCTTTCATGATAAGATCGGCTTTTTCGAGCTTTAACTCATACGGAAGTGGTACTGGAATATAAATATAGCCGGTATCTACCTCTACCTTATCAATATTGCGGTTGGCGATGGAAACGATATTCATAGTGTTGATATCCTGGATTCTGGTGGTCCTTAGAGTAATACTTTGGACTACGCCAAGATTGTCGTCGAATTTAATGAGGTCGCCAATTTCGTAATAATTGCTGGTGATGATTTCGATGCCGCGGATGATATCTTTTAGGGCGTCTTGGAGAGCAAAGCCGATAATAACAGAGGCAACACCGACGCTCGCTAACATAGATGTGACATTGACGCCAACGGCTTCTAAGATTATTAGAACAAGAATTACTACAACAATAGTACAAACGATGCTTTTGATCATGCGGGCGTAAGTACGCCTTCTTTTGTCGGAAAAACGTTTGTTCATGCTTTAATTATAGCACAAAAACTTAAGCGTTTACATAGTAGGCCACTTCATCAAAGAGTGGCATAGGCAGGCCTTTCCAGATGGTGTTTACTTCCCCGCTCGGGCCGAGTGCCATGATGGTAGGGTGCTCCATGATGTCGTAAGTTTCGCAAAAATTAGAATCTTTATCTGGATCGATAATTTCTATCTCGTGGCCGGTGCGGCGGCGAAAATCTTCTAGCCAGTCTGTGACTGTGCGTGAATAATCTCTTCCCTCTCTAAAAACACAAACTACTCTCATTTTTTCTTGTGTTTCTGCTCTTTTAGAATGTTTTCAAAATCTTCTAGAGTTTTGAACTCGCGGAAAACTGAAGCAAAACGGACATAAGCTACTTCGTTGACATCGGCTAATACATCTAGGACTGCTTCGCCAATTTGTTTTGAAGTAATTTGGTCGGTATTGTAACCATATAATATATCGGTGGCGCGATTGACGACCTCTTCTACTTCTAGCTCGGAATTGAAAAACTTCCCCACGCTACGCTTAACGGCGAGGAGAAGTTTGTCGCGATCGAAAATTTCTTTGTTGCCACTGCGTTTCATAACGGTGAGTGGTGGAAGTTCAATTCGCTCGTAGGTGGTGAAGCGGTGGCCATCAGGAGTCTCACGACGACGGCGAATCATCGTGCCGTCAACAGTTTCGCGGCTTTCTAGGACTTTGCTATCTCCAATGCGAAACTGTTCCATTGCCCACACCTACCTTAATCTTTCTTTTTCTTACGAAAACGCTCACGAAGTGAAGGTGGGACATCCATTTCTTCATCGGAAGAGGCAGTAGGCTCTGGCTCTGGCTCGTTTTTGATAGAATCCCACATGTTGGACTTCATCGGGGTGGCAAAATCTTTGGCCTCGGAAGTTGGCTTGTCTTCTTTGGCTGGAGTAGGCTCTGGGGTAGATTCTGTCTCAGCGATAGGCTCGCCTCCTGAGTAATATTCGGAGTCAAAACCAGTTGCAACTACAGTAACAATGACTTCGTCTTCTAGCTCTGGACGGATAGATGCACCAAAGATGATATTGGCATCTGGAGAAACGGCGCCGGTAATGACCTCGGCGGCTTCTTGAATCTCGCTCATTGACATATCGTAACCACCAGCTACGGAGAAGAGAACACCGCGTGCGCCATCGATCTTGACCTCGATAAGCGGTGATTCTACGGCTTGCTGAGCAGCCATGACTGCGCGATTTTCACCGGAAGCGCGGCCGATACCCATAAGAGCGGAACCAGCGTTTTTCATGATAGCTTTAACATCGGCAAAGTCTAAGTTGATCAGGGCGTGCTCGGTGATGAGCTCGGAAATACCCTGAACGCCTTGACGGAGAACATCGTCGGCGATTTTGAATGTTTCAAGAAGTGGGGTGCGAGGATCGATAGTTTGCAAAAGTCTATCATTTGGAATGGTAATAAGAGCGTCTACTTGGCGTGAAAGCTTGTCGATAGCGAGATCTGCATTGGTGCGACGCTTAGCACCTTCAAATGTGAATGGCTTGGTAGCTACGCCTACGGTCAAGATGTCACGCTTTCTAGACTCTTCGGCGACAATTGGACCAGCACCAGAACCGGTACCACCACCAGCACCGATGGTGATAAACACCATGTCGGCACCGTCTAAAGCCTTGCCGATTTCTTCCCTGGCTTCTTCGGCAGCTTCACGACCCTTTTCTGGGTCACCACCGGCGCCTAGGCCTTTGCCGATGTGAACCTTGGTATCTGCAGTAGAATGATAAAGGGCTTGAGCATCTGTGTTGATAGCTACAAACTCCACGCCGTTCAAACCGACTTCTTTCATCCGCTCAATAGCAGAACCACCGGCGCCACCAACACCGACAACTTTAATACTTGCTTTACTCTCCACCACCTCTGAAGGTTTAACTTCTGGCATAATAATATCCTCGCTTGTTTATGTATTTATACAAATAATACTACTATTTGCGAGATTTTTCAAGAGGAAAATTGGTTTTTAGCGGTTTATTAGAACTTTGAGAAGATTTTTTTGAGGAAATTACCGGATTTGTTGGATGATTTTTTGAGTTTCTTCTTGTCTTTCTTGGAAGGCTTGACGCTGTATGCTTGGTCTTCGGCGGCAATCATGGCAAGACCGACGGCGGCAGCAAACTCTGGACGCTCGACGGCATCCGAAACTCCGGCGAGATTTAGCGGTATACCGATTTTGACGGAGGCTTCCATGGCTTTTTTGGCAAATAATTCGATGTCGCGCATGCGGGCGCCACCGCCAGTAAGGACAATCCCCTCTGGGAGACGTTGGTCGTATTTGGCGCTTTTGAGCTTTTTTCTGACTTCACCAAAAATCTCTTCTAGACGTGCTTTGACTACAACGTCGACTTCTTTTCGGTCAAAGTTGCGTTCGTGGCCGCCTTTACCCCCGACTTTGATGACTGGAGATTTTTCGCTATCAAAATCGCCGGTAACGAAACGAGTTTTGATATCTTCGGCCATGTCTGGATCGATGGCAAGTAAAATGGCTAGATCATTGGTAATGTTATTGGAACCGGCTGGTACTACACCGACATATTGTAAATCTCCCTCTTCGTAAACAGCTACGGAAGTGGTGGCAGAGCCCATATCAATTACGGCAACGCCGTTTTCTTTTTGCTTGTCGGTAAGGACAGCTTTGCCGGCAGCGACTACGGATGGAATCAATCTCTCGGCGTGGACTTCGGCTTGCTCGGTAGCTTTTCTAAGATGGTCGCAATTAGGAGTGAGTGCGGAAATAACATTGGCGCGCATTTCTAGCCTAGCGCCGGACATGCCGATAGGATCTTTGATGCCGCCCTGGCCGTCGATGGCATACTCCAAAGGGACGACGTCCAGAACGTCACGGTTGGCAGAAATGCAACTGGTAACCGCGACATTTTCTACGCGGTCCATGTCTTCGTCATTGATTTCGTGATCAGCAGAATTAGAAACGATAGCAATCATACCATGAGTATGGGTGGAAAGAATCTGAGAGCCATTGATAGAAACATAGGCAGAACGGACATCATAATCGCCCATACGCTCGGCTTCGCCAAGCATGACATCAATAGAACGAGCTGGACCATTGAGGTTGGCAGGGACGCCTTTTCTCATGCCGTCGCTTTTACCTTCATTGTAACCATAAATAGCGAGTTTGCCGTCTTCGAGGGTACCAATCACGGCACGGACATTCTCGGTGCCTACGTCTAAGCCTGTAACAAAATTAAGTTTGCTATCCATGGTTTTAGTATAACATATTAATCCGGTAATGTTAAGACTTCGTAACCGTCTTTTGTGACTAAAATGGTGTGTTCGCAATGACAGGCAATGGAACCGTCCTTCATCTTGGCGGTCCAGTTGTCGTCTTTGTCTACGTAGTTGGCTGGCTTGCCAAGACAAGACATTGGCTCGATACAGATAGTGTCACCTTCCTGGAGTTTGTAGCCGTGGCCTTTTTTGCCGTAATTTGGGACTTCCGGAGCATCGTGCATTTCTTTGTCGATGCCGTGACCGACGTAATTTTCGATCACGCCGAGATGACCTTTTCTTAAGACTTTCTCGACGGCCTCGGATATATCGCCAATGTGAGCGCCGGGCTTAACCTGCTCGATACCTTCCCACATGGAAGATTCGGTGACTTTGATCATGTTTTTGACGGCACTACTACCTTTGTTCCCTACTAGCATAGTAAAAGCTGAATCAGTGAAAAAGCCTTTATAGTATATATCTAGATCAAAACTAACTTTGTCGCCTTCTTCTAATATTATGTCTTTGGGAGCGCCGTGGACGAGTTCTTCGTTGACAGAAATGCAAATGGCGCCCGGGAAATTGTCGTCGAGCATATCGTAGGCAACTCCAGCGCCGCGTTTTACGATTTCTTTTCTTACCCAGCTGTCAATTTCTTTTCCGGTCATGCCGGGTTTGACATGGTTTTTGAGATCCCTTAAGAGATTGCCGAGGATTTTGCCGCCTTCTCGCATGGCGGTGATTTTTGCTTGTAACTGTTCTGGTGTAGCGTTGGTGACATTTAGCATGATGTGAACTCCTTTTTTATTCTCCGTAACTTCTTTCGATTTCTTCCCCGTTGACATCGTTTTTTTGTCTTTTGGCGGAAGGGTCTAGCTCTTCTACTGTGGCAATGAGGCGGCCGGTAATGGTGCCAATTGGGCCGGTGCCATCGGCTTTTCTGACTGGGATGCCGTTTTGTTCAAAAAGGTTGACGATTGGAGTGATATTTTGTTCAAAAACTCGCCAGCGCTCTTCGATGGAATCTTTACTTTTGTCATCATCGCGAGCTCTGAGTTCTAGGCGTTTGTATAATTCCTCTTTTGGCACTTCCAAAATGATGGCGCCTTTAATGTCTTCTTTCATGTTTTGCATCAACCACTTAGCTTGATACTCGGTGCGGGGATAGCCGTCTAGAATAACGTCGTAACCTTCGGCATTGGCGATTTCGATTTGCTTGGTCATGAGTCTGATGACGTCATCGTCGGGGATGAGACCACCTTGGTCGATGATGTGTTTGTACTGCCCGGTGTCTCTGATAACTTGGCCAACCGAAAAAGTGCGCCACCCAAAAAACTCGGACAAAGCTTTGGCCTGAGTGCCCTTGCCGGAGCCAGCTAAACCAAATAGTATAATCATGATTTAATTGTAGCACAAAAAATCCCCCGATGGGGGATTTTTTATCTTAGACCTAGCTTGATACGTTCGGTTTTCTCGGCCTTGCGGGCTTCCCTGATGATAGCTTTGGCTCTGCGCTCACGCTTGGAGATAGGCTTGGAAAAACGCATCTGGGACTTCTTCAAAGGCATGATACCGCCCTGAAGGACTTTGCGATTGAAACGACGAATGATATTCTCGTTTGCTTCACTCTGATCTTTTCTTGTAACTTTTATAGCCATATTGCGTCTTATTATATCACAGGTTGGGAAAGATAGCAAGGGGTACCCTATAGTGGGCGGAGGTGGGATAGGATTAGGTTTTCCATAGGGGTATAGTTTAGTTTAAAAGAGCTAACGGAGACCTCAACTATTTCGTCTTTAGTGATGCCAATAAATGACAAAAAATAGCCGTTTTGGAGATGTTTGAAATCGAATTGGCCGACGATGGGAGATTTTATTGCACCGGCATCGTGAATTTCGTTGAGCGTATCTTTGATATCTTTTCTAGACATATGTTATCTCCTTTCCGCTCTCTTGGGGTTTCACCCCAGGAGAGCGGATTCCCGGAGAGCGAGGGAACCGAATACTTAGGC
>JAGCBP010000018.1 GCA_017652105.1 Candidatus Saccharimonadota bacterium
AATAAGATATAATCAAAAAAACAGTCGGGAATCGCGCTTTTCGACTGTTTTTCATACTAAATTTCTTTGCTGAACTTTCTTTTCAAAGAAAGTTCATATAAAAGAGAAAACCGCCTATTATTTGAGAGAGGGGCGGTTTTCCAGGTCATACATATAACTTGTGTAGCCTCGCAGTTTAATCTACGCAAGTCACCTCTATTATATATCACCAAATGCATAATGTCAATACTTTTTATGCACAATCTCCAATATTTTTGTTCGGGAAAAATCTATTGACAAAACTAAAGCGGTATGCTATAATTAAAGCATAACCTCGAGTAGAGGTGTGTTTTATTAGTATAATCGTGGTGGGCAGAAACGGAGTCCACGATGTCTGGAACCAAAGCTGGCGGCATGAAAGCTGCTGCTACTAACAAAGCTAAATATGGCAAAGAATTTTATGCTCGTATTGGCAAAAAAGGTGGTCAAAATGGTCACACTGGCGGTTTCGCCGCTAACCCAGCTCTTGCTCGTGTAGCCGGTGCTAAAGGCGGTCGTATTTCTCGCCGTGGCCCAGCCAAAAAAGCTGCTTAAATTTCACATTTAGGACAGTGAAAAACACCATCTGGTGTCTGAAATCGCGTTAGTCCGCACGAAGGGCAACGCGATTTTTGATGCAAAAAATCTCGGTAGCTATCCAGCTCGCTCTCAATTAGCTCATCATCAACAGTCACCCCATAGAGTGGCGCTAGCTCGCGGGCTTTGGCCCACGCTATAACCTCTATCTTTAAACGCTCTACCTCTGTATCAAAAGACCACCGGCGAGAAAGTGCATGTCCTACCTCATGGAGAAGCCGCAAAGCATCCGCCTCTGAATCTGCATTTTTTGGTACCACCACCGTCCTTGGTGGCCGAAAAATAAATCTCTCCCCAGTAACAAACCGAATATCCGGAAAATCAGCCCTGACTCTTGCCAAAAAGGTAGCATCCATAGATTACCGACTCCAACGGGCGTTTTGGCTTTAAGTACCTCACGCCATCAATTTTGGGTAAAAATTTTATATATTGTTTGAAAATTTTTCCAAGTGGCCCACCCAAAATGATTGTATCAGGGGAATACTTAGCCACTATATCAGGAAGCCCCAAAAACACCCTCTCAGCCATCTCTGACATCACCTTCTTACCCCTTAGCCCAGTCGCCGCATCTACATGATAGATCCTCTCTAGAGCTGAGCAAGCGGCCAGATCCTCCCACTCCGCGCTCTTGCCATCAAAAGTATAAATTTTGTGTCCAGGCTCAAACTTATCCGATTCCGGCAAAATCTGCCCACTCTCCACGATGCCTCCACCAATCCCTGTAGAAAAGGTCAAAAATACGGTTTTGCCATGCAGCCGATAAGATTCATAAAGCGCAGCCAAATTGGCATCGTTTTCAAAATAAATTGGGCAGTCAAAAATCGCCTGCAGCGGCTCCACCAGGGAAAAAGTCCCCCAATCGCGGTTACCAAACTGAACTGAACAATTTTTTTGTACAACGCCCGGTATAGCCACTACCACGGCCTTCAGCTTGAATTTTTTAAATCTCGTAAGAACCGAGGTGAGCTCTCTCAAAAACCGCTCTTTTCGCCAAGAAGTCTTGAACTTTACTCGCCTAATCACTCGCCCTCGCCGGTTAAACAGGGCAATTAAAGTTTTTGTACCTCCGATATCTACTGCCAAATACATATTTTCATTATACTACCATTTTTCAAAAAAATAACCCTAGACTTTTAAGAGAAAATTTGTTATAATTAAAAGATATTTGGGCTCATTCAAAAATTTCGTGATTTTAAAGGCGAGATTTCTGAATGAGCCTAAAGGAAGGAAAAAATTAATTATGGCTGATGCCAAAAAAGTTACTATGGATGACCTCTTGAAGGCCAACGAGGATGCATCCAAAAAAGTCGTTGCCGGAGATACGGTAAACGGCAAAGTTATCTCTATCAAAAAACACGAGATCCTAATCGACCTCGGTAGCCAAGGTGTAGGTTTGGTTCCACGCCGGGAAGCTTCTTTTGTCAAAGATTTGAAGCTCGGCGATGAAGTCACCGCCTCTGTTATCGAGTCTGAAATGGATGATGGCTACGTGCTATTGTCTCTCAGAAAAGCAGTCAAAGATAAAGGTTGGGATGAGATTCAAAGTAAGCTAGATGATGCCGAAATTGTCGAAATCACCCCATACGATGCCAACCGCGGTGGTCTCCTCGTAGAATACGAGGGAATCAGAGGGTTCTTGCCAGTTTCTCAGCTTTCCGCTGAGCACTACCCAAGAGTAGGTAGTGCCGACAAGGATGAAATCCTTCAGAGACTAAACTCACTGGTCGGCAAACCTATCAAAGTGCGTATTCTTGATGCTATCAAGAGAGAAAACAAACTCATTTTCTCTGAAAAGGAAGCTATCAAAGATGGTTTGGCTGAGCGTTTCTCTAGTCTCAAGGTTGGCGACACTATCAAAGGTGTAGTTACCGGCGTAGTAGATTTCGGCGTCTTCGTCAATGTCGATGGTATCGAAGGTTTGGTCCACATTTCCGAGATTTCTTGGGAGCGCGTCAATAATCCTTCAGATTATGTCAAGATTGGTGACGAAATCGAAGCCAAGATTATCGCTATCGACAAAGAACGCTTGTCTCTCTCAATGAAGCAATTGATGGAAGATCCATGGCTTCACGAAGTGGAGAGCCTCAAGAAAGGTTCCAAAGTTGAAGGTACAGTTACTCGTATCACTCCGTTTGGCGCCTTTGTTCAGATCAGCCCAGCCGTAGAAGCTCTCGTTCACGTATCTGAGCTTGGCGAAGGTTCCGATGTGGATCCGGAGAAGGTATTCACCTTAAACGAGCGCAAGTCTTTCACCGTGCTTGATATCGACAAAGAAGGTCGCAAGATCTCTCTATCTGTAGACAAGTAGCAAAAAAGAGGCCTGGGGGAGCCTCTTTTTTGTGCTTGCATTTTTAACAATAAGCGCTATAATAATAAAAAATAGGTATAATTAAAATGGAAAAAATCCCAAATAAAACCAATTCAGAAAACACCAACGCCGAAAAATCCGACGGATGGGAAAACTTTCGAAAATTCGAAGAACAAGTTAACGCCTTTCGTGAAGCTAGGGATACCGCTCGTTTTAACGAACTTTTGAAAGCGCGTGACGAACGTTTATCGTGGAAAGATTCCGAGACCAACGGTCCTAGCACTGGTCGCGCTGAGGAAGACCGTCTTGATGACCTATTAAAACAACACACCGAATCAGTAGATTTGACCCCAGAAAAACCTGTAGAATTAGAGCCAACCGAGCCAGAAGATAATTTTGAGCCTATTCCGGAGGAAGATGCCAAACTACTTTTAAATAACGATCACGAGTCAGAACCGGAAGAACCGGAAGCTCCGGAACCAATTCCGGAGGAAGACGCAAAACTACTTCTAGACAACAAAAAAGATTTGCCACCTGCCGAAGAATTAGACAAAGCCAAGAAGCATCAAGCCGTCGAGCTGAATCAATTAGGGCACCAGAATGTGGCCAAACATCAGGAAAACACCCAAGAAAAAGAGCACGCAACCCGTACTCCTCTCGTAGCAATTAATGCCGCAAATAAGGCTAGTAGCCAAGCCGTCAAGCAAGAAAATCTTATCCCGGCCGACCAAAAACTGACCGAAGATGTTGAATATGCTATCAAAAGATATGCCGAGTACAAGGTTTGGTTGGATGGTAGAAAATCTACTATCGATGATCAATTCAAGCGCGACATGAAGAAGGTTGTCAAAAAAGCCATTGAGGAAGGTCGTGTTAGCCCAGATATTGAAAAGACAGATTATCTAGATAATTATCTAAGCGCCGCCAAAGAGGCCGCCGATCGCTTTATCGAAGTCCAAAAAGAGGTCAAAAACGGCGAACAACGCAAAGCCGCTCTAGATAATATTATGGATGGATTCCAAGTTTACGATGTCAAAGAATCCGCACCTGCTAGCGAGCCAATTCTCAAATCTCCTGCTAGAATCATTACGATGTCACCAGAAGGAGCTGCAAGGGTATCATCGGCAGAGACGCCGGGCGCATCACCAGAGGCAGAAAACGACGGATTCGAAAAATGGAACGAGGAACTCCTAAAAGATATCGATGCAGCCAAAGATTTAATTGGTGGTTACGAAGGGGTCGCGATACTCACTAGCCCAGCAGGCTATTCATCGCCAATCGAATCTAGACATTATGGTGAATGGTGGGATAATCTCCCGGAAAAGGGCAAAAGCGCCGTTTTGAACATTCTCGATAAAATTGAATCTTCCGATTATCGCAATGATCTAGATTGGGGTATTGGTTTTCGTACCTGGTATTACTCTAGACAAGGCCGAGCCAAAAATCTAGAAGCCGCTTGATTTATTTGAGCTTAAATATGATATAATAGTTTAAAGGAGATTTTTGTGAATAAAAAAGTATCAGCTAAGAAACCAGCAGACAAAAAACCTAAAAAATCCGTCAAAACTAACTCTCGCCCTTGGTTTAAATATTACAAGGAAGATAACATCCCGGAAAAGTTGGAATTTCCTGATTGTTCCATCGTGGACATGATCATTCAGACCGCCGAAAAATACCCAGACAACGTGGCCTACTCTTATTATGGGCACAAAGTTACCTACAAGAATTTTGTGAGAAAAATCGAAAAAGCCGCCCGTGCTCTTAAAAATTACGGTGTCAAAGAAGGCGACCGAGTCACTATTTGTATGCCAAACACCCCTGAGGGAATTACCATGGTCTATGCTGTCAACATGGTTGGCGCCGTTTGTAACATGGTCCACCCCCTATCATCGGAGAAAGAATTAGAGTATTATATCAAAGTCGCCGAATCCAAATATGTTTTAGTGATTGACGCGGTTTTTGATAAAATCTACAAATTGAGAGATACCGCAGGACTCGAACGTATCATTGTAGTTCGCCCATCTGATGGCCTCGGTTTCCTCAAGCAAAAACTCTACCGGCTTCTCCATATTAAGAAAGTTCGCCTCCCGATGAACGATGGCCGTGTGGTCCTCTGGGAAGATTTTATCGCTAACAGCTATTTTTACAAAGGTGGCTACCACGAAGAGCGCGGTGGCGATGATCTTGCCATAATTATGTACTCAGGAGGCACTACGGGCGCTCCTAAGGCGGTTATGCTATCAAACCTTAATATCAATGCGGAATCGCTCTGCGATGCCACTATGATTCGTCAAATCGTGCCAGGAGCCAATGTCTTGTCTATCCTACCATTGTTTCACTGCTTCGGGCTTGGCGTTTGTATCCATACCCCTCTCTGTAAAGGTATGGAATGCAATCTGATACCAGCTTTCTCGCATAAGTTATTCGCAGATATCTTGAGGAAAAACACCCCTAGCTTCATCGTAGGTGTGCCTACTCTGTTTGAAGCTCTTATCAACACTAAACTTGGTCCGAACGACCTCGAGTCTGTTACTGCAGTTATCTGTGGCGGCGATACCTTAAACAGCACTTTGAGAGACAAAGTTAACGAATTCTTGGCCGCCCACGGCTCTAAAGCCAAAATCCGCGTGGGTTATGGCCTCACCGAAGGTTCGGGTGCGGTCTGTCTTTCCCCAGAAGATTCCTTTGCCGACGGTATTATCGGCGCTCCAATGCCAAATATGGACTTCAAGATTGTCAAACCAGATACCAAAAAAGAATTACCACAAGGGGAAGATGGCGAAATCTGTATCTCTGGTCCACTCGTGATGATGGGCTACCTCGGAGATGAAGAGGAAACCAACAAGGTAATCAAAGTCCACGATGATGGCAAGGTTTGGTTGCACACCGGCGACATCGGCCACCTGGGGGATGATGGCTTGATTTACTTCGGTCAGCGGCTCAAACGCATCATTATCAGTAGTGGTTACAATATTTATCCTACTCATATCGAATCTATTATCAATTCTCACGAAGCGGTCGAGACCTCTATCGTTATCGGTATTGATCATCCACATAAGGGGCAGGTGCCAAAGGCCTTCATCGTTTTGAAGGAAGGTTATAAGCCAAACAAGCGTACTGAAAGAGAAATCAGGGAATTGCTCGAGAGAAATATCCCAATCTACGCTCTTCCTACCGCTTACGAATTTAGAGATGAGTTGCCAAAAACTCTTGTGGGCAAAGTCGCCTTCAAAAAACTTGAAAACGAAGAGAAAAATAAATAAAAATAGCTATTTTTATTTATAATAGTTTAATCTTACTTTTATTCTAAGTTTTAAAGGCTTTTTACGAAGAAAGCGATTTTTTCGCCAGCCAGGGAAGTATTTTTTGAGCATTTCGCGCGATTTCTTGAATCCTACTTTTCCTTCGCGAAACTTCGAAAAATCTTTGCTTGAATCAATCAGTAGATTCCAGATAAAGAACCATTCTAGTTCGTCATGGTATTTTTCTGCCACCCTGGCCTCTTTAAATCGAGCAAAAAGCCCGGAAAGCGCTGGAAAAATATCAAGATAATGTGGATCCCATTTAGCTTTATGTAGTACTGAATCATCATTTTGGTAATAGATATAAAGTGGCTTGTCCACCGCCGCAAACTTATCTGTATAAAGAATCAGGGAAGAAATCATTTCCATATCTTCATGAATTATCCCCTCTTTAAAAGAAAAACCGTGAGAGACCCACCACGACCTCAGGAACAAAAATTGCCATGGCCCCGCGCCATATCTTACAAACCGGCTTTTATAGTCTGGTTCTGATGGCTTCACTGCCGAGAGATAATCTGTATGTTCGTCAGGATACACCCTTGTAGCCCCCATCATCACGATATCGGCATGGGTCTTTTCGGCCTTTTCAATCAGTAATTTCACGCTTGTATCTGTCACGGTATCATCTGCATCCACAAACCAAATATATTTCCCGGAAGCCTTGGTCGCCCCATAATTTCTCACTGCCGCCGCTCCTTTGGTATGACAATGTAATATTTGTATTTTTAACGGCGAGTCATTCGCAAACTTTTTAGCTACAGATAGGGAATTGTCCGAGGAGCCATTATCTACCAAAATCACCTCAGCTGACACCTTGGATAGCGCCACCGCCGTAAAAACTGACTCAAGACAGCGCGAAAGATATTTTTCTGCATTATATACTGGTATGATCACCGACAGTAACATACTTTTATTATATCATTTTTAATTTTGATTTAAGCTAGAAGCGCTATCATAAGAGTATCAAATTAAAAAGGAGATTAGCTATGAAAACCCCAAATCCAAAATTCTTCAACTATACAATATGATATAATCAATGTATGGTCTGGAAAATTTTATTAGTTTTACTTATTTCGATGGTGCCACTAGTAGAGCTTAGAGGCGCCATTCCGATTGCCGTAGGCATGGATCTTGGCCTCCCAGAATGGGCTGTCCTCGTTATCGCCCTTATTGGCAATCTCATCCCTGTACCGATCATCTTCTTCTTCGCTAGAAAGGTTCTAGAGTGGGGCAAAAAAGCCAAATGGAAACCGTTTAAAAACTTCTGTATATTTTGTCTAGAAAAAGGCGAAAAAGCTGGCAACAAATTGCTAAAAAAGGCCAAATCCGGTGTTTATTTTGCTTTGTTTCTCTTCGTCGCTATCCCGATTCCGGGTACCGGCGCCTGGACTGGCACTCTCGCCGCGAGTATTTTGAATCTAGATTTTAAAAAATCCATCATCGCCATCATGTCCGGCGTAGTTGTCGCCGGCCTTATCATGCTCCTCGTCTCCCTCGGAGTCTTCAAAGTTATTTTTGGAGGCTAATTATTTCGCTCAGCGTTGCCTTTTTCTATTACAGCCCTTTGAATATCTGTCCAATCTTCTTGATCTTCATCAGCGATATAGATATCAGTATTTGGTTTATTGAAGCACAAATTCTCAGGATCAACACCATCTTTCCTTAATTTTTCGCGGAATATTTGTTCGAGATGCTCAGCATCTTTCCAAGAAATATCAGATGGGGAACCAAAGTGTTTTGAACTAGGAGTAATAAATAATGCACCAATATTATCTTTATCCTCCCCATAAACTTCTACCCCCCATTGTTTATCCGCCAATATAAACGCATCGGCTCGTACCTGACTATAGCTAGTGAATGGTCTCCTTTTTTTCTCATGACCATCTTCATCAATCGTTACTAGTTCAGGCGGTTCTTCTCCAAAATATACTCCCTCCGGTGCTCCATCTATCTTTCCCCAAAATGGGTTCTTGCGAGTGTCATCCATATCTTCAAATAGCTCCGGACGTTCCTTCTTGATTTCCTTTAAAACGTCAATATGGTCATTAATTTTATCATAATTTGTGTAGACTATGAAACGATCATTCCTACGTGGGTCGCTATTATACTTAAATTCATATCTTATGCCTTTGTTGTCGCACTTATCTTTGAATTCATCAATTAACTCTATCATATTATCTGTCCTTGGGCACATATAGAGCCTAGCCGTAATCTTGCCATAGACTTCTTTTACATCGTGACACGCAGTATCCAAATCGTAGCAATACATAGCACCTCTATTATTTTCAAAGCTAGTGGCGCTACCCTGGACGATTAAAGCTTTAGGAAAATCTGTTTCTCTGTAAGATGGTTTAATAGTAGGGTTCGCCAAATAATTATCAATATTATCGATAGATCTTTCAATATTATCGATCTGTTCTTTATCAGTTATCTTATGCTCGCTGATCCACCTTGCGAAATTACGTCTATATGTTAATAAATCTTGCTTATAGGTCTTCTCCGTCCATTCTACTATTCCTGGAACATATTTTGGTTCATCGGTTTCTCCCAAAAAACTAACAGATGCCCTGTAAGCATCGTATTGTTCACGAGCAAGAGCGGAATCGGGATCAGGCTCTTCTTTGCTTCTCATCTTATATGCCAGCATCCTCGCCTCTTCTGGCCCAAAAGTATCATGTACTCTCTCCATGAATTTCTCTCTAGTAGTTGGCCCATGGTAAGATTCAGTATTCTTAGCTATCGCCGCACCCCCCACCTCTCTAGCCAACTTTTTCTTTTGCTCATCATGCCACTTTTCCATCTGGTCCAGAAAAGCACTATTCTCTTTGGATCTATCTTCACCATAAACATCCATATGAATTTGTCTTACTACATCCACTCCCTCAGGCAGATAAGTCGCTACCGAACCTAGCACTAGACCATCCTCTAACCAGTCTCTTTTGAGCATTTTCACGGCCTCATCAGAATCCCCATCCTTAATGGCTGCAAGTGCATCCGCTAGACCATTTATCCTCTTTGGCTCCATCGTTTTACAAGCATCATTCCAATACTCAAGCGTATATCTTGGTAAGGATTCTTCGCCAAATTTAATAAGCTCTTCGCTATCACGCAAAGTATTTATCTCTTCACTACCAGAATAATGCTCATGGTCTTTCATGAACCTATTATAACATACCAAATGTGCTATAATAGACTTATGAAAAATATTGTGGAGATCAAGCATTTCCGGATGGACTTTGGTAAAAAGACTATCATCAAAGATTTGTCTTTTGAAGTTCGAGCCGGAGAAATTTTTGGTTTTCTGGGGTCCAATGGCTCTGGTAAAACTACAACATTAAGGGCACTTTTAGGATTTTATACCCCTACAAGTGGCGAACTACTAATCGATGGCAAGAAATACGATCCAGAGGACACCGATGTTACGGTCGGTTATTTGCCAGAGGAACGCGGCCTTTACAAAAAAGAAACCGTGATGGATAACCTCGTGTATTTTGGCGAGCTCAAAGGTCTTAAAGATCCTAAGGGCTGGGCCGAAAAATACCTAAAACGCGTGAAATTAGAAGACAAAGCCGACCTTAAGCTTGAGAAGCTCTCTGGTGGCCAGCAACAAAAGATCCAGCTTGGTGTCACCATCATGAACAATCCAAAGCTCCTCATCCTGGATGAGCCGACTAAAGGTTTCGACCCAATGAACCGCCGACTTCTTATGGAAATCATCGAAGAAGCTCATCAAAAAGGCGCTGCTATCATTATGATTACCCACTACATGGATGAGGTAGAGAAGCTCTGCGACCGCGCCATTCTCTTAAAAGACGGCGTTGCTCACGCTTACGGTACTATTGATGAAATTAAGAAGCAACACAAGGGCAAATCCCTAGAACAAATATTTATTGATGTATATGGAGGTGAAGATGAGTAATCCACTTTGGACTGTTACCAAATTTGAATTTGTCCGTCAGGTCAAAAAACCATCTTTCTGGGCGACAATTATTCTAATTCCAGCCATGATTATAGGGATGTTCTTGATCTCTATGCTAATTTCTAATAACAACAAGGCAGAGGGGCCTACTATTGATGAAAATACCAAAATCGTTGTCACCGACGAAGCTGGTATTTTGCCAAAAGAAAGCCCACTCGTAGCTAAAATCACCAAAGAAGAGGGAAGCAAAAAAGTTGTCGATGGTGAAATAGACCTCTACTTCTACATCCCAGCAGACTTCAAGGATACCAAAAAGGTAGAATTTTATCACGTTTCTGAGGGTCTGGAGCTCTTCAATATGGATGGCCAGGCTATCAAGTCGATCTTGAGCCAATCTGTTTCTCCTAAGTTCTCGGATCTAGACGTGCTAGCACTCACCGGCAACTTCGAGGTTAATGATAATAAACTCACCAAAACCGGGGAAGAATCAAAGGCTCTTGGCCACGCTGTTATCCCAATTATCGTGCTGGTAATATTCTTCTTCTTCGTCACTCTCTTTGGTAGCCGGCTCCTTATGACCGTAGTAGAAGAAAAAGAAAATCGTATCTCAGAAATGATTTTAACCACCGTATCTACCAAGCATCTTATCGTTGGCAAAATCTTCTCTATGATGCTACTGGGATTAATTCAAATTATGACCCTGATCATACCAGTTGTCGCTATGGCAATCATTTACAAGGATAACCCAATGGTCAGCATGATACTTTCTCAGATAGTAATTGATCCAATCACCATCATTACCAATCTCGCCTTGTTGGTATTTTCTATCTTCTTAACTACCGGTTTCCTTACCTACATTGGTACGATTACCCCTACCGCCAAGGATGCATCGCAGTTTATCGGTCCAGTTATTATTGGTGTGGTATTCCCGCTTTACTTCATGTCAGCCTTTATGGCTACCGAACCAAGCGGATTTGTCTATTTCCTAACCTACTTCCCACTTTCGGCTCCAACCGCATTGATGCTAAGAAGCGCCTTCGGTACGCTTACCACCCCAGAATTAATCATCGGCTTAGCTGAGATTGCCATTCTCTCTGCTATAGTGATTAGATTCACTGTTAAAAGCTTCCAGCAAAATGCAATCAACTTTAGCCTGAGCTTACCAAAGCTTCGCAAAAAGTAGCAAATAAAAAAACCACCGCTATGCGGTGGTTTTTTGAGCTAAACTTTAAGCTCTTTTGCTATGTTTCTTAACCAAGATAGCCCCGGTTAATGCTACGAGTACAGTAGCCATCACTGTAAGGATAGAAGAGCTGCTAGTAGCGCTACCTTCCTCTGCAGTAAATGCACCTGTGTCTGGAGCACCAATACCACTCTTTTTGGTGGTAGTAGAAGTGCTTGTTGGGTCAGTTGGTTGCGTAGTGCTTTCTTCACTTTCACTTTGACCATCAGCAAGAACCTTGGTAGTACCAGCAATATAAGCGCCGCCACCCATGCCAGACTCGCTGGTAACAGTACTATTGGTGAAGTGATAACCGTTGGTTACCAGACCACTGATCAAAGTAGAATCGCTATTGGTGTAATTGTAAATAGCCTTACCGTTTGTGCCAGTGCCAGTAAATGTACCACCAGTTAGTGAAACTGTGCCAGCTGCTGGCGAATAGCCGAAAGCGATACCGGCTGCAGCACCAGTAAAGGTCCCGCCAGAGATTTTTAATGAATTAGCTCCAAATAATTCAATGCCATTGTCTCCCGTAGAAGTAAAAGAGCCACTATTTATGGTAATATCTCCACCATTAATATAAGCTGCGCTAGCGCCGCCAGCTGCAAAAGTGGCATTATCAATAGTAACAGATTTAGCGTTGCCGATATCAAGTGGGGATCCCCAACCTTCACCGGTATAAGTACCACCAGTAATAGTTACCTCAGCATTAGCATTGGATACCTGCAAATTGCCATTAATAGTCAAATCTGTAAGAGTAGTTTTTGTAGCACCGTCAACACCTACATTACCTGTAATATTTAAGTTTGTGAGGTTAACGTCAGCATCGCTAACATTGATATTGCCTTTAATACTTCTATTGTCTGGATTTGAGATATTAACATTGTTTTGGAGAACTAGCCCATTGATAGGAATCCCTGCGTCGATTTCGACGGTAGTAAGGTCGATATCACCTTCCTGCGTCCAATCGCCTGCATCAAGGGTACAAAAATCCTTTTGGACATCATCACAGAAGATACCATTGGTATTTGTACCTGCAGCACCAGCTGCCGCGTTGATATTAGTTTGGCTTAATGTGTAGCTAGCAGCTAGAGCTTGCGGAGCACACAAAACACCCACGCCGAGCGCAATCGCTGGCGTAGTGAGAATTGATAGTTTTTTCATACAACAACCTCTTTAAATTATATTACCCCTGATTATACAAAAAACAGGGGTAATATGCAAGCAGCAGCATTTTCAACAGATGAATTAAGAAGCATCGCCAGGATGTACTATTATTGAGTTTATCTTTTGGAAGTTCTTCCACAAAGCAAAATAGAAACTAGTATTAATATCGCAAGATGTGTCACTACTACCGTGGCGCCAGTTGGGAGTGAAAATACATAGGAAAGTATTAGTCCAATTACAAATGCTACCACCGTTTCTATTGCGGCGATGATCACGGTCCATTTAAATGATCTAGCGAGTTTCATTGCGATAAGTGTAGGGAAGATGATTAAGCTAGAAATAAGCAGTGCCCCAAGTAGCCGCATTCCTACCACCACGGTCAAAGAACAAATTACCGCAAAAGCTATGTCATAGAGGTTAGTTTTGATGCCGATCGCTCTCGCAAAGTCCGCATCAAAGGTAATTGCAAAAATCCGATGATGCAAAAACAGATACAAAATCACCGAAATTGCCGCCACAATCAGGGAAATAATTACCTCTGTGCCTGAGACCGCAAGCACGCTTCCAAACAGATAACTATTCAGATCAATATTTACTCCAGCCACCGAAATCGCGATCACCCCAATCGCTAGCGCCGAAGTAGAAAATAGCGCGATCAAAGAATCGCCGTAAATTTTGCGCGACTTACCAACTTTTAGAATCAAAAATGAGGCGATAATTGCCACCGGCAGAGCAAACCACAAAGGCGTGAGCCCTAGCACCGCCGCCAGCGCAAAAGCTGCAAAAGCAATATGCGAAAGTCCATCACCAATCATTGAATTTTTGCGAAGCACCAGCGACACACCAACGAGCGCCGCCGGAATCGAAATCAAAACTCCAACTAGTAGCGCCCGCACCATAAAAGGATAAGAAAACATCTCAATCATTTAAACCTCCCAAGATATTTTTCTGTAGCAAATAACTTTGCTTCCGCTCCTTCAATCGCTACGATTTTGTTGCCGATCAAATCTTTTTTGTCTAAATCGTGAGTCACCATTAGAATCGTAATCTTTTTAGTTCTATTTAGCTCTGTCAAAATCTGGTAAAAACCTTCTCGAGACTCGTGGTCCAAATTGTTTGATGGTTCATCCAAAATTAGTAACTTTGGTTCGCTCACTAGCGCCCTAGCTAGTAAAACTTTTTGCTTTTGCCCGCCCGAAAGCTCGTTAAAACTTACATCTTTTAATTTTAAAATGCCAAGCCTTCTCAGAACTTCCTGCATTTTTTGTTGTTCAAGCTTATTGTAACAAATCCGACGATGCATCTTAGAAAGACATCCTGAGAGTACTACTTCAGAAACTAACGCCGGAAAGTTTTGTTCCAAATTTAATTCCTGTGGCAAATATCCAATATCTGTTAAAGTAATCCCATCGCCAAACCTAATCGTTCCAGAAATTGGCGAAACTAGTCCCAAAATGGCTTTAATAAGCGTAGTCTTACCCGAGCCATTTGCCCCTACAATACAAATAAAATCGCCGTCACTAATCTCAAAATTAGCTTCCGAAATCGTGACATTTTTGCCAAATCCTAGCCGAAGATTGTGAATAGAAATTAAGCTCATCTCAGAGCCTCCTCTAGGACTTTGGTATTTTGTTCCATCAAATCAGCGTAAGTTACGCCTTTTTCAAAATCTGCTTTACTCACGTTATGTGCCGCTGAAAATTCCATT
Source organism: Candidatus Saccharimonadota bacterium (assembly GCA_017652105.1). Classification (GTDB taxonomy): domain Bacteria; phylum Patescibacteriota; class Saccharimonadia; order Saccharimonadales; family Saccharimonadaceae; genus Nanosyncoccus. Next base: position 14,242 of record JAGCBP010000018.1, read on the forward strand.
ACTGTAGCGCCCACTGTCTCAGCGATTGTTTTAGCGATTTTATCTGATGTTAACTCAATTTTTAAAATTACCTTTGTATTTGTGGCCTTAGCTCGGTCTATTAGTCTCGCAATTGTGGCCGCATCTGCTTCAGTTTGTTCAGAACAGCCCGGAAAAGCTGCCGTGTATTTAAGTCCGTATTCTCGTACGAAATACAAGAAAGGGAAGCGGTCGCCAAAAATTAACTCGTTCTTGCTCGCATTAGAAACGATCTCCTGAAATTTTTCATCAATTTTACTTAATCTCTCTACGTATTTATTGGCATTATTAGTATATTCATCAACTTTTTGAGGATTAATTTCAGCTAGCTTGTCAGTGATTCTTTGAACTATCATGATAGCATTTTTAGGACTAGTCCAGATGTGTTCATCGTACTCCGCCTCTTCAGTACTATAGCTATCTTCTTCCTCAATCAGCTCCACCTCATCCATGAGCTCGAGAGTTTTATTAGGAGAAATATTGTTAGACTCTAGAATTTTTTCTATCCACTCTTCGCTTTCGCCGCCAATATATACAAAAAGATCGGCATTTTTGATGTCAATAATATCTTCTGGTGTCGGCTCAAAATCGTGTGCCTCCGCCCCCGGCTTCAAAAGCATTTTTACCTCCGCCGCATCACCCGTCACTGCTCTTGCAAAATCATAACTAGCAAAATTCGATGTCACTACAGTATAATGCTTATTTTCTCGCGATTTCAAATTGATGACTAACGCAACAATTCCTGTGATTAGGATCACAAAAACTACCAAAACAAGAACGATATTTTTGTAACTCCGCTTCATGTCACTATTATACCACTAAAACAATCTTATTTTCGGGTATAGATAGTGTCATTTCCAAACGAATCTACCACATTCAGCTCATTGCCATTGATGGAATAAGTCGTTTCAAACGGAGCAGTATTGCCATCATACAGAATCGAAATTTTGTCACCATTGGTTTCGTATGTACATTTCATTGCTCCAGCACTACCGTAGCCATAAGAACAAGTTTTGTCCTCATTGAAGGTGTAAATATACGAACCGTTAGCCCAAGAACCAATTAGAGGATCTTTTTTGTTGTTATTGATGATAATAATGATCGCGGCAACTATCCCCGCCACCACAACTAGTGCCGCCACCACAGCAATGATAATTTTAGTATTCTTTTTCATAGGCTCACTCCTTCCATGAAATTAACTATTAATTTTATTATAACATAACCCACGCAGCGGATTTGGTATAATAAAAATATGGAAGAAAGAGAAATAAAAATCCACGGCGTGTATAAACATTTTAAAGGTAAACTCTATATAGTAGAAGATATCGCTTATCACTCCGAAACCGAAGAAAAAATGGTAGTCTACCGCGCCCTTTATGGTGACAATAGACTTTGGTGCCGCCCATACGATATGTTCGTTTCTGAAGTTGATCACAAAAAGTACCCAGACATTAAGCAAAAATACCGATTTGAGTTGCAATGAGCGGCAGATATTACCGCAATCTAAGAACCGAGGATTTTGAGATCAATTAAAAAAGCCCAAAGGGCTTTTGAGTGGCTCCCGGGACTGGACTCGCACCGAGCGAAGCGAGGTCCGATGTCCAACTTTTTGAGCAAATTAATAAATTTGTGGCTCCCGGGACTGGACTCGAACCAGCAACCTCGAAGTTAACAGCTTCTTGCTCCACCATTGAGCTACCCGGGATTATAAGGTATAGTATATCTATTATAGCATATTTTTTCAAAATGTGGTAAAATTAAACATGTTACTATTGTTGGTACATTTATTTTTCTAGGAGGGGGATGCAATGACCGATGATGATTGCTATTATGACGAAATAATAGAAAAGGCAGCACGGGAATACAGGAGGAAGGTTTTTGTAAAAAAACTCTTACTGTTCTTTGCAGTAGCGCTTATTATTGGAGGCATCACGTATGGCTCCATCAGTAGCGAAGCGGCACAGCCGCAACATGAACTAGAAGTACAAGAATAATCAGTAACAAAAGGGCGTCATCTTTATAATTTGGCGCCCTACACCAAGAATACGGAAAGGAGTAGGATGGAGCAAAATCAAGAAGAAAAAACCATACAGATTGCCGGATCTATCACTGTGGACGAGCTTGCAAACGCTCTCGGTCTTTCTGTTACTGAGCTCATTGGTACTCTTTTTAAAAACGGTATCGTAGCTACTATCAATCAGAGACTAGACTACGAAACCGCTCAAATTATCATTGATGAATTAGGTCTAAAAAACGTTAAATTAGAGAAGAAAAACACTGCCACCAAGACTTCCGATTATCATCGCGAATTATCCGACAAGGCAGTTCTTCGACCTCCAGTAGTTGCCGTGATGGGTCACGTTGACCACGGCAAAACCACTCTTCTAGATACGCTTCTACACAAGAAAACTGTTGACGACGAGGCCGGTGGTATCACTCAACATATCTCCGCCTATCAGCTTAAATATAACGACAGACTAATTACTTTCCTAGATACTCCAGGTCACGAGGCCTTTGCTGCTATTCGCCAGCACGGCGCACTGCTCACCGATATTGTGGTAATTGTGGTGGCCGCCGATGATGGTGTCAAGCCGCAGACTGTCGAAGCGATTAATTTTGCCAAGTCCGCCAATGCCAAGATTATTGTAGCGATCAATAAGATCGACCGCGAAGGTGCCGATATTGACCGCACCAAAGCCGACCTTTCAAACCACGGTCTTCAGCCGGAGGAATGGGGCGGCGATATTACTATGGTCCCGATTTCTGCTAAACAGAATCAGAACCTCGATCAACTTCTTGATATGATTTTGCTCACCGCCGACATTGAGGAGCTAAAAGCCGATATCGATATCCCAGCCGAAGGTCTTGTGATCGAATCTCACATGGAAACCGGCAAAGGTTCAGTGGTGAATTTACTTGTCACCGGCGGGGAACTAAAAACTGGCGAATTCGTGGTGGCAGGCTCTACCTATGGCAAGGTCCGCACGATGTTGGATTGGAAAGGCAAACCAAAAGGCAAAGCCACCCCATCCACCCCTGTTACGATCACCGGCTTCAAAGATTTGCCAAACTTTGG
>JAGCBP010000002.1 GCA_017652105.1 Candidatus Saccharimonadota bacterium
GAGCCGGAAGTAAAAAAGAGGAGGTAAAACAATATGATGGTGACAGCCCGAATATGGCAGATAGTTTAACTGGAGTGATTTCTTATGCTGGGGTGAGCGGCGGTGATTTGATTATAAGAGTGAACATTGATCAATATTTAACTACGGGAAACTGTGGGCTGACTTTAAAGAGGGATGGGAATATTATATATAGTGTAACGACTAATATTGAAGGGTCGGTATCTACTTCAACTTGCAATGGTTTTAAAATTTCTAGCGGAGAATTGTCGTCAGGAAAATTAGAAATAGAAATAGCCTTGGAATCGGGAGATAAACGTGGTAAAATATTAGGAGAAGCAACGATATGACACAAAAACACATAAGTAAGAAAATATGGTTGATTGCTTTGCCAATTTTGGCGGGGATGTTTTTGCTTACAAGTAAGGGTGCTTCGGCGGCAAATTTGGCGAACTTTAAAGCTGGATACATAATTTCTGATTATCAGATGACTGATTATGGTTCAATGACTGAGGGGGAAATTCAAGATTTTTTGTGGTCAAAAGGAAAATGCTATAATACTAATTTTAGCGGAGTGGGGACAAGGGTTGATTATTTTTCTGACAGTACTCCTCCTACTACTTGGCATGTATCAAATGGACATACGGTATGCCTTGCGGAAGAAAATATGAGGGGTGAGTCGGCGGCGCATATTATTTGGCAGGCGGCTCAAGATTATAGAATAAACCCAAAAGTGCTAATTGTACTGATTCAAAAGGAGACGGGGCTGATTACCGATCCGATTCCAAATAGCTGGGATTACCAAAGAACGGCTGGATATGGTTGCCCGGATACAGCGGCGTGTTCAGAAAAATATTATGGATTTAAAAATCAAATACGGAATGCGGCATATTTATTTAGAATCGTGATGGATGGAAATTCTTCTTATTATCCAATAGGAAATAATTATATACAATACAATCCAAATGCAGGGTGCGGTGGATCGGTGGTATATATACAGAATTTAGCGACATCGGCGCTATATAGATATACTCCATATCAACCGAATGCGGGGGCGCTTGCTGCGGGATATGGTACGGCTTCATGTGGGGCGTATGGAAACCGGAATTTTTATGCATATTTTGAAGATTGGTTTGGCGATATTGTAGACGAAGGTTTTGCCTTGCCGGATTCCTCTGAAGTAGTAGAGGGAGAATATATTATTAAAATGTCTCTAGATAATGCTACTGCACTAGATTTGGCAGGAGGAAGTAGTGCTAATGGTGCAAATATTCAGACCTATACCGACAACAATTCGGGTGCACAAAGATGGCAGATAGCAAGCGATAATAATGGATCATATATTATAAAGAATAGTTCCACTGGTAAAGTTTTGGATGTGGCTGGTGGGAGTACAAAAAATGGGGCAAATGTACAAGCATATGAATATAATGGTTCTTGTGCGCAGAAGTGGCATATAGTGAAAAATGCCGATAAATCGTATTCGGTATATTCGGCGTGTTCGGGCAGGGCTTTGGATGTGGCTGGTGGTAGGACTGGCGGAGGTTCAAATGTGCAAATTTATAGACCAAATAATTCGGCGGCACAAAAATGGAATTTGGTGCCGGTTAGAACTTTGTCTGATGGTGAATATACGATTAGTTCGGTTACTGCATCTAACAAGGTGGTTGATATTGCTGGCGGAGTAAATGGCGCTACTAATGGGACGAATATTCAAATTCATGCAAGCAATAAAACAGAAGCTCAGAAATGGAAATTGACTTATGGAAAAGACGGATACTATACGATCCTTAATCCAAAAACTGGTAAAGTGCTGGATGTAATTGGTGCTGGAACTACAGACGGAACTAATGTGCAGCTATATGCTTCTAATAATACGTGTGCGCAAAAATGGCAGATTCAGAAAAATGGTGAAGGGTATACAATATTTTCGGCTTGTTCAGGACTTTCTATGAGTACGAAAAATGAGAATGTACAGATTAATGTACGCAATAATAGCAAGGAACAAAAATGGAGTTTTAAATTTGTTTCTCCAATAGAAGAAGGGACTTACACGATACAATCTGAGCTAAAAAATACTATGACGGTTGACGTGGCTGGTGGTTCGGGCGCGGATGGAGCTAATATTCAGCTGTTTACCTCTAATGGTTCGGGTGCGCAAAAATGGAAGGTGGCGATAAATGAGGACGGTTCGTATACGATAAAGAACGTTGCAAGCGGTAAGGTGCTAGATGTGGCTGGAGGTAGAATGAGCGATGGAGCTAATATTCAGCTTTATAAGCAAAATAATTCTTGTGCGCAGAAGTGGCGAATTGTGACAAATGAAGACAGGACTTATACATTGTATTCAATGTGCTCAGAAAAAGTTTTGGATGTGGCTGGAGGTAGAATGAGCGATGGAGCTAATATTCAGCTTCATGGATATAATTCTTCAAAAGCGCAAAAATGGAAATTTGTTGTAACTCATTAGGCACTGCATAAAAATATTTTAAGCTGTGTTATAATAGTAACATGTGTAAGGGAGTGTTAGAAAAAATCAAGACTGCTGTGCTGTTTTGTATAAAATGGCGATATTTGATTGCGCCAATAGTGTTTGTGCTGTGTGTTGCGTTTAAGGTACATGGTTCTTCGGTTAACGAATATAATCGGATGTTTGCAAACTATGATGAGTATGCGTCGGAGAGTTTGGTACTTGGAGAAAGCAGAGCTATTCGTAGTGACGAATGGTTGGTGCATGCGCCATATTATATGTCTCAACAATACAATAATTACGAAAAAAATAGTAATATGATGAGCCTGGAAGGGCAAGACATGATTGTTGGGTATAATGCGCCGGTGCTGGATATTACATTGATAGCAAAGCCATTTACATGGGGCTATGTATTGCTTGGCAATGAATACGGCTTGTCGTGGTACTGGTGCTCTAAGTTGATTTTGTTAACCTTGGTGGCGTTTGAGCTATGTATGATAGTAACACGAAAAAACAAGAAAGTTGCGCTGCTTGGTACACTAATGATCGTTTTTGCGCCTACGGTGCAGTGGTGGTTTGTTCCACATATGGTGGATGTATTTTTCTGGGGGATGGCGGTGTTTGTACTGGCGTATCGTTTTTTCACCTCGGAAAAATGGCTAAGAATGTTATATATGGTGCTATTACCATGTTCGGTGATAACGTTTGTGCTAGCACTATTTCCGTCACTACAAATTCCGGTGGGGTTGACAATGCTGGTGCTATTTATAGTTTGTATGATACGTGACAAAAAAGAAATTACCTTTAAGAAAAAAGATATTTGGCGTTTGGTGTTTATGGCAATGGTAGTGTTTGGAGTCTTGGGATATACGATTTTGACTAGCAAGGAAGCAATAAAGGCGCTGTATAGTACAGCTTATCCGGGCAAAAGAGTGTCGCTTGGTGGCGGAGGAGGCTTTGAGTCGCTATTTACGGATTTGACTAGCTTTGCTTTGCCATTTAAGGATATAACCTATTCAAATAATTGTGAGGTAAGCACGTTTATTCAATTTGCTCCAATCTTTTATATGATTTATCCAGCAATTTGGAAAAAAATGAAGCGAGATAAAAATATGATAGTTGGAAATGCTCTTTTGATATGTCTTATCGTGATGGCAGCTTTTATGTTGGTGGGCTTTCCGGAATTACTGGCTAAGCTCACAACTTTTTCTTATATAAATAGAATGAGAATTGCTTATGGGCTAATAGCGACGATCTTTACGGTATGGGGAATTGACATGGTCTTTAAAAAACAAATTCTTAGTACAAAACAAATCTTTTTGGTCTTGGCGATTTTTGGCTTCTCATACGTGTGCTTTGTGGGAAACGAGGAACTTACCTATTTTGGATGGAAATACTATTTGGTGGTGATTTTGGGTTTGATGGTGCTAAGCTATTTAATGCTAAAAAGACATCAAAAACTATTTATTGCGGGCATGAGTTTAGTAATGATAATAGCTGGGGCTACGGTAAATCCAGTAGCGAGAGGCGTATCGGCAGTTTTTGATCATCCGCTAGAACAAAAGATAAAAGAAATAGCTGAGAATGATAAAGAGGCTTATTGGATATCTTCTGGTAATACTTTGCTAGCGCAACTAGGCATAGCAAATGGGGCGAGAATGCTAAATGCAGTGAATTTTTATCCAGATTTTGAGAAATGGGAATTAATAGACGAGAAGGGCGAAAACAAAGAAGTTTATAATAGATATGCGCATATTAATATTGCTTTGACCGATGGAAAGACGGAGTTTATTTTAGGAACTGCGGCTCCAGATTATTTTAATTTGAAGTTAAATTGCAATGATGCATTGAAATGGCCGGTAAAATATGTGGTTTCGGCGGGGGAGCTAAAAGTTTGTAATAAAAATTATAATAAAATATATACCGACACAGAAGGTGACTATTATATATATGAGGTAGTAAAGAAATGAAAGGAAAGATAAAAAATTTTGGTATCACTGTAGTAAAGGGAGCAAAAAATGCTTGGACTAAGTATCATTTTTTGATACCGCCAAGACTATGGAAGAATTATTTAAGATTTTTGTGGTCGGTAATTTATGGCAAAGAGTCTAAAGATTTTTGGTCTCCATATGATAAGAACGGATATAATTTGTGGCTTGATATGAATGAAAAGCCAACAAAAATAGAAAAATTAAAATATAGACCTTTGATTTCGGTGGTGATACCGGTGTATAATGTGGACGGCAAATATCTTCGCGAATGTATAGAGTCGGTTCTTGGCCAAAGTTATAATAATTTTGAGATTTGTATTGTAGATGATGCGTCTTCTAATAAGGAGACTTTAGCAGTTTTGCAAGAATATGAAAAAAACAAAAAAGTTAGAGTGAAATATCGTAAAAAGAATGGGCATATTTCTAGAACTAGCAATGACGCAATTGACATGGCAAAAGGTGAATATGTGGCGCTGCTTGATAATGACGATCTTTTGGTAAAAGATGCTTTGTATGAAGTGGTTAAGGTGTTAAACAAAGACAAGAAAATTGATTTTGTTTATACGGACGAAGATAAAATAGATATGGATGGCAAAAGGTGTTGGCCGAATTTTAAGCCAGATTTTTCTCCGGATACATTTCTTAGTATGAATTATATCTGTCATTTGTCGGTAATACGAACGAGTTTGTTACGAAAGGTTGGTGGTTTTACGGTGGGGTTAGAAGGGGCGCAGGATTTTGATTTGTTTTTGCGGGTTTCGGAAAACACTGATAATATTTATCATATTCCAAAAATTTTATATCATTGGCGAATGATACCAGGTTCAACCGCAGTTGACATGGGTAATAAGGATTATGCTGCAGATAGTGGATGGAAATCGGTCGAGCTGGCCTTAAAGAGGCGAGGGCTTGATGGACGCGTAGAAAAAGATGCCGTAACCCAATGTTATCAGGTGTTTTATAATCTTAAAAAAGAGCCGCTAGTGTCGGTTTTGATTCCGACAAAAGATCATGCAAAGATAACAGAAGTGTGTCTTAGAACGCTTTATGAGAAAACTGTATACAAAAATTTTGAAGTAATATTGATAGATAACGGTAGCACAGAAAAAGAAAGTTTGGAGCTATTTGAAAAATACAAAAAAGAGCATAAAAATTTTAAGGTACTGAGAGAAGATATAGAATTTAATTATGCAAAGCTAAATAATTTGGCGGCGAAAGAGGCCAAGGGCGAATATTTGGTGCTGCTTAATAATGATACGGAAATCATTACGCCTGAATGGTTGAATATTTTAGTAGGATATGCCGCTTTGCCTCATGTGGGTGCGGTGGGTGCAAAATTACTTTATCCTGATAATACTATACAACACGCTGGTGTGCTGCTGGGTCTTGGCGGCCCAAATAGTGTAGCTGTGCATGCTCTACTTGGTGCACCTGAGGGTGATCCGGGAAATTGCGCACGACTTAGAGTACCATATAACTATAGTGCGGTGACTGGAGCGTGTTTGTGTGTAAGCAAGAAAAAATACGAAGAAGTGGGTGGACTAGAAGAGGATCTAAAAGTTGCATATAATGATGTAGATTTTAATTTGAAGTTGCTTGAAAAAGGATATTATAATGTGGTGGTGCCAATGGCCAAATTGTATCATCACGAATCAAAATCTCGCGGTTCGGATATGACAAAAGTAAAGTATGAGCGGCTGATGGAAGAGTCTGATTTTATGTGGGAAAAATGGGGAAAAGTACTAGATAATGATAAATTCTATAATAAGAATTTTTCAAAGTTATTATGGTTTGCTTTGGACAAAGCCCCGCATGAAATTAGGAGTGATCTAGAATGGAAAAAACAGAAAAAAGGAAAAACGATTTTGTTTGTAGTGGGTGACAAGGTGAGTGCACAATATAGATATCGTGTAAGTAATGTAATAGAAACGATTAGAAAATACACTAATTGGAACGCAGGGGCAGTTTATACGGGTGAAGTTAATGATAGAATTCTGATGGGAGTGGATTTGGTAGTAATATTAAGGCAGGCCGTAAAAGGTGAAACGGTACCAAATCTAATTAAGACGATGCATAAAAAGGGCATAAAAGTAGTATTTGATATTGATGATTTGATTTTTGATTATAAGGATTTAACGAAGATATTGAAAGGTGTTCACAGTGTGGCAGTGCCTTATTGGATGGGTATAATATGGGGGAGCAGGAAGATAGCTACTAATGTGGACGGATTTATTACGACTAATGATTTTTTGGCTAAGAGGCTAAAAAGAAGCTTTAATAAACCCGTAAAAGTAGTGCCTAATTCTTTGAATGACGCTCAACTGGAGGTCGCAGAAGAATGCTTAAAAGATAAGAAGCATGATGGATTTGTGATTGGGTATTTTTCTGGTTCACCGACGCATGTAAGAGATTTGCGGTTGGTAGAGCCAGAGATTTTTAGATTTTTGGATAAACACAAAGATGCAAAATTGAAAATAGTGGGCTTTATGGAACCGTCTTTGGAAATGAAAAAGAGAATTAAAAATGGTCAAGTAGAAATTGTAAAATTTATGGATTATTTAAACCAAATGAGAATGGTTTCTAAAGTAGATGTAAATATTGCTCCACTCGTGATTAGCGAATTTACGAATTGCAAATCTGAATTAAAGTTTTTTGAGGCGGCGGTGGTAGAAACTACGACAATTGCGTCGCCGATATACACTTTTAAGAAGGCGATTAAAAATGGGGAGAATGGTTTTTTGGCGAAACCAGGCGAATGGTATGACAAACTAGAATATCTTTATGATAATCCTAAACAGAATCAAAAGATTGCAAAAGCGGCTAGGAAATGTGCGATAGAAAATTATCATGGAGAGAAGTTTGCAGAGGAAGTAGAGGTGGCCTACAAAGCATTTATGGTATAATTATAGACGATGAGTGAAGAGGTTGGAAGGAAAATAAAAAAAGTTTCGGTGATAGTGCCGAATTATAATTATGCAAGATATCTAAAACGGCGAATACTTTCGGTAGCGCAACAAACTTATCCAATATATGAGATGATTATTTTGGATGACGCTTCGCAAGATGGTTCTAGAACGATGATAAAAAGAATGGCAGCAGAAGCGAAGCGTTTGCAACCAGAAATGAAAATAAAAATGATTTGGAATAAAGAAAATTCGGGGAAGGCAATTTTGCAATGGATAAAGGGAGTAGATGCGGCTACAGGAGATTATATTTGGATTGCAGAGGCGGACGATGTAGCTAAGAAGAATTTTTTGGCTGAGGTACTGAAAGGGTTTGACGAAGATCCAGGGGTGGTTTTGGCGTATTCTGAGTCGGCAATTATTAATAAATACGGAATACTTATAGCGCCGAATTTTAGAAAATCTAGAGACAAAGAGGGAACTGGACATTTTGCGAATTCTTATATTCGGCCAGGTCAACAGGAAATTGAGGAAATTATGGCGATTAGATGTACGATTCCGAACGTGTCGGCGGTAGTATTTAAAAATACAGTGGGGCTTAAAAAATTCTTGAAAGAGGCGGCTTCTTTTGAGCAGGTGGGAGATTGGTATTTGTATGCTAAGCTTCTAAAAAAAGGAAAGATTTTTTATAATAAAAAATCTTTAAATTTTTTTAGAATACATAAAGAGAGTGCAACAAAGCGAAGCGACACGCATATAAAAGAAGTGGAGGCGATGCATAAATATTTTAAAGATAATTATGCGCTTTCGGCTACGGTGATTTCTAAAATGGAAGCCGAACTAGATAGAATTGAAAGAAAATATGGTATAATAAAATGAGTGTTATGGAGTGTATGAAAGAAAAAGTAAAGAAATGGTTAAAGACGCCAGATTTTTATTTTTATGTGGTGTTTGTGATTTTGAGCCTTGCGTTTACTCAGCTGATTATAGAAAAAAACGATCGGTTGAATTTGGCGATCCCGATATTACTGACGGTATTTGTTGTAGAAGTTTTGATGCTGTATTTGCTGGTGAGGGTACGCAGGAAAGGTTGGCCGCTAGAAAAAATGTTTCTTTTGGTGGCAACTGTTCTAGGAATAATGTTTATTATCCTTTTGCCGCCTGGACAAGCTCCTGATGACGGCGCTCACTTTAGTAGAGCTTATGGTGTGGCGGATGGGGTGATTTTGGCGTATCCGGTTACGGAAAATGAAAATTATAGCGGAGTGGGAAGCTCGCTGCCTGAAGAAGTGCATGTAATGTTGACTACGGATAACGTGAGAGGGACTTATAAGCAAAAACTAAAATGGGCGCTTCAGGGTTCTTCTGGAAATGTGAAAGATACTGTATATAATGGGTCGGCTCTATATAGCCCACTATGTTATTTGCCGCAAGTTATAGGGGCGCTGATTGGACGTTTGTTTGGAATGTCGGTAATGGGCATTGCCTATTTGATGGAAATATTTAACTTTGTGGCGTGGCTTTTCTTGGTATATTTTGGGATTAAACTTTTGCCTAAATTTAAAAAGATGGCCATCTTGGTAGCGCTTTTGCCGATTACATTACAGGAGGCAACTTCTTTATCTCCAGATGCGTTAACGATAGGATTCGCAATTCTTTTGGTGGGATACGTAATGAATCTTGCGTATGCCAGAAAAGGTAATTTGAAAAAATGGGATTACATCCTTTTGGCTGTAATAGCTATTATGATCGGTATGTGTAAAATAGTGTATGTGCCGCTATTGTTACTTTATTTTACGATTCCGGCGGAGAGATTCGGTTCAAAAAAGAGAAAATGGATAGCTCTAGCGGTAATTCTAGGTATAGCGGGAATTATCAATTTTGCATGGCTTCTGATTTCTTCTAATACACTGCTACAATCTCATATTGATTCGGTTGATCCAAAAGCACAAGTGAAATATATATTAGGTGCGCCGATTGAATACGTAGGGACGATGTTTAGAACGGTTGAATGGGAAACGACGTTCTGGCTTCATACTATGCTGGGGTCTACTTTGGGATGGCTGTCTATAAAATTGCCAGATACGATCTTTTATATTACTTTTGGGATTATGTTAATTTTGATCGCTCAAAGAGACGAAAGGTTGAAAATAAAAGTCTTTGATCGGGTGATGTATATAGCGAGCTTCGTGAGCATACTGCTACTTATACTAACTAGTTTGTATTTGCAGTGGACGCCGGTAGGTGGAGATAAAGTTGGCGGGATTCAAGGGAGATACTTCTTGCCGATACTAGCTTTAATTCCGGTAATGATTTGCAGGACCAATGATAAAATTCCGCATATGAATTTGATTACAGAGAATAAGATATTTTGCTATGGCATAGTTATAAACATGCTAGCTTTTGTGACTTTCTTTGTGCAAAACCTATAATTGTGATAGAATAGTGATAAAAGGAGTGAGATATGAAAGGAATTATTTTGGCCGGGGGATCAGGGACGAGGCTTTACCCGTTGACGCTAGGGACTTCTAAGCAGATGTTGCCTGTATATGATAAGCCAATGATTTATTATCCTTTAACTACTTTGATGCTAGCGGGGATTAGAGATGTCTTGATTATTTCAACGCCAGATGATTTGCCGAATTTTGAGAGACTTCTTGGTGACGGTTCTTCTATGGGGGTGAATTTGTCTTACATGGTGCAGCCTTCACCGGATGGATTGGCGCAAGCGTTTATATTAGGTGAGGAATTTATTGCAGGTGAACCATGCGCAATGATTCTTGGAGATAATATATTCTATGGTTCTGGATTTACTGCTACCTTGAGGGCGGCCGTGAAAAATGCTGAGAGCGATAGAGCAACGGTGTTTGGTTATTATGTGAACGATCCAGAAAGGTTTGGCGTGGTGGAATTTGATGAAAATTGGCATGCGATATCGATCGAAGAAAAACCAGCGGTACCAAAGAGTAATTATGCAGTAACGGGACTGTATTTTTATCCTGGCGATGTAGCTAATCGGGCTCATCAGGTGGTGCCATCGGATAGAGGAGAGCTCGAAATCACTTCGCTTAACGGAATGTATCTTAATGATGGGATTTTAGACGTACAGCTTCTGTCTCGTGGGTTTGCATGGCTCGATACTGGTACGGTAGATTCTTTAGCCGATGCGTCGGACTTTGTAAGGGTAGTGCAAAAAAGGCAGGGAGTACAGATAGCAGCGCCAGAAGAAATTGCTTTTAAACATGGATGGATTTCGGAGGAGAAACTCTTGGAAGCAGCGAATAGATACAAGAAAACCGCTTACGGACAACATTTGGCAAAAGTAGTAGAAAGGAAAATGTACGACTAATGGGAAAATTTAAATTCAATATGACTGATATTGAGGGGGTGTATGTAGTAGAACCTGAGGTTTTTGGTGATGAACGTGGTTACTTTATGGAGACTTATTCTGCGGAAGAATTTAAAGAAGCCGGGCTTGATTATAACTTTGTGCAAGATAACCAATCGTCTTCTCGTAGGGGAGTGTTAAGAGGTCTTCATTTTCAGAAGGAGCACCCACAAGCTAAATTGGTTAGAGTAATTTCTGGTGAAGTATTTGATGTGGCAGTAGATCTTAGAGCTAATTCTGATACTTATGGTAAATGGGTTGGGGTTTTGCTTTCGGCCGAAAACAAGAAGCAACTGATGATTCCGCGCGGTTTTGCTCATGGTTTTTTGGTAGTGAGTGATACGGCGGAATTTGTGTATAAGTGTGATGATGTTTATCACCCAGAAGATGAAGGTGGTGTAATGTACGATTCTTGTGGAATTAAGTGGCCAGAGATCGATGGTGAAGTAATTCTTTCCGATAAAGATATGAAGCATCCAAAGTTGGAAGAGTTAGATTTTAAATTTAATTTATAAAAAGGAGGTTTGATGGAGGATAAAAAAACAATAATTGTAACTGGCGGTGCGGGATTCATTGGTTCTAATTTTGTATATTATATGCTTAAAAAATATCCGTTCTATCGGATTGTATGTCTAGATGCTTTGACTTATGCAGGGAATTTATCTACGCTCAAAAAAGCAATGGAGGATCATCCAGACAATTTCCGTTTTGTAAAAGGTGACATTCGAGATACAGAGCTTGTAGAAAATTTGTTTGTGGAAGAAAAACCGGACATTGTAGTAAACTTTGCGGCAGAATCACACGTAGATCGTTCGATTCTAAATCCACAGGAGTTTTTACAGACTAACATTTTGGGACCACAGGTTTTGATGGATGCTTGTCGTAAACACGGTGTTAAACGATATCACCAGGTTTCTACAGATGAAGTTTACGGTGATTTGCCACTTGATAGGCCAGATCTATTCTTTACTGAGACTACCAATCTTCATGCATCTTCGCCGTATTCGGCATCGAAAGCTTCAGCTGACTTGGTGACGATGGCATACCATAGGACTTATGGACTTCCTGTATCTATCTCTAGATGTTCGAATAATTATGGCCCTTATCATTTTCCGGAGAAATTAATTCCTTTGATGATTATTAATGCTCTTCACGATAAACCTTTGCCAGTATATGGTGACGGACTGAATGTGCGTGATTGGCTATTTGTAGAAGATCATTGTAAAGCGATTGATATGATTATTCATGCAGATTGTGTGGGTGAAGTTTATAATGTGGGTGGTCACAATGAAAAGTCTAATATAGAAATTGTAAAGTTGATTCTAAAAGAGCTTGGTAAACCAGAAAGTTTAATTACTTTTGTGGAAGATAGAAAAGGCCATGACAGAAGATATGCGATCGATCCTTCCAAGATTAAAAGAGAACTTGGCTGGGAGCCAGAAACTAAATTTGAAAATGGAATTGTAAAAACTATTCAGTGGTATCTAGATCATAAAGATTGGTGGGAAGAAATTATTTCTGGGGAATATCAAAATTATTACGATAAAATGTATGGGGAGAAAAAATGAAAGTATTAGTAACTGGAACTTCTGGGCAGCTCGGATATGATGTAATGATGGAGCTCGAGAAGCGGGGGCATGAAGGAATTGGGGCCGATAGATCGGATTCGGATGCGAAGTTTGAGCATGTGATTTTAGACATTACGGATGATAAAAAAGTTTCTGAAGTGGTCAATGAAATCAAACCGGATGCGATCGTGCACTGCGCAGCGTGGACCAACGTGGATGGAGCAGAAGCGCCGGAAAATTATGATAAAGTAATGGCGGTAAATGTAAAAGGTACAGCAAATTTGGCTAAAGCGGCAAAAGAAATCGGTGCTAAGTTTATGTATATTTCTACGGACTATGTATTTAATGGTCAGGGTGAAAGACCATGGGAACCGGATGATAAGGATTATGCTCCGCTTAATGTTTATGGCGAATCTAAGTTAAAAGGTGAACTAGAAGTTTCTAAAATTCTTGATAAATATTTTATCGTGAGAATTGCTTGGGTGTTTGGTAAGAATGGGAATAATTTTATCAAGACAATGATAAAAGTGGGGGAAACTCATTCAGAAGTGAAAGTGGTGGAAGATCAAGTGGGTACGCCGACTTATACTTTTGATTTAGCTAGACTTTTAGTTGATATGATCGAGACTGATAAATATGGTTATTATCATGTAACGAATGAAGGCGGTTATATTTCTTGGGCAGATTTTGCAAATGAGATTTACAAGGATGCCGGTATGGATGTAAAGGTAGAGCCAGTATCTACGGAAGAATATGAAAGAATGGCAGGCAAGACAGTGGCGAAGAGACCATTTAATTCTAGACTTAATAAAGCTAAATTGATTGAAGCTGGGTTTGAGCCGCTTCCTAGCTGGCAGGATGCGGTAGAAAGATATATTGAGGAACTAAAATGAAAAATAAAATTGCTGTTTTGATACCTTGTTACAATGAAGAGAAGACTATTGCTCGGGTGGTAGAAGATTACAAAAAAGAGTTACCTGATGCGGAGATTTATGTTTATGACAATAATTCTACTGACAATACTAGCAAGAATGCAAAGAATGCTGGCGCAATAGTGAGGGTAGAACATAGACAAGGAAAAGGTAATGTGGTGAGAAGCATGTTTCGTGATATTGAAGCAGATTGCTATTTAATGATAGATGGCGACGGGACATACCCGGCTGACTCGGCAAAAAAAATGTGCGATATGGTACTGAATGATGGAGCAGATATGGTAATAGGCGACAGACTTTCATCTACATATTTTAAGGAAAACAAACGAAGGTTTCATGGGTTCGGGAATAAGTTAGTAAGGTTTTTGATTAACATGATTTTTAGAAGTCATGTTAAAGATATCATGACAGGTTCAAGAGCTTTTTCAAGAGATTTTGTGAAGACATTTCCGGTACTTTCTAAGGGATTTGAAATTGAAACAGAAATGACAATCCATGCGCTAGACAAGAATTTTTATATAGAAGAGATCCCGGTGAGTTATAAAGATCGTGAAGAAGGTAGCGAATCTAAACTAAATACAATTAGTGATGGCTTTAAGGTTATAACGACCATCATTAGGCTATTCGAAGAACATAAACCAATGCTGTTTTTTGGAATTATTAGTTTTGTTTTGATAGTCTTGGCATTAATTTTAGTAATTCCAGTGTTAGTGGAGTATTTCGAAACTGGAATGGTGCCAAAAATACCATCACTGATTGTGGCAGGATTTTTGGTAATAATTGCAGTAATGCTGACTGTTTGCGGAATAATCTTGCAAGTGGTAGTGAAAAAGCATCGAGAGTTGTTTGAACTAGAATTGATAAATTTAGTAAGAAGATAATTTAACTAAGTTTTTATTTGTCTTTGCGATGTTTCAAAATGGAAATCTCTTGGTTTAATTTGGTGATTTGATCTTGTTGTTTGCTGTTTGAAACAGTAAGGAAAAAACAAATTAGAATAAGCAGAGCAATAATTACGAGAAAGATAAAATTAGAAAGTTGCTCAAATCCGAGCCAATTGGCGAATGATTGAAGTGGGCCGGGAAAAATCGCAATAACAATGAAAGCAATAGGGAGTAGTAACCAAGCAATTGAATTGCGGATAGATAGCCTACTTCTAACAATACTAGCAATAATGATGATTAATAAAATAGCTGCCGCTGTGGCCATTTCTATTTGCAATGTAGTCATTTTTTAATCCTCCTTAATTTAATTACAAAAAGCGAAAGTAGTACGTTGATAACATAGTATGCACTTTTCCAAGTGTGTATACTGGATTTTCCAGCTTCGCGTTCGTGCATTTTGACTGGGATTTCTGTGACTTTAAAGCCTAATTTGATAAGTTCGTAGTCAGAAACTGGCTCCGGATATTCTTTGGGGTAGTGTTCGGCAAAATAGGTAATGACATCTCTGTCGGCAGCACGGAATCCGGAAGTGGTGTCATAAATACGAGTTCTAGAAAAAATGAAAATGACATTAGAGATAAGTCGAATGCCTATTCTGCGCAAGAAGGAAGATTTGAAATTGGTGGAATTCTTTTTGATAAATCTGGAACCGATCGTGAAATTTGTTTCGCCATTTACAATTGGCTGAATAAGTGTTTCGATAGAATCTGCATCATGTTGGCCATCGGCATCGAATTGGACGGCGATGTCATAATTGTTCTCAAGGGCGTATTTATAACCAGTTTGAACAGCACCGCCGATACCAAGATTAAAAGATAAATTAACGTGGCTAAAATTATTGTCTTTTAAAATTTGCTCAGTTTTATCTGTAGAACCGTCATTTATAATAACATAGTCGTAATTTTTGATAGAGCTAATGGTTTTTTCGATAGAGGCTTCTTCGTTGTGGGCAGGAATAATCAGGAGAACCTTTTTTTTCATCAGTTAACTCCACAATTTTTCATAAGCATCAGCTACTTTGTCTGGAGTAGAATCTAATTTAATTTTGCCATCTTCGATTAGAATGCCACGAGTACAGAATTCGCGGACGTTTGCCATAGAGTGAGTTACTAAGATTACGGTTTGCTTGCCTTTAATAGCGGTAAAATAATCGTTGCATTTCTTTTGAAATTCGGCATCCCCGACAGCTAGAACTTCATCTAGGAGTAGGATGTCTCCTTTGGCGCGGATGGCGATAGAAAAGGCTAAACGAACTTGCATACCGGATGAGAAATTTTTGAGTTTTTGATCCATAAATGGGCGAAGTTCGGCAAAGTCTACGATTTCATCATACATAGTATCCATTTCTTTGTTGGAAAAACCTAAGAGAGCGCCATTTAGATAAATATTTTCGCGGCCAGATAATTCTGGGTTAAAACCAACGCCGAGTTCAATGAAAGGGACCAGGGTGCCGTTAATTGCTAGTTCGCCTTTTTCTGGAAAATAAATTTTGGCAAGGGTTTTTAGCAAGGTAGATTTGCCAGAGCCATTACGGCCAACGATGCCGACGAATTCGTTTTGATGGATATCAAAGCTAATTCCATCTAGAACTTTTTGGGTTTTGTAGCCTTTGACGCCTCTGAGGCGATTGAAAATAGCTTGTTTTAGGCCCCAGCTGCGTTCAGTAGGAAGTCTAAAACTTTTGTGCAGGTTTTTGACAGAAATTACGACGGGCATATTTTTTTCCATTAGATTTCCTCCGCGAATTTTTTAGACTTTTTACGGAAATACCAAGAGCCCCAGATCAAAACAACGATTACTATGATAATAGGAATAGCTTTGAGAAAAGGATTTTCGACATAGCTCCAGGTAGTGATGGTCTGATCTGTAATCAAACAGTAACGAATATCTTGAATAACTTGGGCGATGGGATTTAAAAGGATTACTTTGGCGGCAAGTTCGCTGGTGGTAGAAACCATAGCTATAGGATAGATAATAGGGACAGCATAGAAAAGTGCTTGAGTGAGCACGTCCCAGATAGAAGTGATGTCGCGATATTTAACGTTAATGGCGCCGAGTAGGAAAGATATACCAAGAGCAAGTGCGTATAATTCTAGAGCCAAGAAAGGAACTAAAAGCCAGGTCCAGGACGGAGCAACGCCATTAATTAAAGCAAAGATAATAACTACGACGAGATTGATGAGGAGATTAATGACGGCAGTGAGGGTAGAGGAAACTACTACGATGTATTTAGGGAAACAAATTTTACGGATGAGATCGCCGCGCATAACTATAGCTTGAATGCCTTGGCCGGTGCATTCAGTAAAGAAGCTCCAAAGGGTAGTGCCAGCGAGAAGGTAGACAGGATAATGAGGGATATCACTACCAAATTTTAAGAGTTTGGCAAATACTATATATAATATAGCAAACATCATAAGAGGGCGGAGTAGCGCCCAAAGATAACCTAGGACTGAGCCTTGATAACGAAGTTTAAAATCAGTTTTGGTAAGCTCGGCAAGTAAAACACGATTATTTTTATATAGAAAATTGGGGATTGCCATACTATATATTATTATACCATATCACGGTGGTTTTCTAGGAAGGTGAGCGTATCTTTTATAGCATCCTCTATGGTGAGCTCGGCTTGCCAATTCAATTCATTTTTGGCTTTTGATGGATCGGCCCAGATTTCAGCAAGATCGCCAGCCCGGCGAGGAGCGAATTTATAAGGGAGTGGACGACCGCTGACTTTTTCAAAAGCGTTGACCATTTCTAAGACAGAAGTAGGGGTCCCGGTACCGAGATTGTAAGCTTTGAATCCTGGGGTATTTAGAGCGGAAATGGCAGCAAGATGACCTTTGGCCAAATCTGTGACATGAATAAAATCACGACGGCAAGTACCGTCTGGAGTATCGTAATCGTTACCGTAGATAGATAATTCTGGCAGTTCTCCGCTAGCTACTTTCATGACATAAGGCATGAGATTATTAGGAATACCATTTGGTTCTTCACCAAGAAGCCCAGAGCTGTGATTGCCGACGGGATTGAAATAACGCAAGGCTACAGCAGAAAATTCAGAGTCGGAAGTGCAGACATCTTTTAAAATTTCTTCAATCATAAATTTGGTTTTGCCATAAGGATTGGTAATACCTTTTCCGGTTGGCATAGTTTCGACACATTTTGGTTCGTTGGAGTCACCATAAACTGTGGCTGAGGATGAAAAAATTAATTTTTTGACGTGAAAATCCCGCATACATTTGAGGAGATTGATAGTACCGGTAAGATTATTCTGATAATAAGTAATTGGCTTTTCGACGGACTCAGAAACAGATTTTAGTCCGGCAAAGTGAATAACTAAATCAAAGTCGTGGTCTTTAAAAATTTTTTCAATTGCACCATAATTGATGAGATTTTCCTGGTAAAAAGTGGGCATTTTGCCAGTGATTTTTTCGATGTTAGCAAGAGAGGTAGTTTTACTATTGATGAGATTGTCTAGAATAATAACTTCATCGCCTTTTTGCAATAACTCGACTACTACATGTGAGCCGATATAACCGGTGCCACCGGTAACTAAAATTTTCATTTTTTCTCCTTTCCAAAAACAAATTTATCATAGAGTAAGAAATTCATGATCATGTTGACTATTCCCATGAGGACAAAAGCGCCAGTGGATTGGATAAATTCGTATGTAAAACCAATATGGAGATTTTGGCAAATATTGTATACTAAATCATAAAGTGGGGTGATAAAACTAAATAATTGAGTGAGACCCGGATTGATGGCAAAGGTTAGAAGCGCGTTCCAGATAAAAAATTTATAAATAGCAGTTTTGGTGATGGTTCTTTCTTTCCAGGTAATTCTGGTATGAAGAATGTAGGCCAAAATCGTGGTGATGAAGGTGGCTATAAAACTAGATAACCACAGTAAGTCGTTGTTGTTGATGATAAGATTTGCGATTATAGAATACAATACATAATTAAAAATAGTTAGACTAACACCTACTATAAAATATTTGACGGCGCGTTTGGAAGTTTTGGTATCTCGAGGCGGTTCTTGCGGTGATTCCATCTTATTATTATAACACAATAGTGATATAATATAAGATATGAGAGGGAAATTTTTCTGGTAGCGCTTGGAACTCGCGTAGACTTTGCTAGCACCCTCGACAAAAAGTAGTTTTTGGTGTATAATAAGTAGGTTTATGGAAGATAATTTTATTAGAGTTAGGGGTGCAAGGCAGAATAATTTGCATGATCTTAATGTAGATATTCCGCGTGATAAGCTAGTGATAATGACTGGGCTGTCTGGATCTGGTAAGTCTAGCTTGGCTTTTGATACGATTTATGCAGAAGGGCAAAGGCGTTATGTGGAGTCTCTTAGCTCTTATGCGAGAATGTTTCTTGGGGTGATGGATAAGCCGGAGGTGGATTCGATTACAGGACTTTCCCCGGCGATTTCGATTGACCAAAAATCGACATCTAGGAATCCGCGTTCAACCGTAGCGACGGTGACGGAAGTTTATGATTATCTGAGGCTTCTATTTGCGAGAGTGGGGGTGCCACATTGTCCAATTTGCCATAAGCCGGTGTCGAGGCGAACTAATGAGGATATTGTGAACGAAGTAATGAAACTACCTTTGGGTTCAAAATTGATACTGCTGGCTCCAATTGTGTCGGCAAAGAAGGGTGAGTTTTTGCATATTCCGGAGCAGTACAAGGCAAAAGGTTTTTCTAGAGTAAGGGTGGATGGAATAATCTACGCTTTGGATGAATTTCCAGAATTAAACAAAAACGAGCGGCACGATATTGAAGTAGTGGTAGATAGATTTGTGCTATCATCAGAACTGATTTCTAGAATTACGAGCTCAGTGGAGCAGGCTTTGGAGCTGGGCCAGGGAATTATCAAGGTACTCAAAATCAACGACCGCTCTACGGCGGTGGGGGAAAATCATGTAACTTCAGAAAATACAGAAGTGATTACGTATTCACAAAGATATGCTTGTCCGGACCATCCGGATGAACTAATTCCGGAGTTGACACCGCGGCTATTTTCGTTTAATGCGCCAGAGGGAGCGTGTCCGGATTGTACAGGGCTAGGTTCTAAGATGGAGGTGGATCCGGCACTGGTCTTTAATAAGAATTTAACTATTGCGGAAGGGGGAATTAGGCCATTTAATCGGGTACAGCAAGAATCTTGGTGGCTAAAGCGTTTGATTGCGGTAGGCAAAAAACATGGGTTTGATGTGCAAACTGTGATTGGGGATCTTTCTGAAGATATTTTGCATTTGATTTTGTATGGCACGGGTGAGGAAAAATACGAAATGAAAATTAGTGGCTCGGGGAGATTTGCGGAGGGGACAATCTATGAGACTACTTATGAGGGTGTAATACCGATGCTAGAGCGGCGTTATAATGATCCAAAAACTTCGGAATTTACTAAGCACGATATCGAAAGATTTATGAGGGTAAGAGAATGCCAGACTTGTCATGGAGCGAGGCTAAAACCGGCGGTTTTGGCTGTAACCATCCATGATCTCAATATTGTGGATATGTGTAATCTGGACGTGGATGCCACGCTTGAAGTCTTGAATCAAGATTTGGGATTTTCGCCAGAGGAAGAGGTGATTGCGGCGCCGATTTTGAAAGAGATTCGTGAGCGGGTGAAATTTATGAAAGATGTGGGATTGGGTTATTTGGAGTTAGGTCGAGCGGCTAATACGCTTTCTGGTGGTGAAGCACAGAGAATTAGACTAGCTACACAGATTGGCTCGGGGCTCCAGGGAGTTTTGTATGTCTTAGATGAACCATCGATCGGCTTGCACCAGAGAGACAATGATAAATTGATTAATACTCTCAAACATTTGCGCGATCTTAAAAATACCGTGTTGGTGGTGGAGCACGATGAGGATACAATGTGGGCTTCGGACTATATTATTGATATTGGGCCGGGCGCGGGGGTGAATGGTGGGCGATTGGTGGCCTGTGGTACGCCAGAGGAAGTAGCGGCAAATCCAAATTCTATTACAGGGCAATATTTGTCTGGTGCCAAAACTATTCCGGTGCCAAAGAAGCGCCGCAAAGTGCGTGCTAATTACGAATTGGTAGTAAAAGGTGCTAGGGAAAATAATCTAAAAAATATTGATGTGCATTTTCCTTTGGGTGTAATGACGGTAGTTTCTGGTGTGTCTGGCTCGGGTAAATCTACTCTCGTTAATAATATTTTGTCTAATGAACTTTTGGCGCGGCTACATCGGGCGCAAACGGTGCCAGGACTGCACGATTCGATAGAGGGGATTGAGCATATCAACAAAATTATTGTGATAGACCAAAGTCCGATTGGGCGAACACCACGGTCTAACCCGGCAACTTATACTGGGGTGTTTAACGCGATTCGGGAACTTTATGCTTCGCAGCCAGAAGCGGAAGTGCGGGGGTACAAAGCTGGGAGATTTTCGTTTAATGTGAAAGGTGGACGATGTGAACATTGTCAGGGTGATGGCGTAAATAAAATTGAGATGCATTTCCTTCCTGATGTTTATGTGACTTGTCCGGCTTGTCATGGTAAGCGTTATAATTCGGAAGCCCTAGAAGTGAAATACAAAGGTAAAGATATTTCTCAAGTACTTGATATGACAATTGATGAGGCAGTGGAATTCTTTGGTTCGATTCCTTCGATTGCGGGGAAGCTTAGGACTATTCAAGAAGTGGGGCTAGGCTATATTAAACTTGGCCAGCCGGCTACGACTTTTTCTGGTGGGGAGGCGCAGAGGATTAAGTTGGCTACAGAGCTGGCTAGGCGTTCGACCGGGCGGACTTTGTATGTTCTGGATGAGCCGACTACAGGGCTGCATACCGATGATGTAAAACGGCTGCTGGAGATTTTGAATAGGTTGGTGGATGGGGGAAATTCGATGATTATTATCGAGCATAATCTACATGTGATAAAGTGCGCAGACTGGGTGATAGAGATGGGCCCAGAAGGTGGACTAAAAGGTGGGGAAGTGTGCGATGAGGGTACGCCAGAGGATCTTGCTAAGCGTGCTAAGACACCGACTGGGGAATATTTGAAGAAGTATTTTTGAAATAGTGCGGTTGCTAGGGCTAGAGGTTGCTAGGACTTAACACAACGGACGCTAAACCCGTTCCTCTTATTATTGTTGTTGACATTGGCATTGCTACTATTGAAGTTCAGGTTGTAGGCGTTCGACGAATTGTTGGCTGTAGAGGACCAGTAGTTGCCGTTTGAGCCGCTACCGTCGAAGGAGGAATCGTAGAAGTAGCCGCCGGGAATAGCTAGGAAAGGTGAACCTATAAGTGCAGAGCCAGTGGAATAACTAGATCTCAGTGTATTAAATTCTGCCTCTGTAGGTAGTCTCCAGCCTTTTGGACAGATGTCTGATGTGGCGGCTCCGCTTGACGGGTTGGTGCCGGCAGTAGCTGCTATATAGGAATAGTAGGAATAGCATGGGCTGCTGCTTTTAGCGCATGATGTGCTGCCGCTATTGTAGACATAGGCGGTAGAATCACTTGAGAAGCCGGAAGCAGATGAGGCTGGGAGAGTATAGTTTGAAGACACATTAGAATCCGCAGAAGTTAGAGTAGTACCACCAGCCAGGTCTAGGTTCTTAGTCATCCAAACGAGATTACCAATCTTAGCTACGGAATATTTTTGTTTATCACGAGAATCCGTCAAAGTCTTGGTTTCACCATTTGTCATTGCAGCAGCTTCAGCAGCGGTAAAGTCTTGCATGGTAGAATCTTTAACACACCGCACGTACATCCCGAGGTTGCGACCGAGGCTGTTCATACCCAGGCTCCCAGCATTGTAGATCAAGATGTCACGACTGCTGCCGCTGCTGCTGATTGTATTGTTAGTAGAGGACCACCAGTACCCGTAGGCGGTATTCGTGAGACTACCTGTGCGGTAGAACCCACCAGTAACCGGACTAAAAGCAGTGGTGTAGCCCCTAATGGCTTGTTGCTCAGCAGATGTTGGCAGTCTCCAACCTTTTGGACAGATATCTGAGGTTGGTTCAGTGGTATTTGAGCTTCCTGAAATAGTACCGGCAGTAGCGGCCATATAGTTATACCATGCGCCGTAAGTAGCGTTACATTGCATGAAGGCTGCGGTGTAGCCACCGCTAGTGCTAGTGTCTTGAGCTAAGTTGCGCACAGTTGAAGTATTGATGGCGTAACTTGCTGAAACATTGGAGTTGGTGGAGTTCAAAGAAGCATCGCGTCTATTATTGCCGTTACAGCCAATAGCCAAGTTCTTGGTCATCCAAACCGTCCCGTCACCTAGTTTGGCAGCCGTATACTGTTGGCTATCTCGGGAATCAGTGAAGGTATATTGTGTATTCGTAGTCATAGCAGAAACAATTGTAGGATCTACTTCTTGCATCGTAATAGTACCACCAGATTCAAATTTTTCTAACGCCGTTAGCTGCCGGACACAGCGGACGCTAAACCCGAGCCTCTTATATGTGGCGGTGACATCGGCATTGCTACTACCGAAGCTCAGGTAGTAGGCGAGCGACGAATCGTTGGCCGTAGAGGACCAGTAGCTGCCGTAGGAGCCGCCAAGACTGAAGGAGGAATAACTGTAGCTGCCGCCGTAAACAGCTAGGAAAGGTGAACCTGTAAGTTTAGCACCAGTATTATAAGTACCAGTTAATGTACTAAATTCTGCCCCTGTAGGTAGTCTCCAACCTTTTGGACAGATGTCTAATGTGGCATCGCCAAATGGTAAAGATGCGCCTGTACCGGCAGTAGCAGCTACGTAGGAATAGTAGGAATAGCATGGGCTGTTGTTACCGCATGATGTGCTACCGCTATTATAAACATAGGCAGTAGAATTGTCTGAAAAGCCAGAAGTAGATGAGGCCGGGAGGGTGTAATCTGAACTTACATTAGAAAGCGTAGAAGTAAGCGTAGTACCGCCAGCCAGGTCTAGATTTTTGGTCATATAGCAGAGACCACCTATAATAGATGTGCTATATGTATTGCCGTCTCTTGCGTCCATTAAAGTACTACCGCAGCTGTTTTGTTCAGCTGAATACTGCATACAATTAGCATCGGAAGAAGTACAATAGACACTGTTTTTCCCTGTCGCAGTAATCACACCATCGTCACTAGCTTTGATGGTAAAGGTAGCTGGGTTAGCAGAAGTACTAGATAGTGTACCGTAACTAGAGCTATTTAAGGCCCAGGATTCAAATTCGTAGCCATCGGTAAAGTTCATAGTCATAGTATAAGGAACATTATAAACTAGGCTAGCCGTACCACCACTTGCGGTAACAGTTCTACTGGTTTGGCCTGTAGCGGTGAAGGTGACACTAGATACACCAGCTCCGGCAAAGTTTACGGTTACATTGTAGGAATTTACAGTACATACACCGTGTAATGTCATATTGGCAGTAGGGACTAGGCCAGAGTATCCAGAAGCATAAGTAACAGCGGAAGTAGAGGTACTGGTAGTCCAGCCACAAGTATGTCCAGTCTTAGTAATGGTAGGAAGAGTAATAGCAGTACCATTCCCCCATTGGGCATAGAGAGTTGGAGCAGATGTAGAAGTCCATTGGCTAGATGAATTGGTATAGGATGTATTAGCGACTAGAGCTTTGGAGCTATTAATGATTTGGCTACCACCAGAAGTGGCAGTATACCAACCATTAAAGTTGTAAGTATAGGTCTTA
>JAGCBP010000019.1 GCA_017652105.1 Candidatus Saccharimonadota bacterium
CTATGTCCGCTGCATCATGGTAAAAGATACTATGCAAGACATGAGCTCAACACAAGCTTCAAGTATGACAGAAGGAGAGAGTAAGGCTCTCCGGGATGCTCGTGATGGTAAGGCCTATTCTGTCACCAAGATCAATGGCGATGTCTGGATGACTCAAAACCTCGGATTCACCGGCACCAGCCTAGACCCATCCACCTCCGATGTAGCTTCCGCCAAAACCATCACCTATGGCGACTTAACTTCTGGAAATTCTTACGATCAAGCTAGAATCCATGATAGTGGTAACAGTACTACAGGCGTCTGGTACAACTTTGCTGCAGCCAGCGCTATGACTATCACTGGGCCAAGCAATAGTGATACGGCTACCGAGAGTGTTTGTCCAAAAGGCTGGAGATTACCAACTAAGAATGAGCAAGCAGGTATTACAAGATATTCCTCTTCCTTCAATCCTGTCGCCAGTGGCTACTACAGCGAAGGTAAACTCAACGATATTGATTTAGGAGGGTACTGGTGGTCTAGTACAGCCGCCACCTACAGTGGCTTCACCGGTCGCTCTAACCTGGAGTTCCGTTATAATCTCCTGACTGTTGACGATGGATATCCCGGCATCGTCGGGTTCTCCGTCCGCTGCATCAAACCAAAGCCTACCATGCAAGATGTCACCTATGCCGATGTTGAATCTATGAGTGAAGGTGATACTATGACTCGTCCAGATGCTCGTGATGGACAAGTGTATACCATGGCTAAAATCAATGGCAAGCTTTGGATGACCAAGAACCTCGCTATTGGTTGTAACGGCTCAGGCTCAACCTATGGTTCCAGTGTCTCTCAAAAGACTCTCAGTAGTGCTGATTCCAATGTTTCAAGCTATACCACCCCAACAGCCCTGCTATCTCAAGCATCTTCCAGTACAGAAACCGCAGATTACACCAACGGCAGAATCCAATGTAGTGCTACCTATGGCGCTTGGTACAACTATGCTGCTGCTTCTGCTGGTACTGTCACTGGTAATAGCAATGGAACCGGAGCCAGCTCATCCATCTGTCCGCTCGGGTGGAGACTACCAACCAGTGCAGAATTCTCCGCCATCACCAGCTATCGAACCGCCTTCGCTCCTGTCACTGGTGGCCGCTACTACGGTGGCAGCCTCGACCTTACCAGCTACGGGAATTGGTGGTCTAGTACGGCAAGCGATAACACCGCTCGCTACAGCCTGACCTACGATGTGAGTAGCCTGTCTAGGGGCAACTACGATCGCAACCGCGGGCTCTATGTCCGCTGCCTACACAATTAAATTCTCTCAGACTCTCCACCAGAGCTACTTGGCGGCTGCGTCAAGTCCTGAACAAAAATGGTGCTCGCTGAGAGACTCGAACTCTCATGGTATTGCTACCACTAGCACCTGAAGCTAGCGCGTCTACCAATTCCGCCAAGCGAGCACGGATACTATATAATTATATATAATATATAGTATACCATATTTTGCAAGATTAAATAAGAGGTGATATAATCAAGGTATGATAGAGCTGAATTTTAGCCCAAAAGTAGATGCGGGCAAGCTGAAGGAAATCTTGGGGGAAATTAAAGATGACAAAATGGCAGGGTGGGTGGAGCTACCTCTTGGACCGACCAAAGAGGAATTGCTTAGATTGAAAGAGACTGCTTTGAAAATTGCGAAAGAATCTGACATGGTGGTATGTATTGGCATTGGCGGTTCATATCTTGGACATCGGGCAGTGATTGAAGCTTTGAGACCGGTAGGTGGACCGGAATTTATCTACGCGGGCAATTCATTGTCCAAAAGAGATTTAGACTTTGCGCTGAGGAGAGTGGGCGATAAAGATTTTTCGGTGATTGTGATTTCTAAATCTGGCACAACGCTGGAGCCGGCGATGGCTTTTGAAGCATTCAAAAAGAAATTGGCGGAGCGCTATGGCGTGGTGGGGGCGATTAAAAGAATTTACGCAATTACGGATGCTCACAAAGGCACGCTTTATAATGAGGCGAAACGAGATAACTACACTCGGTTTGTAATTCCGGACAATGTAGGTGGGAGATATTCGGTGCTTTCTCCAGTAGGACTGTTGCCGATGGCAGTGGCGGGGGTAGATATCGATGCATTGATTGGTGGAGCTGCGGAAGTGATGGAGGAATTCGTGGAATTCCCAAAAGTACAAAAACCAGAAGCAGATAAACCGGAAATTCCGGCGGCGGCTAAGTATGCTTTTATGCGGCAACTTCTATATTCTAAAGGTTTTGATACGGAAGTTTTTGCAAGTTTTGAACCTGCTACAATGTATTTTAATGAATGGCTGAAGCAACTCTTTGGTGAGAGTGAGGGCAAAAATAAGCAAGGAATTTTCCCGGCTTCGGTGGTATATTCTACAGACCTCCATTCTATGGGGCAATTTATGCAAGACGGGCGGAGAAATCTTTTTGAAACTGTGATCGACTATCCAACAGACGATTTGAACGCAAAAATTGTGGAAGCGGTGCAAAAAGCACATACAGACGGAAAGATTCCGGTGTTAAATATTAAAGTGCCGTCGTATGATGCAAAAGGTTTTGGCGAATTGATTTATTTCTTTGAAATGGCTTGCGCGATATCGGCAAAACTCGCCGGTGTAAATCCGTTCGACCAGCCGGGAGTGGAAGCATACAAAGATGAACTTAAGAAATTAATGGAGGAGAAGTGAAAAAACGAGTGGTTTTGGCATTCGGTGGAAATGCCTTGCAAAAAAATGGCGAAGTGACAGCAGAAGCGCAGAAAGAAATTGCGAGAGAAGTGGGGGAAGCGATTTATGAACTTTCTTCTGAATACGAAATTGTAGTGGTGCACGGAAACGGTCCGCAAGTGGGAAATATTTTGATCCATGAGGAAGGGGCGGCTTCTGATAAAGCACCAGCGATGCCGCTGGAAACGGCGGTAGCAATGAGCCAAGGGCAGATTGGGTATTGGCTAACCCAGGCGATTAACAATGCGTTTATCGCTCACGGGCGGCAGGCGAAAGTGGCGACAGTGGTTTCGCAGGTGGTGGTGTCTAAATCCGATCCGGCGTTTGACAATCCAACTAAACCGATCGGGCAATTTTATTCTGAAAAAGAAGCGAAGGCGCTTGCGCGTGAAAAAGGTTGGACGGTAAAAGAAGACGCTGGACGGGGTTGGCGCCGGGTGGTGGCTAGTCCTCGGCCGATTGACATTATAGAAAAGAAAACCATTATAGAATTAATTCGAGATGGTGTGATCGTGATTGCGGCGGGAGGTGGTGGAATTCCAGTATATAGAACTAAAGTTTTGCGTAGGATTAAGGGTGTGGATGCAGTAATTGATAAAGATTTTGCGGGTGAAAAATTGGCGGAGCTGGTGAAAGCGGATGTATTTGTGTCGGTGACGGCGGTGGCTAATGCGTATGTTAAGTTTGGTACGCCGGAGCAAAAACCATTAGAAAAAGTGACAGTTTCGGAAATTGCGGAATACTTGCCGGAATTCAAAGCCGGTTCGATGCTGCCAAAAGTGCAAGCGGCGATGGCATTTGCTGAAAAAGGTAAAATTGGTATTATCACTAATATTGAAAACTTGGAAGAAGCGCTTGAATTAAAAGCTGGTACCATAATAACAAAATAAATAAATTTTTTATTTTGTTATTTTTATTCCACTTATGCTATAATATATAGTATGGATGGGTATACATTAGTGCATAAAGAGCCGTCTAGGAAAGATTTTATCGATACAACGGATTTTGATCAATCGGAAATTTTGGATATTATTAATACTTCAAGAATTGTGCGAGAATATATTAAAAATGGTGGGTACCTTAACTCACTTTTCCATAAAACTCTCGCGATGCTATTTGAACAAAAATCCACCAGAACGAGAGTGTCTTTTGAAGTGGCGATGGCGGAGCTGGGTGGACACGCCTTGAACCTCGCGCCGGGCGCAATTCAACTAGGTGCGCACGAAACGATTGAGGATACGGCACAGGTACTTGGCCGAATGTGCGATATGGTGATGAGCCGAGTAGATAAACATGAATCGATTGAAGCTCTGGCTAAATATTCTAAAGCGCCGGTGATTAATGGGATGAGCGACCGGGTGCATCCAACGCAAGGCGTGGGTGATATGATTACGATTTTTGACCATTGGCCAGAAGGCAAAGAAGCTAAAGAAATCAAAGTGGTATTTGTGGGTGATGCTACGCAAGTTTGCAATACGCTCTGTGAAATGACTACTAAAATGGGGATGAATTTCGTGCACTTCGGCCCGGAAAATCATAAGATTTCCAAAGAATGGTTGGAAATTGGTGAAAAGAATGTATTTAATTATGGTGGCTCTTGCGCTTGGAGCGACGATCCAGAATGCCTTAAGGGCGCAGACTTTATCTATACGGATGTTTGGTACGGACTTTACGATAAAGAAACGCCAAAAGAAGTTTATATGAAAGATTTTTATCCAAAGTACCAAGTAAATGATGAATTGATGGCAGCGACAGGAAATCCGAATTGTAAATTTATGCATTGTTTACCAGCGAATAGAAATGAAGAAGTCACGGATTCGGTTTTGGATGGTCCGAATTCGATTGCGTTTGATGAGGCAGAAAACCGTCTGACAGCACAAAGAGGTTTGGTGCTGTATTTTGGTAGAGTAGCACAAGCTACCTTAGATTATATTAAACAACAAAAGGAGGGCAAATAATGCCAAAGAAGAAATATAAGTTTAGGCTGTTCTCGGCAGTGCTTGCGACAGTCTGTATAATTCTCGTTGGGGATGCGGTAGCGCCAACAGCGGCGATCGGCAACTCAATGTATATCTGGTGGGCAGTTATGCTCATTGGGTTTTTTGTACCATATGCTCTTATCTCGGCAGAGCTGGGTACACAATATCCGTCCGAGGGTGGTATGTATACCTGGATCAAGAAAGCCTTTGGCAAAAAATGGGCTGGTAGGGTAGCTTGGTTCTATTGGGTAAACTTTCCACTATGGATTGCTTCCTTGGCAGATCTCATTACTACGATGATCATGCAAATGTTTGGTATTGAGATGGAAATGTGGATGGTGCTAGCTATCCAATTATTCTACATTTTCCTAGTTACGATTCTAGGTATGTTGAGGATTTCTCAGTCTGACTGGGTATCAAATATTGGTGCTGTCATCAAAATGATATTGCTTGGTGCGATTGGTTGTCTTGGCCTTTATGTATTATTTACAAAAGGTACTGCAAACCCAATTGAAGGTTGGCAAGATTTTGTGCCTTTAGCATCGGCAGATGGGGGAATTGATTGGGCTGGTCTTGGATTCGTAGCGCTGATCATCTTTAACATGCTAGGTTTTGAGGTAGTTGGTACATTTTATGATGATATGGATAAACCAAAATCACAAATTCCAAAAGCAATTATACTTGGTGGGATTTTGATTGCGATTTTCTACATATTCCCATCCTTTGGTATGGGCGTAGGTACTCCATTTGAGGAAATCCAAACTAACACTGGGTTCCTTGATTCTTACAATGTGTTGATGGCGAATGCGGGAATTTCTGAAGCAGCAATTCAAGCTATCACAATTACAGTAGGCGGGTTGTTTATTCTAACACTTATTTCGAATATTTCTTCTTGGACCTTTGGTGTGTATTCGGTGACTGCTTATGCAGCAGAAGATGGAGTATTTCCAAAATCTTGGGCAAAAAGAAACAAAGACGGTGCACCATATGTAGTAAGCATTTGGACTGGTCTTATTTCAGCAATTTTGGCGGTGGCAGGTATCGTGATTGCCTATGTATTCCCAGAAGAGGAAGAACTTTCAAACATGTTCTGGGCATTCTTCTCGCTCTCCTTGGTATGTCTACTCCTTTCTTACATCCCAATGTTTGCAGCGTTTATCAAACTGCATAAAAAAGGTCAGCAAGTCAAAAATGGTTATTGGCTCAAAGTGGGTCCAGTGCTCAGGTGGATTATGGGCTTAATACCACTACTGTTGCTCTTTGTAGCGTTGTTCTTTGTACTTGTGCCATATCCGGATGATTTTGCATTGGTATGGGAAGAGAATAAAGTGTTGATTATTTCTACAGCTGTATGTATCGTAGTAGGTGAGCTAATGGTACTAAATATGGCAAGAAAAGATCATAAGAAAAAAATAGCTAGAAAAACTAAAAGATAAAAAGAATAAAAAGTAGCAAGATTAAAACTTGCTACTTTTTAATCAGAAAGGAGTTTTATGAAACTTAGTTCAACACCAAAAGCTGATGGATTTTATATGCCATCGGAATTATCCGAACATAAATGTACATATCTATTATGGCCGGAAAGACCGGATAACTGGCGGGAGGGGGCCAAGCCGGCGCAAAAAGCATTTCGCGAAGTGGTAGAAACAATTGCGAAATATGAACCGGTAGTACTGGGCGTAAATCAGTCGCAATATTCACATGTCCTAGGTATGAATATGGAAAATGTCATTGTGGTAGAGATTTCTAACAATGATTCGTGGATTCGGGATACTGGTGCTACGATGGTGGTAAATGATAAAGGTGAGATGCGAGCGGTAGATTGGGGATTTAATGGATATGGTGGGCTTGTGAATGGAATCTACTTCCCGTGGGATCTTGACGATATGATTGCCGCAAAAATGGCAAATATTGAAAAAGTGGACAGGTACAGGACGGATGATTTTGTGCTTGAAGGTGGTTCGATTCACTCCGATGGAGAAGGAACGTTGCTTGTAACGGAAGAAACTTTGCTTGATGAAGGTAGAAATCCGGGTAAATCTAAAGAGGAAATTGAAAAATACCTTTTGGATTACTGTGGGGCCGAGAAAGTTTTGTGGTTGCCATACGGTGTTTATAAAGATGAAGATACGAATGGTCATGTGGATAATATTTGTCAGTTCGTGGCGCCAGGAAAAGTAGTTTTGGCGTGGGAGGATAATGAGGATGATCCACAACATGAGCGCTCGGTAAAAGATTTGGAATATTTGGAATCGGTAACTGATGCGAAAGGTAGGAAATTGGAAGTAGTAAAAATCCATGTACCTCATCCGATTACAATTACAAAAGAAGAATCGGAAGGTGTGGATGTGGTGGAAGGAACTTTTCCGCGCAATGAAGGCGATAGGCTTCCGGCGTCATATATTAATTATTACAACTGTAATGGTGCAATAATCTTGCCGGTCTTTAACGATCCGCACGATGTGGATGCAGTAAAAACTCTTTCTGAGCTATTCCCGGATAGGGTAATTGAGCCAATTTATGCGCGAGAAATATTGTTAGGCGGGGGAAATATTCATTGTATTACACAACAAGTGCCAAAAGTATAAAAATTTTCATGTTGACATTTTAAAATTCTTATGTATAATATGGTTTATAAAGGTTATACATAAAAAATAAAAATAAGGAGATTTATGTCACATATGAGAAAAATCGCCACGCGGACTATGGTCATTGGTTCGGCTGCGGTGTTGTCATTGGCTTCGGCAGTGAGTATTTTGCCAAGAGCTTTTGCTGATGAGCTAGACGAAAAAATATTGATAGACAAAGATGATCTAGATATAAGTATTGTCGGTGGTCCATTTGCCTATACTGGCGAGCAAATTTGTCCAACTGACTTACTAGTGAGTTTTTGGACTGGCGATGAGGATGTAAGATTAATTAAAGATACCGATTATAGTTTTACTTGTGGTGAAAATATTGCGGTTGGCGCGGATTCTGGTGTGATAAATATTTCTAATATACCAACTAGCTTGTATAGTTTTGAAGATTTTTCGATTAATTTTTCGATTTGGGAACATTTGCAAGAAATGAGTTACGGTGAGAGTAGCGTAGAATTAACCTACGGTGATAATAATAATGAATACAAAAATGAATCTTTGATCGAAACCAATGTGCAAAGCGAGATTACTTATAAATCTAGTGATGAAACGGTTGCAACCGTAGACGATGAAGGTAATGTCGAAATTTTGATGCCGGGTGATACGGTAATCACTGCAGTCGCAGAGGCGGCTAATGGCTATGGTGAAGGGATAGCAAGTTACACTTTGAAAGTTAACAAAAGAGCGGTTAATATTACAAGTGCTACAGTAAATAACAAAGTTTATGATAGTACTACGACGGCGGATGTAGATGATTTTACGATTGACGATGACGACTACGATTTTCTTGGGGCGGTGGCTACTTTTGATGATGCAAATGTGGGTACCGGAAAGAACGTAAACGTGACACTTAATCTTGATAACGATTGGGGTAGGTATTTTACTAGTAATATCTATAGCACTACTGCAGATATTGAAGCCTTTGAAATTGATGACGGGCTATTGTCGCAAGACCAATATATATATTCTGGTGCAGAGAATAGACCAATTGTGAGGATTCCGGTAAGTCTAGATGGTGAACACGATGTTTATTTGACGGAAGGAACCGATTTTGATGTAACTTATCCTGATGACACAATAAACGCAGGCGAAAAAACTATATCGGTAAGTGGTAAAAACAACTTTACTGGCGATTTTGAACTTAACTATGATGTAGATACCTATACTTTGACTGCTAATAATATAACGCTTGAGTATGGCACTGTAGAATGGGATGGTACTCCTAAGACTCCTGGAGTAACAGTGAAAGTTGGAGACGTTACGATAGACGATGATGATTACACTGTAGAATACGCTGATAATACTGCTGCTGGTACGGCTACGGTAACTGTAACGGCAAAAGACAATACGAATATCGATAGCTATGCTAGTAAGACCTTTGAAATCACTCAGAAAACAGTTTTGGACATTAGCGGGGTGAGTGACCAATCGGTGACTTATACTGGCTTTCCGGTAGTACTGGTTGGCGATTTGACGGTGAGCGGGGGTGCTGGTATTACGGCAAATGATCTTACTGTTAAATGGTATGACGAAGAAGGCGTAAATGAAATTTCTCGACCAACTGAAGCTGGTTCTTATGTAGTAGTATACAGTCTTGACAATAACGCTAATTATACCGGTAGTTTGACGGTGAACTTTACGATTGCAAAGGCTAACTCACCGATGCCATCCGAGATGGCTGCTGGGCTTTCGGTTGAAGCAGGGCGTTCGCTTGAGGATATTGAAGGTGATAGAACGGATGGATTCTGGTGGGAAGATGATAATATTGTCGTGGCTCCAGGTTTGAATTATTATGCAGCAACATACGTTTACAAAGATGATGATCAAAACTATACTACTTTGCATTTAAATGTGCCAGTGTATGGCTATGCGTTAGTAAATGTAAATGTAGATATCGATACTGATGGTGGCGATGTAGAATATCCAGATGAAGTTATTGAAGGTGAAGCCTTTGATGTAAGGTTTTTGCCGGAAGCTAGCTATGAGCTCAAGAGTGTGATGCTAAATGGTATGGAAGTAACAAGCTCGGTAAAGGATAATATCCTAAGAATTACTGCTGGTACTACAGATGTAGATATTTTGGCAAGCTTCCGAAGAGTCTATAATACTATCGAAGGCGAAGGAATGAATTATGTAATTGGCGCGGGTAGATTAGCATCATTTAGATTTAACGTAGATCACGATTTGTTTGTGAATGGCGGTAAAGTATATATAGATGGCCAATTGATTGGTGAAGGTTATTATACTCATACTTCTGGTAGTACAATCATCACGCTTTCTGAGGAATTACTAAATCTATTTGGTAACGGCGACCACACAATTGCTGTGGTATTTGGTGATGGTGGTATCGCTAGAGCCAGTTTCTCAGTAGCTGGTGCTACTGGTGAAAGCCCAATCAAAACTCCTAACACAGGTTTCTTTAGCGGTGTAATTGGCGGAGTGAGAGCAATTTCTATTACTGCTTTGATCTTTGCTGGAATCGCTTCGGTAGTGGTATATAGAAAGAAATTTGCAGGTAAAAGAGTAGATTTCGATAAGAAATAATCTAGACCTTTTTAAAACTAGCCTCTTGAAATAGGAGGCTAGTTTTGATATAATGTGCTTATGGAAAGACTACAGTATGATGGGCCTGTAGTGCTCGCAATCTTAGACGGTGTGGGCTTGGCTCCGGATGGACCGGGTAATGCGGTAAGTAGAGCGAAAACGCCATTTTTGGGGCGTGCGGCTAAAGAATACTTCCATGTGGCCTTGGATGCTTCTGGTGAGGCTGTAGGTTTGACGCATGGCCAAATGGGGAACTCTGAGGTAGGCCATACAACAATGGGATCTGGACAGATTTCTAAACATGGGATTTCTTTGATCAATGCGGCGTTCGATAGTGGTGAAGTATTTAATTCGGAAGCTTGGCGAATGGCTGTAACGAAGGCTCTTAATGGTGGAACCTTGCATTTTGCGGGGATTTTTTCGGATGGTGGCGTGCATAGTCACATGGTACATCTCGAACAAATGATTTCTAGAGCCTACAATGAGGGTGTTCGCAAAATGCGAGTGCACGCAATTTTTGATGGGCGGGATGTAGAACCATTTTCGGCAAAAATCTATATTCAAAGATTTGAAAATTTTGCTAGAAAATTTAATGATGCTGATATTAAAATTGCTTCGGGTGGCGGTAGAATGGTGTGTGTGTCGGATAGATACGAAAATGATTGGGAAATGGTGAAAAGGGTTTTGATATGATGGTCTATGGGGAAGCGGATTATTATTTCCGAACTCCAGAAGAGGCTCTGCAGATTCTACGTAGGATTAATCCAGAAGTACAAGATCAATACTTGCCGCCATTTGTAATTGTAGATGATATGGAAAAACCAATTGGTCTAGTAGAAAAAGGTGATGCATTGATTTATTTTGATTTTAGAGCAGATAGGGCGATCGAAATAGCACAAGCTTTCACTTATTGGGATTTTCCGTATTTTGATCGTGGGGATTATAAACCTTCGGATGTGTATTTTGCGGGGATGACAGAATATAATTCGGATACACATGTGCCGGAGCATCGTTTGGTGCAGCCAGCAAGTGTGATAGGTACTTTGAATAAGTTTTTGGAAGCAAGGGGTGTTTCGCAGTTGGCAGTTTCGGAGACGGTAAAATTTGGCCATGTAACTTATTATTTTAACGGTTGTAGTTATGAAAAAGCAAAAGGCGAGGAATTTATTGAAATTGACTCGGATACGGAGCCGTTTGAGACGAGGCCGTGGATGAAATCGGCGGAAATTACGGATGTGGTAATTAAAAATCTAAGTAGCTTTAAGTTTATCCGGTTGAATTATCCTGGTGGCGATATGGTGGGCCATACCGCGAATATGGAAGCGACGATTTTTGCCATGGAGGCAATCGACCTTTCTTTGAAGAGATTGGCAACTGAAATTGATAAAATCGGTGGGGTGTTAGTAATAGTGGCAGACCATGGTAATGCAGAGGAACTTTTGGATGCGGATGGAAATCTGAAGACTTCTCATACACTCAATCAAGTGCCGTGTATAATATATGATAATACTGATAATCGTGATAGATATAAGAAAGCTGATGTAATGAATCCGGGGCTTTCTAATCTTGCGGCAACGATTGCCGTGCTTGCAGGCTATGGAGATTATCCATCTGCTTGGGGTGAGTCTTTGATTGAGCTAGTGTAATATTTGGTGATATAATATAAATATGAGCAATTTGGCTACTAATTTTCGGAGGTTTAAGTATAAACTCCGACATGAGTATTTGACTTTTGAGAATATAGCTTTGATTGTAGCAATAATTTTGTGTTTTAACTGGACTTATCGTTCGATTGAGGCGATGTCTAGAAATTCTGAATTAGCAGGGAAATTGAATACGGCTGAGAAAAATTTGGAACTTAAAAAAATAGAAATAGAAACGGCAGAACTAGAAAATGCGTATTACGAAACCGATGAATATAAAGAGTTGGCGGCGAGGAAATTTGCAGGAAAGCAACTTGATGGTGAAAATATGGTGTATATGCCGGAAAATTCGGAGGCGGCACAAAATAAACATGCTAATGAGGTGGCAGTTCGTGAAGAAGAGAAACAAAAAGAATATTCTAATTTTGAACAGTGGATGATGTATTTGTGGCCGTAAAGTTAATATAGAGTGATATAATATATATATGGACAAAGAGGGTGGCAAGATTAAACTTAGGGAACTAAAATCTCGGTTGAAATTAAGACTGAGTAAGTTGAAACGTTTTAAGGTAAAGACGTGGATACTTTTGATTGTGGTTTTTGTGCTACTTTTTGTGGATGCGACTTTGCTTAGATATAATCATATTAAAATGACTGAAATTCGGAGTGCTGTGCTAGCGGCGGACGAGGCGAATGATGATGCTGCGATAGCGGCGGGGCTGGTGGAACTGAAAGAATTTGTTTTTTCTCACATTGTGGTAAATGTGGTAGAGGAAAATGGTGAGCAAGTGGTATCTTTTGGTACGGGGCCATTTTACCTTGAGCACCAATACTTGAGAGCGGCGCAGGCGGCATTGGCGGATGCGGAGGCTAGGCTTGCTGGCGATGCTAATCCAAACGGAAATATTTATGGGATGGCGGGAGATACTTGTAAGGCATTGGCACTTCAGTATGGTTGGACTTGGGATAATGCTAATTTTATCAATTGTATGGTGACGGAAATTAACAAATATCCTTCGGCGGCGGATATTCAGGACACGATTATTGCAGCGTTACCTTCCACGGAGCTTTATCGGCATAATTACGCTTCGCCGGTGTGGGCACCATCGCTTGCGGGATGGTGTATATTGATCACGGTTATGGTAATTGTTGTAATTTTTATCAGGTTCTTGATTTGGGTTGTGCTTAGATTATCTCTGTTATTTGTGTAAAAAAAGTAAGATTTTGTGAAAAAATAGTAAAAAACCTCTTGACTTCTTTGGTCTCTAGATATAAGATAAGAGTATAAATAACTTAAAGGAGGAAGCTTAAATGGCTTACGAACATACCAACGGTAAAGGTGTGAAATACTATCTACACAAATCAGAAGTAACTCTTCGTGGTGGCAAAAAACAAACTATCTATTTCTTTACTAAGGATGCAAATGGCGGCAAGGGTACTCCTTGTGATTTGCCTGCTGATCGCATGGTTTGCGAGAATCCACGCAACGGGTTCTTGACTCTCAAGAAGAAATAATTTTGTAATTCAAAGCAAAAATCCGCCATCTTGGCGGTTTTTTGTTGGCTTCTATGGTGGTCGGGGTACTTGGATTCGAACCAAGGACACTGCGTGTATAAGACGCATGCTCTAACCAACTGAGCTATACCCCGACTAATGTAATTATATCATATTTTTGTGATATAATGTAGGTATGGGTAAGCGTAAGGGCTTTACATTAATTGAAGTGTCGTTGTTTTTGGCGGTGACAGCGGCATTATTTTTGGGGGTGGCACTAGGTGTACAAAATTCTATTTATCAGCAGAGACGGAATGATTCGGTGCAGAATTTTTTGGAATTTATGCGGAGTATTTACTCTAAGGTGTCAAATCCGCAAAGCCAAGGTGAGGGAAATAGTGACGAAGCAATTTATGGTAAACTAGTGGTGTTTGGGAAGACTAAAGATTTGTCTGGTAATTCTATACCTAATAATGAAAGTCCGGTTTTTACTTATGATGTGATAGGAAGAGCGGATAGGAATATCGGTAATGATAGTGTGGTGAAGCTTCTGAAAGATTTAGATGCTAATGTGATAAAAGCAACTGGTGAAAGAAGTGCTGAATCGGTGTCGCCGGAAAAATATGAGC
>JAGCBP010000020.1 GCA_017652105.1 Candidatus Saccharimonadota bacterium
AAAAACTGGCGAATTCGTGGTGGCAGGCTCTACCTATGGCAAGGTCCGCACGATGTTGGATTGGAAAGGCAAACCAAAAGGCAAAGCCACCCCATCCACCCCTGTTACGATCACCGGCTTCAAAGATTTGCCAAACTTTGGTGACAGATTTATGGAAGCCAAAGATGAAAAAACCGCCAGAAAAATGGCACTATTAAACGCTCAAGCCGCCGCCAACGAGACCGCCAATGCCAATGTGACATCAACCGACCTCTTACGTATGATGAATGTCGCCGACAATTCCAAGGTTTTCAACGTGATAGTAAAAGGCGATGTTTTAGGCTCAGTCACATCGGTGGTGGACAACCTCAAACTCATTGATACTCACGGCGAAATCACCCTCAACATCGTGTCTAGCGGTGTCGGCGATGTCAACGAAAACGATGTTTATATGGCCGCTGGCGATCGCACTGTTATTTATGGTTTTAATGTTAATGTCCCGATCAATATTTCCAAAATGGCCGCGCGCGACAACGTGCCGATTAGAACTTACAAAGTGATTTATGAACTCCTGGACGATGCTAAAAAAGAAATGGAAAACCTCCTTGATGCTGAAATCATCGAGGAAGACAAAGGCGAAATGAAAGTCCTTGGAGTCTTCCGCACCGAAAAGACTAGTATTATTGCCGGCGGGGAAGTATTAAAAGGCGATGTTAAACCAGGTTACCTTGCCCGCGTTGTTAGGGATAAGAAATTTATCGGTGAAGCCGAAGTTGCCAGTACTCAAAAAGAAAAAATGGATGTGCCGGAGCTAGTTGCTGGCGAAACCGGTGGTCTCGCTCTCAAAACCACTCAAAGAATCGACCTTCAGATCAACGACAGACTCGTCTTCTTCACCCGCGAAACCAAGAAACGTACGTTGTAAAAATCTTGGAACCTACGCTTATCCGCGCAATCTGTTTCTCACGGTGTTGACCATTTACGCATTCTGCGCTAAAATAAGCATAGGTGGCAACCTTCTAGGAAGTTGCCTATGGTTGGTGAGCTATCGCTCTTCTTCTAGAATAACGATAGCTCTTTTGTTCTTAGGTTTACGTTTGAATTTAAAGTAAAACTCTATTTCCATACGCAGTCTCCTTTCGCTTTTTGTTTTCACAAATTACTAACGGGAAAACGAGAACCAGAATATTTACCTAGAACATACCTAGGGTCGCAGATTCCCGTTGAGAGACTTAACTCCTTACGAGCCCTACCCAGAACCTACTACTCTTCAGACCAAAAGCTACGCCAACCACATCGCCAGAGTAGCATATCTGTAAACAAACTTCAACCCCCTACCTTTAAAAATACAATCACAAGAAATTTATTAGTCTTCTCTGTCCGCGAAACCAAAGAAACGTACGTTATAGCTAAACTTTTATGCTATAATTAAAGCATATATGGATAACCAAAAAATAAAAATAATCTACGATATAAATCCAAAATATACCAAC
Organism: Candidatus Saccharimonadota bacterium; assembly: GCA_017652105.1. GTDB lineage: Bacteria > Patescibacteriota > Saccharimonadia > Saccharimonadales > Saccharimonadaceae > Nanosyncoccus. The sequence goes on from JAGCBP010000020.1 coordinate 1,473, forward strand.
TCACAAATAAAAAATGTCTCTCTTTTAGGCCTTATTCCATTTGTAGGATTTTTCGGAATCCATGATAGTAAAGTTGGCAGAAGTAAGGCGTATAAATATCATATAATTACAGCTATTTTTACTATAATATCTATAGTTCTTGCTTGCTTTTTTTGTCGATTGTTATCAGGGCTTGACGATAGTGGCTCACTGGCAAAAATGGAGAACCAACTTCTTTTTAAAATATCGCATCCTTTGGTAGCTCCTTTTGTGGCCATCGCGCTGTTAGGACTCACATGGCATATACCAGAATGTATTAATTTGTTTAGGATTAGCAAAAATAAATACCCAATCAAGAATCTAGTTTTGATTTTTTGTCTAATGCTCCTCTTAGCGTATGCCATGATTGTATTTTTTGGTTCCATGCTAACTATAAAACCTTAACCATTTTGTGTTATAATTAAACTATTATGCAATTTGATGAAAACTTTTTACGAGAAATGGGTCTATCGGCTATGCCGGCAGACAAAAAACAAGATTTTCTAAACTACATCCAAGAGGAGCTAGAAGTTCGCATTGGCGAACGTATCTCAAAAGGCCTCACCGAGGCGCAGCTTCAAGAGTTTGATAGTCTCCTTGGCACCGAAGAGGCCGCTAAATGGCTCGAAAAAAATCGCCCAGACTACCGCGAAATCGTCAATCAATGTGTTGAAGAAATGAAACAAGCCATCGAGAAAAACCGCGCCGAGCTAATTAAATAGGCTATTTCCCGTATCCATTGAGAAAACTTTTTGCATCCATCGGCTTACCGCCATCTGGTTGTAATCTATCAATGCTAAGAATTTGCCCATCAGCGCAGGGAAGCGGAAGTAGCGCTGTCTCACCCGAGTCAATCATATGAGCCTCTAAAATAGCGCAATTTTTGCCGTAGAAAGCATATTTAGCTTTAGGAAAACCCTGAAAAGCGATGATTTTACGATAAACCTGCTCTGCCGTTTCGCTCGAAGGCTCTAATAAGCCATCTTTTTTTTCTAATTTACCACAATAAGTCGCTCTTGAGTCATCTTGGGCCATCGCCGTAGGCCATTTTTTAGATTTAAGAAGCGACAAAACCATCACCGCTCCCATTTCCGCCAGAGTTTTATAGAGATAATCTTTCAAATTACTAGAAAGTGGTACATTTTCTATGGTGGCCTGCTTATATATCGGTCCGGCATCCATTGCTTTTGCGAGCTTCATCACCGAGACACCGAAGGTAGCATCACCACCAAGAATTGCCGACTCAATCGGCGAAGCCCCCCGGTACAGAGGCAGTAGCGACGGGTGGATATTCAAAATTCCCTCTGGCTCAAATACCTCTAGCACCGATGAGGGAATTAAAACTCCAAATGAAGCCAACACCCCGATCAGGGAAGGATCGGCCTTTTTGAGTTGCACCGCCTCCTCAAGGTCGGCTTTATCGTGCGCATGAAAAACCACCTCTAATCCACTTTTTTTAAGAGCCGCCAGGGCGTATTCAGATAAAGGTCCGTTCCCAAAGAAGATGATTTTATTTTTTGCCCCAGAGTTTGACATTGTCCCGAATTTCCTTTTCGTAATTTTCTACCGGTATCAACTCACCCTTGTCATCCATATAATAAAACGCATCGGCCTTGTCTTTGATGTGATCAATAAACAAAATTCCGTTCAAATGATCAATCTCATGCAAAAGTGTCCGCGCCAGTTCGCCCGATGCTTTAATCCGCACCTCTTTGCCATCTTCGGTCTTAGCCTTCACCCGCACCTTCAGCGGCCGCGGCACCATCCCGTAAATTTTCGGCACCGACAGGCACCCCTCGTAATCTGTCACGGTCTTGCCTTCGGTCTTGGTCACCTCTGGGTTAATCAACGCCGTAAAATGTGCATTTTTCTTGTCTTCCATGTCATCACGAATAATAATAATTCGCTTATTCACCCCCATCTGAGGCGCCGCCATCGCCGCCGACAGCTCATAGGGGTGCTTAGATTCCCAATCCAAAGAAAGCTTACGCATATCAGCAATCGTGTCCAGAACCTCAAAATCAATTTGCCTCACTTTTTCAGAGGGCTCTCTTAACCTTCGATCCGGCACGGTGATAATTTTCATAAAGACTATTATATCATAAAAGGGATGGTAAATCCAGAGACACATGAAAATTAGAACCTAAGGAATAAAATGCCTCCAGCAATGCTTTGCGAGAGCTAGATCTCACCACCACTTCCCAAGTAAACCCGCGCGCTGTTCTCTCGTGAAAAGCCGGCATCGGCGGCGACACAATCAATCTCTTGTCAGCCGCAAATTTCCTCGCCGCCTCACGGATTTTCCTCAGTGCCGATACCTCTGTTTTCATGGTTACAGCCACCTTTGCCACAAATTTAAACGGCGGAAAACCACTCTTTTGCCGCTGTTTTAACAGATAATCAGCAAACCCCAAATAGTCTTCGCTAACCGCAAAGGTCAAAACCGGATGTTCTGGTCGAAAAGTCTGGATAAACACCTCAGCGGTATCCGAGTGGCCTCGCCCCACGCGCCCCATCACCTGAGTAATTAGCTGAAATACCCGCTCTTCCGCGCTAAAATCTGGCAAAGACAAGCCCGCATCAGCTTGCACCACCCCTACCGTGGCTAGTAGTGGCAGGTCTAAGCCCTTAGCAAGTACTTGTGTCCCCACCAAAATATCCACTTCGCCATCTCTGACCGAAGTGTACATTTCCTCTAGGCTCTCGCCCTTCTTACTATCCGCATCAAATCGCTTCACCCGCGCCTTAGGAAACAGCCTCACTAGTTCATTTTCTAGTAATTTTGTCCCAAACCCCTTATGAATCAGAGAGCCACCCCCGCATTTTGGACAAGCCGCCGGCACTCGGCACTTATATCCACAGGTGTGACACTGCATTTCGTAGCTATCCACATGCAAAGTCAAAGGCAAAAAACAGGTTGGGCACAAAAGTTCCTCACCGCAATCTTCGCAAATTGTCAGAGGTGATGACCCCCTTCTATTATGAAAAATCAAACTTTGCCGCCCATTTTCCAGATTATTAGCAATGGACTTCAAGAGAGAATTAGCAAAATACCGATTTTTTGAGAATTCATCTCGGTTCTTGAAGTCAATAATTTTACAATCTGGCCGCACCGCAGTTTTTTTGGCTTTTTCAGACAAAATCACCAGCGCATCACGCTTTTTTGCCAGATAAAAATCTTCAATCGAAGGTGTCGCCGAGCCAAGGATACAAGGGCATTTACAGATTTCCGCTATCTTAGAAGCCACCCGAATCGCCGAATATTTTGGGGTGTTCTCTTGGTAATAGGTGGACTCGTGTTCCTCATCAACAATAATCAACCCCAGATTAGACAACGGTGCAAACAACGCCGAGCGCGGCCCAATCACGATTCTTGGCTCCTCGCCCATCAGTAGGGAATCAAAAATCTTTTGCCTCTCTACCTCAGTTTGTTTAGAGTGAATCACCGTAACAATCTCTGGAAACACTTCCCGAAAAACTTTCACCAGCTGCCCAGTCAAGGCGATTTCTGGCACCAAAAGCACAACCGATTTTTGCTGTTGGAGGGCCCTAGAAGCCGCTGTAAGGTAGATATTGGTTTTACCACTACCGGTAACGCCAAACAGCAGTTTCGTGCCTTCTGAAGCCTCCTGGAGGGCAATAAGCGCACTTTTCTGAGCATGGTTAAGGGGGATGGAATGTCCTTTCCCATCAGTTTGTTCGGTCTGTTCGGTTTTTACCTTCACCCCTAAGCCACGCCGCTTCTTCAGCACCCCATTTGGCAAAATCATCCCCATCACCCCTGATAGCGGCGCCACATAATATTCCGACATCCACTTTGCCACCTCGATTAAATGCGCAGGCAGCGGCTTTGAATACAAAACTCGTGTGATTCCACGGCACTTAAAATCCGGTTGAGCAACTTTTTTAAGCACCACGCCCGGCGCCTTCCCACGCATCAACGGCACTTCCACAATAGAACCCGGCTCTACCGGCAGGGAAGTATTATAGGTCAAAATGCTTGCCCCCTTACCCACCGCCTTACCGACGATTACCTCCACGTACATATTTTAATTATATCACTGTTGTAATTTTAACACCAAGTGTGCTATAATAAAGAAAGTTAAGGAGGTAGAGTATGTTAGATCTGTTCATTTCATCCCGTGTCCGCCGCAAAATCGTGGTAGTTTTTGCTAAATATCCGGATTTCAAGATTCACGCTCGCGGTCTCGCCAAGCTTATCAAAGAGGATCCCGGCAATATCCAAAGAGAGCTCACCCGCCTCGTGGACGGTAATTTCCTCATTATGACCAAAAAAGGTGCCACCAGAATCTATCAAACCAACAAAAAATATCCTATTTTGAAGGAACTTCAAAGTATCGTCATTAAAAGCCAGCGTGGTGGCAAACCATCAAAAACTATCAATTAACAGAGGTAGTAAATGAACAAAATTTTTACTCAACTCGTTGAATCTCGCCATCTCACGCCAGATTTTTTGCATCCCAAATACGAAAATCTCGTAAGCCCTCTAGAGCTTCCCGACATGAAAAAAGCCCTAGACCGCCTCGAAAAAGCCGCAAAAACTGGGGAGAAAGTTTTAATTTACGGCGATTACGATGTGGATGGGGTTACCGCTTCCACTCTGATGGAGCAAACTTTAAAACTAGCCGGCATCAAAAACCTAGAAATCATGCTACCAGACCGCTTTATCGATGGCTATGGCATGAGCGAGCGCCTGATTACCCGTGCTAAAAAAGCCAAAATTACCCTTGTTATTACGGTAGACTGCGGTTCCAGAAACCACGCCATTATCAAGGAACTAAACCAATCAAATATCGACACTATTGTTACCGATCACCACGAATGTGAAGCCACTCTTCCAGAGGCGGTGGCCGTTATTAACCCCCATCGCCACGATTACAAGGGCCCAGAGACCTTGAAAGATCTTGCCGGCGTAGGGGTGGCCTTCAAGCTCGCCCAGGGCCTAGTCCAGCAAAATCTCATCCCCGAGGGCCAAGAAAAATGGCTTCTCGACCTCGTTTTGCTTGGCACCATCTGCGACAGCATGCTAATCACCGGGGAAAACCGCATTCTTACCTATTATGGCAAAATCGTCCTCGAAAAAACCAAAAGAAAAGGCCTCTTAGAGCTCATGAAAAACGCTGGTGTCAAGAATATCACCTCCGAATCTATCGGCTTCCAGATTGGCCCACGCCTCAATGCCGCCGGTCGCCTCGATACCGCCGAAATTGCTCTAAATCTCCTTCGCACCACCTCTAGCACCGAGGCCGCTAAATTAGCTAGTACCCTAGAGGAACTCAACAAAACTCGGCGCACTAATCAACGCACCGCCACTCAAGAAATTGCCGAGCGAATGAAACATCAAACCACCACCCCTGTTATTATCGAAACTGGCAAGTGGCACGAGGGCATTCTCGGCATTATCGCCGGCCGCCTTGTCGAGAAGTACCACCAGCCCGCCTTCGTTTTGTCAGAGGTAGAGGACGGTCTTTTCAAAGGTTCTGGCCGCAGTTTTGGCGAATTCAATCTCGCCGAGGCTCTAGAATACGCCAAAGACGCTATTGAGGGCGGTGGTGGTCACGCCGCCGCCGCTGGTGTGCAGGTAAAAAGAGCGAATCTCGACAAATTCAGGGAAAAAATCAATCAATATTACGAAAGCCTCCAATTAAAAGATCAAGATAGATTTTTAAAACATCATGCCGACATTGATATCGAAAACCTCGCAGATTTTAATCTCGATCTTTTAGAATCCCTCTATACTCTCGAGCCCTTCGGCCCAGGGAACGAAGAGCCGATTTTTTGCCTCAAAAACGCTGAAATCTTAGATAGCAAGAGAATGGGCGAGGATGGCTCTCATCTTAGGCTAGATTTAAGGGGTAAGGACGGCAAAATTATCAAATCTATTGCTTTTTCCGCCCCTGATAACTGGTTTAATCTCTATGATGACGAAAAATATAGTTTTCTCATCCAGCCCACCGAGAACGAATGGAACGGTGTTAGATCAGTCGAAGCTCGGTTAATTGATATTTTGGACTAACCTCTTAAATTAAGCTATTGCTTTTTTGAACAAAATGTGCTATAATATAAAGACAAATTGATTTTTGCACTCAAAAATTGATTGTTCTTTAAGAAGGAGGATGAAATATGAATATGAACGATGAGATTAGTACGAAGTTAGTAAAAACAGATCATGGTTTTATTCGCAAAGCAAAGATAACTTTGCAATGCGAACTGAAACCAGGTTACTACACTTATAAATCGGATGGGGATTACCCCAACCTCAGCGCTATTGCCGAGGCTTTATATGACATCGACTACGACTATCTCTCCCCCCATGGAGAGAGTATCACGACACTAGACACTACCACTCCGGTAGGATACCGTGGCTACAATCACAAGGTGCCCCATTGGCTAGTGATAAAAATCACGGCTCCAGAAGAGCTTTACAAGCTTTACAAGCATTGGGAAGACTTCTTAGCAGGGGCCACTGCCAAGATCATTAGGCAGTTGGCTATCACAGGCTCGGATTGCATTGCTACTATCGAGTATAACGGCAACGAAAAGTTTGTAGTCATGACCGACATTGGCGAACACGATGAAACAGACTACATCGAGTGACAAAAAATATTTCCCCATTTCACCTCCAGCTCCCTAGCGGAGCACATATATGGGGCCCGAGAGAAATTCTCGGGCCCTTCTGATTTGGGCAAAAATGTGCTATAATAAAATTAATGAAGAAGGTGATTGTAAAGTGTAGAGTTCACGACCGCGATCGGTTCGAGAAAAAATTAGAGGGTGTAGACTTAGAATTTTCGCCAGTCTATTGGCAGCATGACCGAGTTTTTGTCCCACGTGGCTACAAGGGTAGGCATAATTATCCGCGCCTCGTCATGCGTACCGAAATGCACGCCATCGATGAGCCGCCACTATATATTCTCAGCCTTCGCCGACACATTGAAGATTCTGGTATCGATATTATCGAGGATGCTCCTATCACCGACTACGAGGGAATGGTCAATATTATTTTGCAGCTCGGCTTCAAGCAATTCGGTGAGGTCTCCCGCCGAAGGGAAGAAATCAAAATGAGCGATTCCACCATGCTTTACTTAGATGTTCTAGATGAGGACAACTCTATTTATGCTAAACTAGAGACAGTTTTGAAAGAAAAAGACCCAGCCCTTCTTGTTAAACAAGAGCTTATCAGCACCCTCAGGTCCTTTGGCGAAACCGATGTGATCGAATCCACCTATTTTGAATTATAATTAGCCTCTTGGCGGCTCGCCATCCGGCTCACCTAAAAGTTTCTTTGACTTAATTTCGTATCTTTTCCCATTCACCGGCGACACATAGTAGTCCTCATTTAAGAGATTTACAAACATGGTGAGATCTTTGTCATCCATGATGATAATTGAACCATCATCATCGGTCATGAGATCTAGCTGCATTTCATCGGCGTAATCTAGCAACTTGTCCTGCGGCATTTCCGAAGCAATATCCATTGCCTGCACTTTTTTGAGTAGTGGCTTTTTGTCCGCTAGCAGCGAGTCTAGAGTCAAACCCTCAGAGAAGGAAAGTTTGTATTTCTCGGTCAACTCTTTTGCCTTGGCCTCGGCTAGCACCTGCGATTTAAAATCATACTGAAATAGATTCTCAAACTTAGCTTGGTTGAACACAATTATTGTACCATCCACAATCGCCACTTGATTGTCCTCTGGCATTTTGAGGGCAATTTCCGCCGAGAACGGCTCAAAGCTCTCACCGTTAATCTCCCACGAGGAGGCTCCTTTTAGCGCCGAAGAAGCCGGCAAAATCTTAGCAATATAAAAAGTTTTCATCCCATTCTCACCTGGATAAGTAAACTTGGCGATAATCCCTTTGACCTTCTTAAAGTCGTACTCGTTTTCCGAAAAATAATCAATGTCTTTATATTCATGCTCAATCAAATGAATCAAAGTATCCGCCCGGTCCACCTTGGAAAGGGAAGCCCGATAAACCACATTTTCCTCGCCATCGGCTTTTTCGTAATCACGGCATTCCAAGCCTTTTTCCGCCTCATTAATAATATAAGACACTGCTTCTTGCATAAATACCGACTTTACCGCCCCAGTCAACTTATCCGAATAGCGGATTTTGTATGGCGTGTAGTTTTTGTTAAAGAGAAACAGCTCTGCCGACACATTATTTTTGATTGCATCTACCTGATTTGCCCACAAGAACACGTCAAACGGCTCACCGAAATCACTAGAATTTTCCATAATTTACCTCACTTATTTCCTCTATTATACCACAGATTTTAAATCTGTGTGTTCGGTAATTACAACACAAAAGGGAACAAAAGTAAACCCCACTTTGTTCGGTAAACTTTTCCCCAGTTGTGGAAAACTCCCAGGTTGCAAAAAACCCAAAAAAGTCCAAAAAAGCACTTGCATTATTTGAAAAAACATAATATACTGAAGTTAGTGGCAACATCATACAAAAACCACAAATCAAAAAAGTACATTAAAAAGGTTTGAGAACGGCCAACTAGGAGTTTCAGCGCGCATCAAATCTCAAGCGAGATGCGAAACCAAAGTCGCGCGTACCTTCTTTAACACACCTCCCAATAAAAACTCTATAGGTCGTTAAGACCAAAGCACAATAAGTCTCTCAACGGCTACAATTTTTATAATTGTGGTAGATAAATTGTGTTAAAACAAAAATCAAACAGAAACAAACCCGCTGAAGTTTCTAGTTGAGCGTTCTCAAACGTTGTATAATATAAATATGGAGAAATTACATATCCCTGTATTACTATCAGAAGTTTTGGCAGGTCTCCAGCCGCAGTTGAACGATAAATATTTGGATCTCACAGCTGGCTACGGAGGACACGCCGAAAAAATTTTGGATGTAACACAGAATTATAAAGATTCCGTATTGATAGATAGAGATGAGTACGCCTATGAGTATCTAAAAGAGAAGTTTAAGGGCAGAAGTATCACTATCCTTCACAGCGATTTTTATAGCTCTATGCTACAGCTTTTAGAGAGTGGAAAAACTTTTGATATAGTGCTAGCGGATTTTGGAGTTTCTTCACCGCAGCTAGACATGGGCGAAAGGGGTTTTTCGTTTACCAAAGAAGCTCCCCTAGACATGCGCATGGATCAGCGGCAGAAGCTTACGGCGGATCAAATCGTCAACCGCTGGAGCGAACGAGATTTAGGCGATCTATTTATTAAATACGGCGAAATCCCCAAAGGTTCCGCCAGAATGTACGCCAGAGTCATCGTTCATCACCGCCCGATTCATTCCACCATTGAGCTCGCGGAATTAATCCGTACTAGAATTCACGGATATTCCAAAACTCACCCAGCTACGCGTGTCTTTCAAGCCATCAGAATCGCGGTTAATGACGAGCTAGGAGAAATTGAAAGATCTCTCCCGCTTCTGCCAGATTTATTAAATCAAAACGGCAGGCTCGCAATTATCACTTTTCACAGTCTAGAAGATCGGTTGGTCAAAGAGTTTCTAAAATCAGAAACTTCAAATGGCGAGGAATCGAGATTAGAAGTAGAGAACAAAAAACCAATCACTGCGGGAAATGAGGAGTTGTTTATCAACCCGCGCTCTCGCAGCGCCAAATTGCGCGTTGCCAGAAAACGGAATTGATAAAAATAAAAATAATAAAAACAAAAGGAGGCACAAATGCCAAAGCAAATCGTAGTTGCGAGCCGGTCTCGCACCCAAACCATCAAAGTTAATTTCAAAAAATCTAACTAACTTTGACACGAAATTGTGACCTTGTGGGGTCGCATCAAACGACCCCACGCACCTTTAAATATACATGGACCCTTAGGGTCCGCCAAAAATAGAGTTCACACTGGGTATGAGTGTGGTGTATGACCTTCCAGTGGGCTCAAATAAGTCACTTATAGCTCTGCTTATTTGAGGCTCACTGGCCTATGAATACAGTCTATCGATATCAAAAAAATAAAAATAAAAAAGGAGTTAAAAAATCTAATGAGTAGCGTTCAAACCTATGCGTCCCGTCGCGAAATTAATCCGATCGGCTTTGCCCGTGGTCGTAATACTGTCCGCGTAGAAAAAAGAAGTTTGGGCTCTATTTCTCAGATTGTGATTATTATTTTGCTCACTTTAATTTTTGGCTTAATTTATGCTGCTGAGGGAACTAAATCCACTAGTTTTGATTACCAAGTTTCTGCCGTTGAATCCGAAATTTCCGATTTGAACGCTCGTCGTGATGACCTTGCGGTCGAGAAGGCCCGTCTGACATCTGTAGCTACCGCCAAAACCAGCACTGTTGCAGCTAGCATGCCTGACGCTAATGTCACCGGCTATGCTACTGAATAATTATGAAACGAATTAGATTCTTAAAACGAGCCACCTTGGTGCTTTTTGCGATTATTGTGGTACGATTATTTTTTATTCAGATTATCGAACACGATGTTTGGGTGGCCAAAGCTGACGAAGCTCATACTATGCTTCAAACTATCACAGCTAAGCGCGGTGAAATTTATATGATGGATGGAGGCGACCCCTCCGCAGTGGTACTCAATCAAACGGTTTATCAAGTCATCATCGATCCAGCCGTTACGCCAAAAGAGGAAATCAAAAAAGCTCTCGAGGAATATGCCAAGCCTTATATTACAGCCGATCTTGATAAAGTTTATAACACTGAAGGCCTCCGGTATTATATCGTAGCCAAAAATGTCCCTTATTCTAATGTCAACCAAATCGCTGAAAAGGGAATTAAAAGTGTCTGGTTAAAAGAAGGGAACAAAAGAGTCTACCCTGAGGGCGAAGTTGGCTCTACAGTACTTGGTTTTGTCAATTCCGATGGCCTTGGTCAATACGGTGTAGAAGGCTCATTAAACGAGCTTCTGTCCGGTAAAGACGGTATGCTAAAATCTATTTCCGATGTCAACAATGTGGCTCTTTCTATTGGTGACGACAATGTTAAAATCCCCGCCGAAGATGGCAAAAATGTCGTTTTGTCGATCGACCGTGGCTTAGAGCGGGGAGTAGAAGAAGTTTTGGCCGATGCCATTAACCGTACCGCCGCCACCAACGCTGCTGCTCTCGTCATGAAGCCAGGCACCGGCGAAGTCGTGGCAATGACCGCTCTTCCAGGCTATAACCCAGGCAATTATGGTGATGTCAAAGACGCCTCCGCATATATTAATCAAGTTACGGAAGTCCCGTACGAACCGGCCTCGATTTTTAAAAACTTTGCTTTTAGCGCCGCTATCAACGAAGGCAAAATGACACCAGACAGCACCTATCTCAATACTCCTTATACTGTTGTTGACGGCAATCAAATTTGGAACGCGGAGCAGCGTGCGATTTTAAATAATCAAACCCTCACCATGAGGGAAGCCTTATATTGGTCCTTAAATGTGGGCTCTATTCAGGCCCTCAAATTTTTAGGTGACAATCCGGACGAAATTACTGCTGCCGGCAGGGAAAGACTATATCACTATTACAACGACAAATTCCGCTTTAGTCACGCCACGGGTATTGAATTAATTGAACAAGAAGGTTTTATTTGGGATCCTCATGCCGAAATTTATGGTCTAGATGCAGCTTATGCCAACATGACTTTTGGTCAAAATCTTTCCGCCACCATGATTCAGACCGCTACCGCTTTTTCATCAGTAGTTAACGGCGGAATTTGGCGCACTCCAAGTGTAGTTAAAGGTACTTTAGAATCTGATGGCACCATTAAACCGTTAGAAAATCGGGAAAAAGTCGAAGACCAAATTCTGACTCCAGAAACTTCTGCTACTATGAGAAGTCTTTTAGTCAACAACCGTAGCTACAAAGCTCGTGCTGGCATCGACAAACCTGGCTACGATGTGGGTGGTAAGTCCGGTACGGCCCAGGTCATCGTCAATGGTGCCTACGATGATTCCATGAGCAACCTGGTCGGCTCTTACATCGGCTTTATCGCACCTTCCGGTGGGATGCCAGAATATGTCGTAATGGTAAAAATGTGGGGGGAAGGACAAGCTCTTTCCGGCGGCGAAGCTCAAGATCTCTTTGATGTGATGTCGAATTATGTGATTAACTATTTAAAAATTAAACCGGGAGGGGTATAATATGATTATGGGAATTATTAACGAGGAGGTTTTTCACGGATTATTACTGGCTCTTGCTGGCTTCTTGCTTTCAATGTTTTTGACTCCTTTCTATACTCATTTTGCCTACAAATATCACTTTTGGAAAAAACAAAAACAAAAAACCGTCGATGGCAAAGATTTGCCAATCATGAGCAAACTTCACGCCCATAAATTTAAACGCAGTTTTCCGACCATGGCCGGTCTTATCGGCATCTTGTCAGTTACAATCGTTACATGGGCTTTTAATCTCGATCGTGGTCAGACTTGGCTTCCGCTCGTGGGCTTTCTTGGCGGCTCATTCGTCGGCGTGATCGACGATTCTATCAATATCTTTGGCTCTGGCCGAGGCGCGGCTGGGCTCCGTGGTCCAGTTAAATTTTTCCTTGTTACAGTTGTGGGTGTAGTGCTTGGTTGGTTTTTTGCCACCAAACTTGGTTGGACTACCATTCTCGTACCATTTATTGGTAATCTAGAAGTTGGCATAGTTGGTATGATTATAATTTTCGCTTTCATCGTAGTGGCTACATCTAATGCGGTCAATATTACTGACGGTCTAGATGGTCTAGCTGGAGGCCTCGCTATATTAGCCTATGCAGCTTTTGGTGTGATTGCACTTTTCCAGGGCAATGTTGCACTTTTTGGCTTTTGCATGACCGTAGTTGGCTGGCTTCTATCGTATGTTTGGTTTAATGTACCGCCAGCCCGTTTTATGATGGGCGATACGGGTTCATTTGCACTCGGTGCCGGTCTTGGTGTAGTTGCCATGATGACCAATTCTCTTTTGCTCCTTCCTATCATTGGACTTCCGTTCGTTGTAGAAACTAGTTCGTCGCTCATTCAGTTAGCTTCCAAAAAATTCTTTAAAAGAAAAGTTTTTATTTCCGCACCGCTTCACCATCACTTAGAGGCCAAAGGTTGGGGGGAAGCAAAGATTGTTATGCGTTTTTGGATTATTGCTGGTGTTTGTGCTATTCTCGGAATATTCCTAGCCGCAGTCGGGGGCGCGATTTAGATGAATCGCAAACACAAGTCAGACATCGTTATCATCCTTACCACACTTGGCCTTATGGCCCTAGGTCTAATTGTTATTTATGCTATTGGTCCGATGCGTGCTAATGTGCTTAACACCACCTACGGTACCGATTACGATTCTAATTATTTTTTCCTAGGTCAACTCCGCTCAGTTGGCCTATCTATTTTGGCCTTTTTTCTAGCTTTCAAAGTTATTCCGTATAAATATATTAAAAGGTTTGCCAAGCCACTTTTAATTTTTGCCTTGTTTTTGTCCGCTCTGCTTTGGGTTTTGGCGATGGCGCACTCGTCGATGGTCAAATGCGAACTTGGTGAATGTCGTTGGTTTCAGTTTGGTTCGGTTAGTATTCAGCCAGCCGAAATCCTAAAATTTGCTCTTGCAGTTTATCTAGCGGATTTTTTGGCAAGAAAAAAAGCGGAAGATAAGGTCGGCGACTTCAAAGAATTTTGGTTACCAATTATCATTGTTTGCGGTCTTTCACTCGGTCTTGTGGTAGTGGCTCAAGGAGATCTCGGCACTGGCGTAGCTCTTATTGCAATTATTTTTGGCATGCTTTTTGTATCGAATGTACCGGCTTGGCAATATTTAGTGATGGCTGCTATCGTCCTAACTGTAGCTGTAGGTTCTGTAGCCATGTCTAGTCACCGGATGGAACGCGTTGACGCTTGGATTACCACACTCACAGGCGGGGAATCAAGCGATTCTACTTATCACATTGATAACGCTATGTTAGCTATTGGCACCGGTGGTTTTAGCGGCGTCGGCATTGGTAACTCCGTTCAAGCTACTGGCTACCTTCCAGAATCTATCAACGACTCAGTTTTTGCCATCATGGGTGAGACTTTTGGTTTCTTTGGCCTATTTATTGTAATATCAATATTTTGTATTATGCTTCTTAGAATACTAAAAGTCGCCGGTCACACTCAAGACGATAGCAATCGTTTCTTTGTCATTGGGATATTCTCTTGGACTCTCGCCCAAGTAGTAGTAAATATTATGGCTATGACTGCACTTATTCCGGTCACGGGCATTACTTTGCCTTTGCTTTCTTATGGTGGTACCTCGATGATATTTATCGCCTTCGCAATTGGTGAAGTTTGTCAACTTTCGTGTTATACTAGTAGAGAGGGAATCAAACATGAAAATATTAGTAGTGGGGGGCGGCAGCGGGGGACATATCACTCCAGCCGTCGCCGTCATTCGTGAAATCCTAGAGAAGCGTCCTCGCACCGAGGTAGAATTTTGGACTGATTTTAAATATTTCAAAAATGTCACCAAGCTCTGCAGCGAGATTGGTGTATCTTGGGCCGAAGGTTATGAGTCCAAAAAAGGTCACCGTGGCCCATTTATTAGGGTTCGACGCACACTTTCTGGCAAGTTTCACCGCTATGCCGGTTGGAAATTTTCCGACTATTTTGCTCACTTTGATATCACCTTAAAAGATTTAATTTTTGGCAATATCTTTGGCTTTCTTGGGTTCCTCGGCGGGCTCTTGATGAGCTTTTTCCGCCTCATTATTCCGGGTAGCAGACCAAATGTGATTTTCTTGAAGGGCGGCTACACCTGCCTTCCGGTCGGGATGATTGCTCGGCTTTTCCGGATCCCTTATATCATTCACGAGTCGGATTCTGTGGCTGGTCTCGCTAACCGTTTGTTGATGAAAAAAGCGCGCAAAGTGGCATTTGGCATGCCACCATCCGAGGAAGTTATGGAAAAACACAAAAATTATGTCTACACTGGCATTCCTGTAGCGCCGGAGTTTAAGCCGGTTAGCATGGTTAAGACCGATCAACTCAAAAAAGCCTTTTCTTTTAATCCTGACCGACCTTTGGTAGTGATTACTGGCGGCTCTCAAGGTTCCGAAAATCTCAACGAAACTACGCGTTTAATTTTGCCAGAACTACTCGAGTTTACGTCCGTGGCTTTGGTTGCTGGTCGCAAACATTACGAGAATATGCTTGATCTCAAAAAATACGAAAATTGGGACCACGCATCTTTAGAGTCTAATTTCCGAATGTGGGAGTTCAACACCACCATGGATGAGTTAATGGGCGCCGCCGATGTCGTCGTTTCACGCGCTGGTGCCACTACTATCGCCGAGCTTGCCTCACTCGAAAAAGCCGTAATCCTTGTGCCATTTGAGCGTTTGCCGGGTGGCCATCAAACCGCCAACGCCAAGCGCCTAGAAGGCTTGGAGGCCGCAGTGGTAGTTTCTGATGCCAAAATGATGAAAAACCCTACCGAGCTCCTAGAGGCTATTCGTCATCTTGTCAGAAGTCCGCGCCTCCGCGCCGATCTTGCTGAGCATCTCCATGCCGAAGCCCATTCGGATGCCGCCGCAAGATTAGCCGATTTGATCTTGGAGGAGACAAAATAGGTGGGAAAAGCAGCAAAAACCGAGGCAAAACCTGAGGCAAAACCCGAGGAACCAAAACTCGCCAGAAGGCACCTCAATAAACATTCTCATCTCAAGTCTGGGCGCACTATTGGTGAGCGCAGGGAACATTTAGAAACTGCTTCCGAGCGCCTTGAAGCCAAGAAAAAAACCAAAAAACGCCAGACCATTCGGGTGGTAATCACGGTAATTATTTTTGTTATTGGCATTGGTGCCGGTTTGTATTTTTTGATTGATTTTTTGAAACAACAAGCGGTTAGCGAGGTTGAAATTATCAACAACACTCCCATCGTAAAAACTTACACTCCAACAATCGAGATTATAGACGAAAATGTTGGCGCCGGGCAAATCACTTCTAGGATGTCCGAATACATCGGCAAGCTAGAGTCAGACCTAAGAGATTTAGGTTTAGAGCCGATTAAGGCTGTCATCCCGTCTGGTTCCATCCGCGAAGTAGATATTTACTTTAACGGTCGCCCAGGCTATGTTAAGACTACAATTGATCGTGGTACCGGTGTTACCGCCGAGGACACTGAACGGATGTTCCGCTATCTGGCGGCCCAGGGGGTGAACGAATATACCTATATCGATGTTCGTATCGATGGTAAAGCCTACTGGAAATAGGGAATTAAAGGCAAAAATAACAGGGGTGCAACAGGGGTGAATACCTGTTCTCTCTCCTCTTTTGTTCGGTTTTTGTTCGGTAAGATTTGGAGATTTCATGCAAAATAGGGAATAAAATATATTAAAATAACAGGGAAAAATAGCAAATAGGGAAATAAAAATAGGGAAAAGTCAAATGTGGAAAACTCCAGCCGCCACCCGACAGCTAACAGGGGTGGCGGCTGGATGCGGGGGTTTAGGCGGTTGAAATTGGAATTTTACTAACCTTTTGGACAAGCCCGAGGCCTTAAAAATATTTTACAAGTCGAGCACGGAACTGTCCGAGTGGGTGTCCGGACCATTGGCGTTGTCCGATAATTCCGGCGCAGACTTGCCTAAAATATTTTTTAAGGTCCCGGCGCGAAGTCCAACGTTAGTAAAATTCCAATTTCAACCAGCATTAATTCCCGCCCCCTCGGTCAATATAAGCATAACCAGAATATTGCCCCTATTATAAAGGTATAGACAATCGTCTTTTTCCAAAAACCCTAATGTCTTAAAATCTATATTGTGCGACATTAGAACTATATAAATCTGGACATATGTTTGTGGCTGGGTTTTGACCTGGTTTCGCGGCTCGAGCCAAAATTTTAGATTTTTTGCCAGTTCTATTCTGCCAGCTTAAGTTCTACTTTGCTAGCCTATTTTTTCTTAGCTTTGAATCCATCTGCTGACACATCTTTGGAATCATAATTCCCCGGGTCGGTAACAGGGGTGGACAGGGAAACGGGGGAAGCATGCCTCTTAGAAGTAGGCACCTCAGCCGGTGATTTCTCTTGGAACTCTACCCGTACATGCGGATCCATCGCCCGCATAGCCTTTTTACCCCTGTTATTTTTCTTCTTTTTGTTCGGTTTTTTGTTCCCTGTGACCTCAGTAGTCCCCTCTTTTACCGGCTTGTTATCTGGCTTATCTTTCCCTGCTTCGTTATTCCCTATTTCTGCATTCACTAATTTTGCCAAATCTTTTAGCCCTGGTCGATCTTTGCCCTCAGCTGTATTTGGACTAAGCTTAGCCTTCCTAAATTCAGCTTGCGGCGAAGGCACAAATTTAAAGTTCGGTTTTTGTTCGGTCTTATGCGGTACTTCCACCACCTCTTGTCTACCAGAGTCGGAAAGATCCTTTTTGTACCTCTCAGCCTGCTCGATTGTTTCCCTGATTTCTTTCTCTACTTCCTCGCGTGGCCGACCGTAGCGTACTCTAGAATATTCCACGATAGAGGAGAAGTTGTCTTGCGGTGTAGCCGGGATAGACAGGGTAGTAGCAGAGAAAGCCGGCACCTTTTCGCCGTTAATAATCATCGAAATTACAAAGTGGCGATTGTTTAGTTGCAACAAATCCGATGAATCAAAAGTCGGCTCAAATTGTTTATCGAGAATCGGCGCATCCTCAGCGGATACCCGGAAGCAAATTGTCGTACCCACGTTGCCAAACACCGCATCGCGCACACTATCAGTCATCTGAGCCACATATTGGTTCGCCACAGTCAAATTTAGCCCGTATTTGCGCGCCTCAGACAGAATCACTGCAAAAGAATCTGTAGCAAAGTTTTGGAACTCATCTACATAGAGATAAAACGGCCGCCTATCCTCTACGCGTGGAATATCTGAACGGCTCATAGCGGCTAGTTGCACTTTGGTGACTAGGAAAGCACCCAGAATTGAAGCATTATCCTCGCCAATTAGGCCTTTGGATAGGTTTACCACCAAGATTTTGCCCTCATCCATAATTTTACGAATATCAAAGGAGGACTTTGGTTGGCCAATAATATTTCTAATAATTGGATTGGCCGTAAAAGCACCTACTTTGTTTAAAACCGGCGCGATCGATTCGTTTACCTGCTTTTCGTTCCACTGGCCAAACTCGTGTTTCCAGAACTGCAAAACCGTTACATCCTTACAATATTCCAAGGTTTCTTTTCTAAATTCTTTATCAGTCAGCATCCGAGAAATATCGAGTAGCGTAGTAGAAGGCCTATCAAGGAGAGCTAGCAAGGTATAGCGCAAAATATGCTCGAGCCTAGGCCCCCACGAATCACCAAACATTCGTTTGAGTACCCCGATTACTTCCGAGCAGATATTCGGCTTGCGGGAAGGATCAGAATATTCCAGAGGGTTAAAAGCCACAGGGAAGGCAGTATCTGCCGGGTTGAAATAAACTACGTCTTGAACGCGAGATTCCGGGATAAATTTGAGATTGTCAATTGCAAAATCTCCGTGCGGATCGATAATACAATAGCCTTGGTTATAAAACACATCCGAAAGCGCCAGAAGCTCTAGCATCCCACTCTTCCCCGCCCCGGTCTGCCCGATAATATAAACGTGCCGTGAGCGGTCTATTCGCTGCAAGCCAAACTGATGATTAATGCCGCGGAAATTCGTTAGCCCAAAGGCCGAAATATTCTCGTCGATAGCCTTTTCTCCGGTCAAAACTGGTAGTTGGGCTGGCGGTTCAGCAGTCTTGGCATTGGCCCACACGATATTTGGCGTTTCTACCGAAGTATGTGGTAAATGATATACCGAAGCCAGCTCAGAAATATTCAAAATAAATCCGTGATCAGAAAATTGTCGAGTTTTGTAGGCATCCAAATCTTTGCGATTAAAACTCCCGCCTTTTTGCTGGAACCCGTTGATCGAAGTAGAATTATATTGTTTAAACGTCCCAACTAGAGCTTGCATATTAAGCTTGGCATCGGTCTCGTTTTGACCAAGGTAAGCCAAACGAATTTTTACCTCGTAGCCTAGTTTGGTGGCTTTTTCCTCGGCTTTGGCGATTTGCGCCTTAGCGCGCTCAGACAATTCTACCTTGACTTCGGAATTTGTGCCACCAGCCGGTGGTCTAAACAAAGCTCCAATCGCCTCTACAATCCAAGTCCAATCTGGCCCGTTAGTTAGCACTTTCTTCCCTGACTTTACACTAGAAACCCACTTGTCTGTAGTGTCTTTGTGCCAACTATCTGGAATTGGCCGTGCCAAAATTTGAATCCACATTTCTTCCGTTCTATCTGGATCTAGTTTTGCCAAAGTGCCGGTGATACCCGCTAGCGGATCCACCTCAAAAGAATCAAAAGTCTTAATCGGCAAGGCATCATTATCCGTTAGGCTCAGCTCAGTCATGTAAGAAACTGGATATTTAGCCCGATCATCCACGTAGTCCTCATTCATTTTGTAAATCTGCACAGTCGGGTATTGTGCATAAATCTGCCCTTCCACAAAGCTTTGCAAGACCTTTGGTACCCACACATAAAACCGAATTTGCCCGGCCGTGGACACGATTTCAAAAGATAAATGCTCCTGTACACCACCAGAATTCCTCAGCTCCTGCTTGTCACGTAAAATTCCGTGTAGAGATGCAAAAAGCTGTTCCGCAGCTAGTTCTTGCTTGTCGTTGGTGCGCGGAATTTCTAGCATCAAAAGCACCGAATCTACATTTAGAACTTTTAGTTTGTTGAGTTTTTTGTAATTTCTATAAGTCAAAAACGCGAGCAAACCCACCGCTGGTATCCAGAAAATCGGCATTAGAATGAAATGTATGACATTCTCCATAGTCTAATTATATCATAGACTAAGCCAAAGTGTAGGAATTCTTGTCAATTTTCTTAAATAATTTCTTGTTTTGGAGATTCAAAAGAATCGTAGTCTCTTTGACCTTGCGAGTTTTTAATACTTGCTTCACGATTTCTTCCTTGGTCAGTGGCTTGTCAGACTTCTCTAATACAGAGGTGATGATATCCGAAATAGTTCCCTTCTTGTATCCCCAAGTGCTAAGTGCATAAATTCCCCGTCCAATCAGGATGAAGCGCGGATCTTTGATTAGTTCGTTATGAATCGCCTGCACAGTAACATTTTTGCGTTTAAAATTGGAATTTTTAATTTCATTAGCAATGTCCGAAAAGTGCATCGGTTCTTTCTTTGATTCTAAAATCACAAAAATTTTATCGCGAATATTTTTTGGATTAACTGACGGCCATTTAGCCAGCCCCCACACGCCGTTAAGAGTAGCGAGCAGCTTAGAAATTGACGCTACTGCTTTTATGTGGTCTGGGTGCTCATAATCAAGCACATTGTCAAGTTCATCCAAAGTCATCGGCTCTTTGTTTTTGGAAATTACCGAGACGATTTCGTCCACCTTCCCTCTAATTTCGGAGGTAGAACCGTATTCAGCGATCCCCACCGCAAAATAGTAGCGGTCGTTTTCCTCGATTACGGTTAAATTTTTAGCAAAAGTAGCAATGAAATAAATCCCATTTTGCTCAGCAGGAGTGGCGATTTTTCCATAGATTTTGGCTGCCAAAGCATCTAATCTGGCAACTCTGCCCATTTCAGTAAGATTACGGACCAAGATCTTTTCGGCTTGGGCAAGTTCTGGAATTTGATTGTCTTCTGCAGAAATTTGGAGTCTAATCAAAATAGCTTTTTCTAGTTGTCTTACTCGTTCCCTCGTAATAGACAATGTTTCGCCGATTTGTTCAAGGGTTTCTTTGCGTCCTTTCAAACCAAATCGTCTGGAGATGATTTCTTTTTCACGGTCTTGCTCAACGATTTTGAGGCTGCCCGAGATTGCTTTTTTGAGGATTTCTGCATTTTGGTCCATAAATTTTTCCTTTACCCCCATCTCTGCTAAATAATATTACTTTACCTATAATACCATAAGTTTTTGTATATGTCAACTATGAAATTTAGGATTTTCTAATACTATTGTAGCACATTTTTTACATTTGTGGAAAAAAATTGTAAAACGCTTGTGCCAGTTGTTAAATTTGTATGATATAATAATATATATGAATATTGCCACTATTGCTGTAAGTATCGCAATCGTCCTATTTGGTTTTGCTGGTGGCGGTGGCAGTAGCTCTGGTGGCGGAGGTGGTGGCGGCTCGTCTAGTTCTAGTCACAGCTCTAGCCATAGTTCCAGTCACAGCAGTTCCAGTTCGAGTGGCAGTAGTGAATTTACTCCCGTAGAGGCTTTGATGGCTACAGGTTTTGTTCTAATAGTTTTGGTAGTCATCTTTAGTTCCCTCAAGAAATCCCCAATGTTCAAAGATTATAATTCCACCGAAGCGGAGAAACGCATCCACGAAGCCGCCAAACATATCTTTGAATCTTATCAAGAGGATTGGAGTGAATTTAGGCTAGACGATATCAAGACTTTCACTACCGATCATTATTATGAGCACGCCAGTCTTATGCTAGAGCTTCTCAAAAATATGCACCGGGCCAACAAAGTCAGCAAACTCAAAGTCCGCAAGGTATGTCTATTAACCCCAGTCAAAAAAGACACTCCTCTCCCTATCAAAGTTCAGGTCAAATTCTACTTCTCCGGCCTAGACGAAGTAATTGATGATAACGGCAACAAACTTTACAGCCAATACGTTTCTGACGCCAATGAAACCTGGAATTTCATCTACGATGGCGAGAGTTTGAAATTAGACGGCATTTCTCAGCCGACCGAATCCGCGCCGCATCTAGTCAAATCCTTAGCCAATTTCGCTAAAGACAATAAATTGTTTTATAGTCCAGATTGGGGGCGCTATGCTTTGCCTTCTCGCGGGCTTATTTTCGGTGGTGCCAGCATGAAAATCGCTGATATCAACAACCACGTGATTGGCAAATGGGGCGATCTCTTGATTCAGCTCTACACCTACGCCGAAACTCCAGGCCAATACACCTCTAGTTATTACATTGTCGGGCAAATCAACGTGCCAAAAGATTATCTTGGCGTGATCGTTAAATCCCGCAAATTTAAGACCTCCAAAAAGCCAGACAAATCTTACGAAAAGTTTGAAATGGAATGGAATGAATTTAATGACCGCTATGAGGTCTATGCCGCCTCTCGTGATGCTTTGCCGGCCTTCGAGCTTTTGAATCCTAAATTTATGGAATTCTTATATGCCAAAAATCCAAGCTATAATCTAGAGGTGGTAGACAACGTAATTTATATCTACGCCAAAATTACCCACATCACCGAGCAAGATTATGCCGACATGCTAGAAGTACTGCAAAAAGCCTACGACGAACTCAAAATGTAATTATTTCTTTTTGGCAGATTTCTTTTTGCCTCTTGCACCTCTACGGGTTTTCTTGGCGGCAGTTTTCTTCGGCTTGTTTTTCAGCATTTCTTTGGCTTGCTCCAAAGTAATTTTCTTTGGATCTTGGTCTTTTGGAATTTTTACATTATTGCGACGGCCCGGCCCTTTGACATACGGTCCATAGGCCCCGTTAATAATCATAATTTCGTCCCAATCGGCAATAATTGAATCAATTTTTTTCTGGTAAAGCGGCAAAGCTTCCTCAAAAGTCACCGTGTACGGATCAAAATCTTTCATCGGAATATTGTATTTGCCACCCTTGAGGTACGGCCCAAACGGACCACTCGCGGCAATTAGCTCTACCCCATCTTTAGTCTTGCCTAGCACCCGCGGCAGAGCCGGTAGTTCCAGTTGTAAGAGAGCCTGCTCGAGAGTCACTGTCTTGGTGGATTTTCTCTTAGGCAGTGGCGCAAAGCGTGGTTTTTCGCCCGCTTCTTTCTCGTTGTCACCGAGCTGGATAAACCCACCATTTTTGCCTACTTTAGCGTAAATTGGCTTGCCCGTTTTTGGATCATGCCCAAGTAGTCTAGCATTATTATATCTTTCTACTCCAGATGCCACTAGTACAGTGTTGCGGAAAGGCCCATAAAAATCTTTTAACATCTTTACTCGTTCGAGTTTAGCGTCCGCCACCAAATCTAAATCCTTTTCAATATTGGCGGTAAATTTATAATCCACAATATTTTTGAAATTATCGGTGAGAAATCCCGCCACTAGTTCACCGATCGGCGTCGGCACTAGCTTACCCTTATTAGCGCCATATTTCTCGTTCACTACATTGCGCGCAATCTTACCTTTTTCGGCGGTCAGTTCCACAATTTCCCGTTCCTCCCCTTCGGATTCACCTTTCACTACATACCCACGCGCTTGAATCGCGGTCATGATTGAAGCGTAAGTAGATGGCCGGCCAATCCCCAGCTCCTCCAGCTTCTTTACCAGAGAACCTTCAGTGTATCTTGCCGGCGGTTTGGCAAAATTTTGCCGCGCGGTAAGCGACAAACACTCAACCTTGTCCCCTTTAGAAACTTTTGGTAGCTCCAAATCTTTGCTTTTGCCATATACTTTGAGAAACCCATCAAATATCACTACTTCACCCTTCGCCACAAAATCGTGCGATAGTTTAATCGTGGTTTTAGCCACCTTAGCATTGGCCATTTGAGTCGCCACTGTGCGCGCCCAGATTAGATTATACAAGCGTTTCTCGTAATCTGTCCTACCAGCCGTAGTTCTCATTACGTCGGTCGGGCGAATCGCCTCGTGCGCCTCTTGGGCGCTAGCATCTTTGGTCTTAAAAACGCGCGTGTGCAAATAATTCTTGCCAAAAGTTCCCTCAATATATCCCGCAATTGTCGCCACGGCTTGCTTAGAAAGATTCAAAGAATCTGTACGGTGGTAAGTAATCAGACCAGCTTGGTAGAGTCCTTGCGCCGCACTCATCGTGGTGCGAGAGGAAAATCCTAGCTTGGCATTAGCCTCAATTTGGAGAGATGCCGTGGTGAATGGCACCGGATTTGCTTTCGTCCCCTCAGTCTCATCTACCGATTCCACCATAAAATCAGATTTTGTCAAGTCAGTAAGTAGCTTAGTAGCGGCCTTTTCATCTTTTGGCGCCTCAGCCTCGTAAGTCGCCTCAAAATCGGCATTTTTGTGGAATTTGCCGGTTACTTTAAAAGAGGATTTGCTCTCAAATTTCTCGATGTCTTTTTCTCTTTCCACAATCAGTCTCAGCGCTGGCGACTGCACCCGCCCGGCCGAAATCGCACCCGGGACTTTTTTGCGCACCATATCGGAAAGGTCATAGCCCACCAGCATGTCTAGAGTCTGCCGCGCTTGCTGCGATGCCACCATATCCATATCCACCGTGCGCGGATTTTTGATTGCTTCCTCTAGAGCTGGCTTAGTAATCTCATGAAAAGTAATTCTCGCGGTATTTTTGGGCAACTTCAAAACTTCCAAAAGATGCCAAGAAATCGACTCTCCTTCTCGGTCCTCATCAGTCGCGAGCCAGATTTTGTCGGCCTTTTTGGCCTCTTTTTCGAGTTCATTAATGATAGATTTGTGCTCCGGATCAATTTCGTAAGTCACGTCAAAAGTATTTTTGTCCACCTTGGTGTCTTTGCGAATATGCCCCACCGAGGCTAGGACTTTAAAATCTTTACCGAGATATTTCTCAATCGTGTGTGCCTTCGCCGGGCTCTCTACTATCACTAAGTTTTTCGACATATATATTATAATAGCATACTTTTTGTTAAACACATAAATTTAGCAAAAACCTATTTACATTTCAAAAATCTTATGCTAACATGAAGTAAATAAGTCATACATTTATAGAAAGGTCATATAGATAATATGAAAAATACAATCAATAACATCAAACAAAAATTAGCATCCTATATATATATATATAGGTCGCGCTTCAACTCTTTAAACTCTTACATCAAGAATTCTCGTAATCTCCGGGTGGTTGGTATTTCGGCTTCTGCGGCACTAGCTGCTTTTATGACCTTGGCAGCTTTTCCTATAACTCTGAAAGGAAATGTTGCAGAAGCATCTCCAGGCACAGCTAATCCTAGTGTTACTAATATCACTATGACTTCTACCACCAACACTGCTAGTGTAAATCTTTTACCTACAGACAGTAATGGTACCTTCGCCTATTCATCTGCCTTAGAACAAGCTGCCTTTAATGTAGCTACTAATAACGTATCCGGCTATACTTTAAACATCAATGGTTTAGATAGTACTGGACAATTAACTAACACTGCTACTGGTGCAGCCTTTAGTTCTATAGAATACCCTACTACTACGGATGCCTTCTCCTCAACTACTTCCTACAACGGCAAATGGGGGTATCTACCTTCTGTCTATAATTCAGAAACCAATACTGCCTTTAGACCAGCTCCTACTGAATCTGGCTCTACTTTGAATGTTACCCAGTGTGCTAATGGTGCTCCTACTACCCTTTGTCCAAATAACCAAATCGTAGATAACTATACCATTGGCCTAGGAGCTAGAGCAGATTACACTAAACCAGCTGGTACTTATACTAATACCTTTGTCCTGACTGCTGTAGGAAACCCAGTAGTCTATAGTGTAGCTTACTCAAAAGGAGATATCACAGACACAGTAGCTAACCTCCCAGACAGACAATACAGTGATACTGGTATTACGGATACTAATATTACCCTAAGTTCGGTTGTCCCTACAAGAGTCAACTATACCTTCCTCTATTGGTGTCTAGGAACATTAGGCAATAATGGTACTACTTGTGCTGGTACTACCTACAATCCTGGAGCTTCCTTTGGCATAGACCAAACTACCACCAATGATTCTACACTCTATGCAGTCTGGTCTCCTAATATTACCATCAAGACTAATACTGGTATTGCTAGTGTCACTCTCAATGGTAGCAGTACAACTTCTACTACTGGTACTACTATAACAGGCTTAGTCTATGGTCAGACTTACAATCTAGCAGCTACACTAAGCACTGGCTATTCCTTCACTTCCTGGAATGCCGGAGACTATGGTACTATCGCAGATACTTCCTCTACTGGTGCTACTACTACCTATACTGTAGGAGCTGGACCTAGTACTATTACTCCTACTGCTACTATAAATAAATATACTTGTACTAAACAATATAGACTCCAGAATGCTGATGGTACATGGGGAAGTTACACTACCGATACTACCGAACAAGTAAACTACGGTGCTACTTGTTCTTATTCTAAAACCGTCACTAACTATAAAGGCAGTGACTCTGGAGCAAATAACTCAGCTGCTAGTACTTCTGGTACTATGACAACTAGTGGACTGACCCTTCAAGTTAGTATGTATAGAAATACCTATAGTGTATCCCTCACTGCTGGTACTGGTATTGCTAGTGTATCCATTACTGGTACTGGACTTAAGAGCGGTTCTGGTACGGCTAGTGCCGTAGCTCGCTATGGTGGAGCTATTACTATCGCTGCTACACTTACCAGTGGCTACGAATGGGTAAACTGGACTGGCAGTGCTACGTATACCAGCCAAAGCCAAAATATCTCCAGCGTGACCGGAAACCTATCCTTTACGGCGAATGGGAAAAGTAGCCTCGTAAACTATTGTACACAGGGTGGTGTATCTACTGCTAACTGTATGCAAACGATGACTTTATCTAACTGTTCTGGTACTAAGAGGGATGCAAGAGATAACATGAGTTACTCTGTAGCTAAGATTGGCCCATTTTGCTGGATGACCGAGAACCTAGACCTGGCTGGTGGCACAAAACTAGAAACTACCCTTTCTAATGTTACATCAGAATACACCCTCCCGGCCTCTTCTACTTCCGGTTTCTCAAACGATTCTACCGCCTACGTCTATAATAGCGGCAGAACGAACTGCTCGTCACCAGGCTGCTATTCCTACTATTCCTATGTAGCTGCTACTGCCGGTACTGGTGCATCCATATCAAGCGGCAATGCTCCTTCAGACATCTGTCCAAAAGGCTGGAGACTACCTACAGAGGCAGAATTTAATACACTGGGATCTAGTTATTCCACTGGCTCTGTACTTACAGGTTCACCTTTCCTAGCTGTTTACGGCGGCCTCTACCTTAATTCCTCCTTCTCCAATGGCGGCGCTCGCGGCAACTACTGGTCCTCTACAGCTGACGGTTCGTCGTACGCCTACTCCCTTTACTTCGATAGTAGCAAGGCCGATGTCAACAGCTACAGTAAGAGGCGCGGGTTTAGCGTCCGTTGTGTTAAGTCC
Source organism: Candidatus Saccharimonadota bacterium (assembly GCA_017652105.1). Taxonomy (GTDB): domain Bacteria; phylum Patescibacteriota; class Saccharimonadia; order Saccharimonadales; family Saccharimonadaceae; genus Nanosyncoccus. The sequence continues at coordinate 28,541 of JAGCBP010000020.1, forward strand.
TAGGGGGCCTAAGTATTCGGTTCCCTCGCTCTCCGGGAATCCGCTGAGCCAAAAACCATTTGCCTAATTACACAAAAATCACAAAACATAGTATAATCTTTTATATGGAAAAAGTAATTGAAGCAAAAAACTTAAGAAAGGTTTACGGCAAAAAATCTGCCGAGTTTACTGCCCTTAGAGACATCAATCTCGATATTTACGAGGGCGAATCGGTCGCGATTGTCGGTAAATCTGGCTCGGGCAAATCTACCCTGATGCACTTGCTCGCGCTACTCGACACCCCGACTTCCGGCACCATCAAAATCGATGGCGAGGAATCTACCAAGTTATCCAAAAAGCAGCTAAACAAGCTTCGCAATTCTCAGTTTGGCTTTGTTTTTCAGCAGTTTTTCATGAATCCCAAAGATACCGTGTTAAATAATGTTATGCTTCCCCTCAAAATTGCCGGGATTTCTCGGAGAAAGCGCAAACAAATTGCTCTGGATGCTCTCAAAATCGTTGACCTCGAGTCCAAGGCCAAGAATAAAGCCACCGACCTTTCTGGCGGGCAAAAACAGCGGGTTTGTATCGCCCGGGCTATTGTTAATAATCCCAAAATCATTTTCGCCGATGAGCCTACTGGCAACCTCGACTCCGCCACCGGCGACAAAATCACCGACCTACTCTTTGATTTAAACAAAAAGCAAGGCGTCACCCTGATTATTGTCACTCACGATGAGGATTTGGCCAAACTTTGCCAGCGAATTGTCCGGATTTCCGATGGCAAAATCATCGCAGATGCTAGTGTTCGAAAAGATACCGCCAAAGAAGCGATGAAGCGCCTAGAAAAAGAGGCAGCCAGAGTCAAAAAAGCTAATGAAAAGGAGGCAAAATCATGAAAATTTCTGACATTATCGCTTCAGCAAATTCCAATCTTTTTAGAAACAAAACCAGGACTTTTCTGACTATTTTGGCGGTCTTTATCGGCTCGTTTACGATTATTTTGAATTCCGCCATCAACACCGGTGTCAATGATTATATCGACAAGCAACTTGAGGCGGCCGGCGGCGAAGGCTATCTAGAAATCATGACCAACGAAGCTGTTGATACTATTTCCTCAATGCTGCAATCTAGCTCTGAGGTCAGAGAATACCGCGAAGCTTCTGGTAGCGATCAAAAATCTACCTACATCACCGATGAGCAGATTAAAAAGGCCCGCAAGGTTCCCGGTCTCGAGTCGATCGATTTGATTTATTCGGCCAATCCGGAATATATCAAGGCGGAAGGTTCCGACAAAAAGTTCGCCGTGACCAACCTTAATTTGATGCCAAGAGGCAATGTCAATCTCGATACCACCGCCGGTAGAAAACCCGATGCAAACACCGATAAGCTAGAGGTGGCCCTGACTCAAGCTTATGTCAAAGCCCTCGGCTTTGCTAGCGATGAGGATGCTATCGGAAAAACTGTCACTTTTGCCGTGCCAAACACCGTAGAATGCTACATGGTCTCTAGTCATGCAGACTGTCTCAAACTAGTTGATGCCAAAGTCGTCGGCGTTCAAGCCCCGAGCATCATGGCGGCGGGCGGCATGCGCGCTAATCTTGCTCTGAATCAAAAAATCTACGATCTTGCTACCGCAGGTATGCCAGATGAAGCCAAAAACCACGCTTACCAAGCTACCGCCCAGGTTGATCCAGCCAAAATCGATGATATCAAAAAAGAGCTCGAAAAAATCGGCCTTTCGGCCATGACTATCGATGACGAAGTCGGTATGATCAAAGTGTTCTTTGATGCTATTCTCGTGGTCTTTAATATCTTTGGCGGGATCGCCCTTTTGGCCGCTTCTATCGGTATTATCAACACTTTGTTTATGTCGGTCCAAGAGCGTACGCGTGAGATTGGTTTGATGAAAGCCATGGGTATGAGTAGTGGCAAAATTTTCTTTAGTTTCTCTTGCGAAGCGATTTTGCTTGGCTTTTGGGGTTCGGTAGTCGGGGTGATTTTCTCTGTCATCATCGGTAATATCGGCGACAAAATCGCCCACGAATCGTTTTTGAAAGATTTTCCTACCTTTGAGCTAGTCAAATTCGATCCTCTTAATATGCTGATTATCGTGCTGGTGATTATGTTTATCGCCTTTCTTGCTGGTACCTTGCCAGCTCACCGCGCCGCCAAAAAAGATCCAATTGATGCTCTGAGATACGAATAAATCTAGAAACCAAAATAGCCTCAGGTAAGGGTGGGCATCACCTGAGGCTATTTTGGCCCTCTAACGCTTCACTTTCTATACCGGGTGAACCCCGGAAGCGTAACCCACCTCACACAATTGGGGCCCGCCGGTTAGAGGGATTGCTATGCCTTCGAAATGGTCCCTTCAAAGTGGAGGTAATACTTATAACTTAAAACCTTTAAAGAAATTTTAAGCCCGAAGGGGTTTCAAAAGCACGCAATTTCTGGTATACTTAAATAAGTATAGTCGAAATTATAACTTATTTAGGTGCGGTATAGGACTTTTTTCAGCCCTAACTGTATTCATTATATCACACAGGAGAAAATATGTCAACACTTTTTACAGATTTTTTTACAAAAATCAACCATTTTTCACCCCTAGAGCGCAATTTTACAGAGAAGTTAGCATCTATTGCGCTTACGCCTAAAACATTGTATTTTCGTGGTAAAATACCCGAAAATGTGTCAAAAACTGTGGCAATTGTCGGTTCTCGCCACAACACCAGATATGGCGAGGAGGTGGCCTATAAGCTCGCTCACGAGCTAGGCCGGCGTGGCGTGGTAGTGGTTTCGGGCCTAGCCTACGGGATAGATTCGATCGGCCACAGGGGTTGTCTTGACGCTGGCGGCGTCACCGTGGCGGTGCTCGGCACCCCAATAGATGAAATCTACCCGAGAGAGCATAGCAGCTTAGCCAGAGAGATTGTTGAGAAAAACGGCGCTATCATCTCTGAATATGCCCCAGGGGCCAAAGTCTATCCTAAGGTAAGCTTTCTAGAGCGCAACCGTATTATCTCTGGCCTCTCTGATATCGTAGTGGTGGTAGAGGCCGCCGAGCGCTCTGGTTCCCTCAATACTGCCACTCATGCTCTAGAGCAAGGTAAAGAGGTTTTTGCCGTGCCCGGCAATATTACCAGCCCTTATTCTCAGGGGTGCAACAAATTAATCGCTCAGGGGGCTACCCCTTATACCGAGCCAGACGATATCCTTAGACTTCTCTTTCCTGAGGATTTTGCCAAAAAGCACCAAAACGCTAAGAAACAGGGCCTAATTGGCGACAATGATGTCGAAACCGCCATTTTGACCGCCCTCTCTGAGGGTCTCAGAAGCGGCGAGGACATCATGAGGGCCAAAAAACTCCCACCAGAGGTATTCAACCAGTCTATTACCCTTCTTGAAATCAAAGGCCGCATCGTTTCCCTCGGCCTCAACCACTGGGGTCTCTGCTAGGAAATAAATTCATCAATCTTACCCGAAATTTCCCTCAAAATCTCTGGTAAACGCTCTTTTTCCTCTGGGGTGAAGCGGGACAGCACAAAATCCACCGCCCCCACTCTGTCAAACACCTCTTTGTTCCCCGTCCCCACGCGCAATCTCGCGTACTCTGTCGAGCCGAGCTCTTTATCAACGGATTTTAGCCCGTTGTTCCCCCCAGATGAGCCAAGCGAGCGAAATCTCAATTTGCCAAACTCTAGATCAAAATTATCACAAATCACCAAAATATCAGAGGGAGCAATCTTGTAATACCTAGCGTAATTGGCCACCGCCACCCCAGATAAGTTATAAAAATCTTGTGGCTTAATCAAAACCACCTTCTCAGATACACCAGATGCCCCGGATTTGCCTTCCATTTCGCAAAAAATCGCATTTAACCGCGGTTTTTCGCTCCAAGAGCCACCACAACGCTTAAGGTAAAAATCTAGCGCCAAAAACCCCAAATTATGCCGTGTAAAGTTAAATCTATCCCCCGGATTTCCTAGGCCTACTACCAATTTCATACCCTATAATTATAGCATAAAATCCCCAAAAAAATAAAAGCCCCTCCACTGGCTTTTATTTTGACTATTTAATGCGGTGCACTCTGATGTCAGAAGTTTTGGACTTTTTGGCCACAACTGTGATTTTCATTTTTCGCCTTTCTGCCCACGCTTACTATTATCACTTCGGTATGAAAACATAATCGGTGTCCCAATCAACGGGTACTTTTCACGAATTTTCCGTTCCAAAAATCTCTTCCAGGACCAGTGTAAAAGCCCCAAATCGTGCCCATGTAACACAAACCAAGGTGGGCAAGTATCAGTCTGGACCAGATATTTTGGCTTCGGATGGGTGTTTTTGAGCCCAGCCGGCAAATGCTCCAAAACCGCCTCGCTTAAAATCTTATTCAGTTCAGAGGTCGGAATCTCGGTATGGCGTGCTGCATCTACCTCTAGGGCTAGCTCAAAAATCTGGGTGACATTTTTGCCGCTCTCAGATGAAGTCAAAATCACCGGTGCGTACGGCAAAAAGTCGTAATCTCGTTCTAAATCATCCAAAAGAAAATCTGCCGCAGTGCGATTTTTGATATTCTCCTCGCCAAAATAATTAGTCGGCTCGGCATTTTCCAAAAGATCAGACTTGGTCACCACCATAATAATTCCCTTACCGGCCTCTATAATCTGTCCGGCTAGACTTTGGTCTAATTTGACATGCGGCTCAGTAGAATCAATGAGTAGGCAGCAAATATCCGCTTCCTCAATCGCGGCCAAGGTCCGAATCGCCGAGAATTTCTCAATTCCTACCTCTCTTTTCCCCGGGCGGCGCAACCCCGCCGTATCTAGAATTTCAATCTCTCGCCCCTTGTACTTAACAGAAACCCGATTAACATCTCTTGTCGTCCCCTGGCGAGATGAAACAATCGCTTGCTGTTTTTTGCCAAGAGTATTAAACAGAGAGGATTTCCCCACATTCGGCCGTCCGATGAGAGCGAGTTTCAAGGTATTAGAATCGCCGTTTTGGGGGATTCCGGAGGTTGCTACCGAGGATAAGCGCCCGAGCCCCGTGAAGACGGGTGCGAGGGACGCGGCCCCCAAAATGGCTGATTCTAATACCTTAACCCCCTCTCCCGTAGTGGCCGAAACATAAAAACTCTTCTCTGGTGCGATTCCGAGAGCCCTAAATTCAGCCAGCGGCAAAGACTCAGATAAATCGCACTTATTCAGAACCAAAAACACCGGTTTTTTGGACCTAAGCGCATCTTTAGCGATTTTAGCATCCTTTTGGTCAAAATACTTCGAGGAATCTAACACCACCAAAATCGCATCAGCTGATTCTATCGCATCGGTAATTTGGTCTTGTATAGAGGCTTCAAAGTCATCGGTAGGATCCTTCAACCCTGCCGTATCAATCAAAACAAAAGCATCATCAATCGTCGCCACCACATTATCACGCGTAGTACCCTCCTCGCGCGCCACGATTGCGATATTTTTATGTGCCATCCGATTGAGAATGCTAGATTTTCCAGCATTTGTTTGACCAATCAAAGCTACAATCGGTAAGCGTTTCATAAAAAAATCCCCTTATGGTTATCTGGTGATTCCGGCGGGAGTCGCATCGAGCGAAGTGACATTCAACTCCGCTTTTTTGTGCGTTCTCGCAGAGAATCTGGTGATTCCGGCGGGAGTCGAACCCGCGATTTTCTGGATGAGAACCAGACGTCCTAGACCACTAGACGACGGAACCACACTTTTATTATAACACAAAAATATCTAATATTCAACAGAGCCATATTGAGGCACTGCCTCTACAAAAGTTTGCCCAGGCGCCAGTGCAATCTTATTGCCACTTTCATCAAAGAACTCAATTTGCTCGGCCACCGAGGCTTTTTTCCAAGTACCAGGAATTACTATGCCATTCTGAAACACATAAGCCTTTCCAGTTCCCACCGTAGTAATATCCTCATGGTAATTGTCCGATGCACGCTTCTCAGGTACAAACATCGCTATCACCACTGCCGGCTCAAGTTGCTTCAAAGTACAGTTGTCCTCGGGATTTTTTTCGCCTAAATCTCCAGCAGGGCAAGCGTAAATATCATGAGAGTAGCCACTGGCGTAGCTCCTAGCGTAAGTATTATTATCGGCATTGTAATTATAGCGCACGTTAAAATTAGCTAGTCCGCCAAAATTCACACCAAAAGCTATAACTTTCCCTGCTAGGCTAGAGGTTTTACCGTTAGATTTTTCGTAAATCACTAATTTTTCCTCTACCAGAGAATCAATCCGAGATTTCAAAGATTCCTCCGGTGTCATTCTGGCAAAACCTTTAATTTCCGAACCACTATAGCCCCTGTCGGCACTCATTTTGGCTAGTAGTGTAGAAGTAGTAAACAGATTATTCCATCTCCTCGTACCGTAAGTGCCTCTATACATATAGGTGTAATTTTCGGTTAAATCCTTGTAGCTGCGCACAGCCTGAAGCGCATCTGGCGCACCACCAGCATGGACAATCGTACAATCAAAAGGCGCATCCCATTGCAAATAATACAGGCGCAAAGATCGAATCGGCCCAATAATCGCAGAAGTAGGATTTTGGTAAATTGCCGCAAACCTCGTAATCCCAGATTCGGCAATCGCTTCAAACACCACTCCAGCTTCGTTAAGTCCCGCTTGCGGGCGGGCACCATCCGTGCCGTTAGGGGTCTGTATGCAGTATGCCGGCGCCGTTACCTGTGCCGCTTCAGCTAATGGCAAACCAGTTAAATTACTATATATATTATTTTCAGTCTTTTTAGACGGAATCTCTGGAAAAACAGCTCCAATTCCAGTTTTTTCTGCCGGCAAAAGGCCAAAAACCAAGGCAACAACCCCACCGATCAAACTCAAAGATCCTAAAACATAAAACAAAACCAAAGTTTTTTTGTTTGAGTTTTCCACAGGCTTTTTATGCAAATCGCCGGATTTTTTAAGGGGTGATTTGTCGTTTTTTGATTTTTTAGCCTTCATTTTTTTGAATCTCCACGTTAAATTCTTATAATAATTTTATCACATTTTTAAAAGCTTGTGTTATAATTAGTTCATGATCAGGTCAATACATAAAATAAAAATGGCTTCTGTTACCGCGTTAACAGCGTCCGCGCCGATCTTAGCTCTCGCAGCAATTTCGGTACCTGTTAAGGCCGACAATCCTCAGAATGTCGACTTCAATGTCAATGTTTCAGAAGTTCTCACCGTATCTATTACGGACCCAGCTTCGTGGGCAAGCGGAGATTTGACAAATGCGGGCGGAAACAACACTCTAGTGAGTGATCTATTGCGTAACAAGGTTACAGTTTCGGCTGTTACAAACAATGCAACCGGGGTAACCGTGTCTATGTACACAAATAATACTAACCTTATTAATCAAGCGGTCAGTAGTCAAACAATCCCTACATTAGGAGAGACTTACACCGCCGGAAATTTCCCAATCAATGCTTGGGGATACTCTATCGATGATACCGCAGCGGGGACTACAAGCGCTAATTATAATGCGCTCAGCACTACCGCGCAGCAAATTTTCACAACCGTAGGTACCGCCGATGTTACTACCGGCTCCCAAGACGTCTTCTTTGGCGCCAAAGCGGATAGTACTAAAAAATCTGGTACTTACGCTCAGACGGTTTACTTCTCAGCTGTAACTGGTACAATCGATACCGATCCAAATCCTGAGAACCCGCTTAACCCTACAAATCCGTCTACACCATCTCCAGTGGATAACACCCCAACTTACGCAAACAACACTGGCAATCCAGCCACCGGTCAAACCGTGTACACTAGACGCACTACTTCCGGTAGCGGTACAAGCCCAGTTTCGGGTGCTACCAAGACTACTACCTCCGAAGTCAGCAAAGGCGACACTAGAAATTCGTACTCGAACCCAGCTGGTGTGACGACCGCGTCTACTCCAGATTCTAGCTCATCGCTAGCTGTTGCTCTTGGTGTAGCCGCTGGTGTAGCTGCCGTGTCCGGTCTAGCCTTCTTTGTAGCCGCCAAACGTCGCAAAGACGATGACGAAGAATAACAATAAACACTAGGTATTGACCGATATTCTTGTAAAACTACCCCCCAAAAGGGGGTAGTTTTATAGGCTTCTTGCGACCGCGTTTAAACGTGCCAAAGTTACACTCTTGCCCAGTACATCTAAGGTTAAATTCAAAGCTGGACTAAATGGCGCAAAACTCACCGCAATTCTGATTAGTGAGAAAAGTTCGGCTGGTTTTTTGTCGGTTTCAGTGAGAAGCCAGTTTAGAGCCTCTTGCAAACTATCTGGTTCCCAGTTCTCTACGCTAGACAGTGTAGAAATGGTTATTTTTAATAAGTCCTCTATTTCTGCTTCCGACATTTTCTTTAAGAATTTGTTAGATTTTAGCATATCAGTGTCTATCTCTGGATCCTTAAAGAAATAATCAGTCATACTTCCAAGATCAGATAGAGTTTTTAGTCTATCATAGATCACCGAAAGCACTCTCAAGCGGTATTCTTCACTATAATTGTCGGCAGATTCCGGCCAAAAGCCAGCAGTTCTATTGTACAGAGCCTCAGCTCCGTTATTATCAAAAATCCGCCTAATCCACTGTCCGTTCATCCAGAGAAGTTTAGTTTCGTCGTAGCGTGCGCCAGATTTCTGGATCTTTTCGAGGGAAAACTTTTTAATTAATTCTTCCATCGTATAGATTTCTTGCTCTGTGCCGTCATTCCATCCCAGACAAGCGAGGTAATTCAACATTGCTTCATGGAGCACCCCGTCATTTCGATATTCGGTGACAGACTTAGCACCGTCGCGTTTTCCGAGCTTTTTGTTTCCCGTCGGCGCTAAAATATGCGGCAAAGATACCAAAACCGGCCGTTTTATCCCTAGCGCATCATAAAGCGCCAAATAATTCGGTGTAGAGGAAAGATATTCCACGCCTCTCATCACATGAGTTACACCCATTTCCGTATCATCTATAATATGGGCAAAATTGTAAGTTGGAAAACCATCTTTTTTGATCAAAATAATGTCATCTTGAGTTTCTGGACCCGCGTGCATCGGCCCCATTACCGCATCAACCCAATCGTATTCCTTCGGCTCAGACAAAAACCGAACTGGCACACCTTCATGAAGCTCAAAATCTAGCTTCTCTGGGCGAAAATTTCTATACAAAAACGGAATTTTCTTTTCACTACATTCTTTGCGGTATTTTTCTATCACCTCTGGAGGCGTAGGATCAGAATACGCTCTGCCGGCAGCCAGTAGTTTCTTGATATACTCGTGGTAATGCCCCAATCTTTCACTCTGAAAATATGGACCGTGGTCACCGCCAACTTCTGGGCCTTCATCCCATTCTAGCCCTAGCCATTGCAATGTATCCTCGATTAGCTCAGTGGCGCCATCCACATAGCGCTCTCTGTCGGTATCCTCAATCCTTAGAATAAAATCCCCATCGTTTTGCCTCGCCAAAAGATACGGATAAATTGCACTCCGCACGTTTCCTATATGGATATATCCAGTTGGGCTCGGTGCAAATCTAGTTACAACTTTATTCATCTCTATAATTATATCACATTATAGTGATGTCGCGATAGTTTTCATCTGTTTCTTGGTGAGCTCGCCGCTATTCACTGTCAATTTGTATAGCATACCCCCATTTACCCAAGTTTCCCACCTATCTCCCATATATAGAGTTAAGCCATTTTCTCTAATCACTGTGTATTCGTCGCCGTAATTCACCTTAACATAGTTATTAAGAAGTGCGTTAGAGTCCCAATTAGAATTTTCCTCGCTTATAGTATAAGAGCTATCACCATTTTTAAAAGTCATCGAGACTTTGCCGCTCATCGAACTTACATCGGATAGAGTAAACCCACGTGGTATATAATCCGGATAAGATGCCTCAATTCCAGACTGCATAGCCGCTACTTTTAGTGACATATCTGTCGAAGTCAAATTGACAAAATAAACAATCGCAAAAACTATGATAGTAGAACACACCGTCACTAGTGCAGCTCGAGCGAAACTAAAATTATAACGGAAGCGTTTTCGGCCGCGATGCGTCTCTGTCTCGTGTATTCTTTTGGCGCTATTTACAGCCTTTTTAATCTCATATTCCTTGATTTCTTTAGCTGTCGGTTTAGCGACGGGAGCAGGCGCCGATTTTTTAGTAGCAACCTTTTTTAGAGGTTTTTCTGGCTGTTTTGAGATTGTTTTCTTTGAAACAGGAGCTTCTTTGGCTACATCTCTAATAATGATCTTTGGTTCATGGGTTTTTTCTGCCCGAGTGATTTTTAGTGTTTCAAATTGCTCGGCCTCAGGCTTATTTGCAGCGTTTCTCGAAAAACTCGCCGGTCTTGCGGATGAGGAAGTCTTGGGTTTTTGCACTGTGCGGGCATTAACCCCACGCTTTTTGCTAGTCTGTTTTTTGCCTTTTTCGGCCATATTTACCTCACTTGTTCTATATATAATCATACTAGATTTGCCTTAAAAAAACAATAGCAAAATGTGTTATAATTGCTTTATGGATATAGAAAAACGCGCACGTCGCCAAAGCCGTCGCATTATCATATCTGAAGTTTTGATGGTCCTAACTGTAATCGCTACAGTTTCCATTTTGGCTTTTATTGTTTCTGGTTATTGGGTTAGTCCCGATTTTAAAATCGAACGTCAAGGGCTACTTCAGATTTATTCCACTCCTACCGGTGCTGATGTAGAAGTAGATGGCAATCCGTCTTCTTGGCTTCAACGTACTAACACCTCAAAAACTCTTACTGCTGGCGAGCACACCATCAAGCTGACAAAAGAAGGCTACGATACTTGGTCGCGTACTATCAATATCACAGAAGGATTACTTTATCGGTTGCATTATCCGCGGCTATTTTTAACTAATCGCACCGAAGAAACCATCGGCGAGTATTCTGCCAATTTTGCCACTGTCAGCCCAGATCGAAACACTTTGCTTCTGGGCAATAACACTACGAGTTGGCAGCTTATTAATCTCGATACCGAAAATATCAAACCTATAGATATAGATTTGTCCAAAATTCTACCATTCTCTAGTCTTGCCGAGGGTGCCTCTACTGGCCTTTTCTCCGGCGCAGTTGAATCTGCCGATTGGGCCGCCGACAATGAGCATTTACTTCTCAAAATAAAACAAGATACCACTGTTAACTGGTTGATTATTAATGTCAAAAATCCAGGTAGTTCCGTCAATCTCACCAAAGAATTCAATGCCGATTTCCAAGAAATTAAAATTTTGAATCAGTCGGCTAGCGATCTTTTGGCTACTACCAGTAATAATCTCCATCGCATCGATGCTTCTTCCAAACAGATCTCAGCTATTCTAGTGCCAGATGTGATTTATTTTGATTATTACGACCAAGACGTGGTTTTTTCTGCAAAAGATCAATCCGCTGAGGCTAGCACTCCGTATTATATTGGCTTGATGAGACTAGGTAGCGACGAAATCAAAACTTTGAAAACCACTACCTCGATAGATCGCCCAGTTATCACCAAGTTTTATGAAGATGATTATATCGGCGTAGTGGATGATAATTCTATCAAATTATATACCAAAAATGATTTTACCGAGAAAAACGCTTTTCCGCTCTCGTTTAAACCGGATTATATCAAAATTGGTATGGCCGGTGAAGCCATTATCATGTATAGCGGTGGACATATCATCACTTTGGATATGGAAGCGATGGAGATATTCGACTGGAGTACCGGTACCGATAAGTTTGGCTGGCTTGATAGCAGCATGATTTACGCCGCTAAAGATGGTGCTCTCAATGTTTACGATTTTAATGGGCTCAATCACCGGATTTTATCCTCTAATGTGTCCTCTCACTTCCCTGTCACGATTACAGCAGATAAATATCTCTACTATTTCCGCGATGGTTCGCTCATCCGTGAATATCTTTTTGAGCGTTAAGCAACAAAAATGGTGGGCGAAGTGGGAATCGAACCCACATGGTATTGCTACCACCAGATTTTGAGTCTAGCGCGTCTACCAATTCCGCCATTCGCCCACGAAAGGTGTATCTATATTTTAGCACATTTTATCAAAATATGCTATAATTAATCTATGGATTCAGATACCGGTGGGCAGTTTTCTAATGGCTTCAACCGAAGCTCATCTAGTGATGCTCAAAGGCGAGCAGCTGTTGATATTGCAAGGAGAAAGGTTTTAGCGGCCTATGCTTCTAGTGCCGAAAAAGGCCCTCTAGGCCAAGGCAATTACACTGCGCCGCGGCAGGCGATTTACAGCAATTCCGAAAATCCTAAGGGTACTTACCCTATTTCTACCGTTACCACGCATTACAAAGACAATCCTGCTCCATCTCAAATCAGTTCCGAATCTTGGAAAACTTATCACTCGGCCTGGCAAGATTATTATCAAAAATATTACAGTGAATATTATTCCAACGCCGCCAGAAACTACATCGCAAGAGAGCGCCTCAAAGCCGAGCGTGAAAAGGCCGAAGATGATGAAATTACCTCAGTTTTAAGTAGCATTGGTGGCAAAAATGACCACAAATCCGGTCTCTCACTAGATAATATTAATACTAGTAATACTCCCGAAGATACTACCGACATCAAAGAGCGCCTACGCCAAAAAATTCGCAAAAAAGCTACCGATAGTGCCAAAAAATCTCGCCGCCACCGCCGCTTTATTCCGATTATTGCCGGTATTGCGGTAGTTCTTATCATCTTGTTTTTGCAATACAACCGGTTAATTTTTGCGCCAATTATGGCCTATGTTTCCCCGGGTAACGCCCCAGCTACCGAAATTGAAGCTCTAGATCCTACCATCACTCAAACCGTTTCAGCCGATCCCCGCCTAATTATTCCAAAATTAAATATCGATGTGCCAATTAACTTTAATGTGGCGCTTTCCGATGTAATGTCGGCTATGAATCACGGCGTGGCGCATTATCGCATCTCTGGTGCTAGCGCCTATCCGGGCGAGATTGGCAATTTTATTATTACGGGCCATTCCGCCGGTGATGTTTACAGTTCCAACCCTTACAAGTACATTTTCTCTGGCCTCGAACGCCTAGAGGAAGGCGATTTGATTTATGTCAATTATAATTCCGTCCGCTACACCTACAAAGTCACCGGCAAACAAGTCATCGAGCCAACCAATGTGGGTGCGCTCGTTGTCCAGACCGACCGCCCGCTTATCACTCTAGTCACCTGCACCCCGCTAGGTTCCTCTCGTTATCGCTTACTAGTCACTGGTGAGCAGATTTCTCCAAGCTACGAAGGCGCTTCTACCGGTTCTAGCGACACAGTCACTATCGATGAGCCAGAGGAGCTTCCATCAAACGAACCATCTTTCTTTGAGGGTATCTGGAATTGGCTTACCGGCCACTAAGAGGTATAATAAAACTATGAAAGTCGCGTTTTTTTCGGATTGCTTCTTGGATCTTACGGGTGGTATTGTTACTACTATTACCGCGCAAAAAAACGAATTAGAATCTCGCGGCCACACAGTTTACGTTTTTTCTAGCGCCTATCCAAAATCTGCCGCAGAGCTAAAGAAATTAGCCAAAGACCACATTTTTCCGGTCAAATCTTGCCGATTTTTTGGTCGTGGTCTCACCCCGATTGCTAGAAGACCGCGCATCATCGAAAAACAAATTCTAAAAGAACATCCCGAGATTAAAGATTTTGATGTATTTTATGTCCACTACGAGGCGGGCTGCTCTATCGCCGGCCTTAGGCTAGGCAAAGCGCTTAAAATCAAAACTATCCAAGTGATGCACGGCCGAGAAGACATCGGCGAGCAAAATCTCATTCCTACCGGCTTCAAAACTATTGTGGCAGTACTTTTAAATTGGTTTCATTCTTGGTATCTTCCCCACCCGGTCAAAATCAAACCAGACCATTATCTTGCCACCACTATCGCCGCCGCCAAAATGTGGACTCTGATGGTGAACCATGCAAATTACGCTGATTTAGTGCTTACCCCATCTGAGCATTTCAAAGAGAAACTCTCAAAATATGGTGTCAAAAAACCGCTAAAAGTCCTGCCAAACGGCGTAGATGATGCCCTTTTCGTGCCAGATTTAGCGCCAAAAGTCGTAAATCCTGGCGAACCACTTAGAATCATTTGGCATTCCCGCGTGTCGGGCGAAAAGCGTATTATGCCCTTTCTTGAGGCCCTTACTAAAGTCAGTGGTGATTATCGCCTAGATATTTACGGCGATGGTAACGACCTTAAAAAGGCCAAAAAATACGTCAAAAAATACCATCTCAAAGCCAAGTTCCACGGTGTCAAACCCTTCAAAGAAATCTATCCCGAGATTATTAGAAGCCATCTAGATGTCCTAAATTCTTACAATTTTGACACTTTCGGCATGACCTTGGTCGAGGCCGAATCGGCCGGCACTCCAGCTCTCTATGTGGATCCAGACCTAAAAGAGGTCGTTCCCGCCTCCGGCTCGGTCCTCACCAAGTCATCTAGTGCTCAAGATGTGGCAGATGCTATCAATTCTCTCATCCAAAATCCCGCCAAAATCACTGAGATGTCCGCCGCCATGCTGGCCTACCGCAATGAAGTCAAGGTCTCTAAAATAGTTGATAAACTAGAAAAATATATTAAAATATAGATATGAGATACCTAGCCGACATTCTTACTTTTTCTCGAATTATCCTGGCTACAGTGCTGCTTTCCATGAGTTTTTGGAATGCGCCGCTTCACGCCGCCTTTATTGTCTATATGGTCGGCGAGATTACCGATGCCTTGGATGGTACTTGCGCCACCAAATGGCCCTTTCCTAAGAACAAAACCCCTAAATATCGCAAATATGCTTCCAAATACGACATGTTTGCCGATGGTTTTATTGCTCTTGCTATGGTGCTTTTCTTTTCGCTTCGTGTCAGCTTAGTTGCCGGGCTTTCTTTCCTCATTCCGTATCTTATCATTGGCCTGATCGTCGAGTTTACTGTTTATGGCAAATTCATGGGCCACCCCGATGATTGTACCAAAAATTGCCTCATGCGCCGCAATTTTAAACTCGCCAAAAAAATCGTTTTGATTCGCCGCAATGTTTACCTCGCCATTCTCTTTACTATGGCGGTTTGGACTTTGTATGCTTCCGAGTGGTCGCTTCTCACCAAAAATATCATCATGGGTATTGGCCTGGCTGGTTCGCTCTTTTTCTGGATTTTCCTTCGGCAGCGCCGCCACAACATCTCTCGCGATGCCGTGGATATTGAGAAAAAACTATCTAAATAGCGCCGCCACCGTAGCCTCAATAAATTTATTGGGGTTGTAGAGGTTCAGGGTCATAATCCGTCCGGCCATTTCTCCACCCCAGATAGTCAAAGGCGAAAAACCGGTTTTTTCGAGTGGCACCACCTTCACCACCCCATTTTTTGAGACCAAAATCTGCCCTTCGTGCAAAATCACTACCTGCACGGGATAGCTCAAAGTGAATTTATGGAAAACTTCCGTCACTTGCACCAAAGATTGCGAAAGTGTCAGCATTTTTGGATAGTACACACTTTTCAAAACCTTCTGCCATTGAACCGTAGAGCCAAAAATCGTCAAATTCTCTCGCATCAAAATTCTTTCCATTCCCTCATCCGCGATTAAATCCACCGCGTCGCGCGTCAAAATCACCGGTTTATCGGAATCTAAAAGGGCGCTAGAAATCGCCTTTCCGGTAATCTTATTTTTAGACAAGTCGCCAATCAGAAGGGCAAAATCCGCCCCGTTTACCACCGCCCTGATTTCTTCCGCATCAGAGAAAGAACCCACCTCGGTGCTTTTCAAAAAAACCAAATTATCTAGCGGTGGCAATGTAGACTTCAAACTATCCGGTAGTACCACCCGAACCTCTTTAAGAGGAAAATTATTAGTCAGAAATTCCGCCGTTTTTACCACGGTTCGGAAATTTTGCCCACTCCCACCAATCACCGAAACCGTGCCCATTTTCTGCTCCTCGGGCACGTTGAAATAAAGATCCTTGTAAGGGTTCTCTGTGAGTTTTTCCATAAAATCCATCTACACCTCCAATTCTATCGAAATCGGACAATGGTCCGAGCCAAAAACATTTTCATAAATCTCCGCCGATTTCAAATCTGGCTTCAATTCATCCGAAATAAAGAAATAATCAATCCGCCAACCCACATTGTTTGCCCGAGCATTACCCCAATGACTCCACCAAGTGTAGCGCTCAGAATTAGGATGCAAAAACCGAAAAGTATCAATAAACCCGGCCGCTAGAATATTTGAAATTCCCTTCCTCTCCTCATTAGTGAAGCCGGCATTGTGATGATTGTACTCCGGTCGCGCCAAATCAATCTCGTTGTGGGCCGCGTTAAAATCCCCACACGTGATTACCGGCTTAGTCTTTTCTAATTCTTTCAAAAGTTTCAAAAACTCCGGATCCCAACTCTCAAATCTAAGTTTTAGTCGTGATAGATCTGGCTTTGAATTTGGCGTATAAACATTCACAAGATAAAACTTTTCAAATTCCGCCAACAAGACTCTCCCCTCACTACCAAGGTCGCCGTAATTATCTTTACAATTAATTTTATAACAATTACTATCTAAAGGTTTGATTTTAGTAAAAATCGCCGTCCCTGAGTATCCTGGTCTATCGGCCGAATTCCAAATTTCCTCGTATTCCGGCAAATCTACCTCAGCCTGACCTTGTTTAGCTTTAGTTTCTTGTAAACACAAAATATCCGGCTGGTATTCATCGATAAACGATCGCAATACACCCTTGTTGATTACCGCGCGAATTCCGTTCACATTCCACGAAAAAATTTTAAGCATATCTACCTCTTTCAATGTCGCGTTTTTTGATAGTTTCCCGTTTGTCGTATTTTTTCTTACCTTTACCAACCGCAATTACTAGTTTAATATACCTTCCACCGCCAAGTAATCGCACCGGTACAATGGTCGAGCCAGCCACCTTGGCTCGCTCAAGCCCTTCGATTTGTTTGCGAGTAGCCAGCAACCTAATATCAGAAGTTGTATCCGCACCGAGTGTCAAACCATAAAGCCATAATTCGCCATTTCGAATTGCCACGTAAGAACCTTTGAGCTGCACATGATGATCGCGGATCAATCGCACTTGCGGACCAGTTAACGCCATGCCCACAGAAAGCTCCTCGCCGAGCTGATAATCGTAATGCGCTCGCCGATTTACCGTCACCGAATCTGGCGTTTTTTTCTTTTTCACACCTTAATTATACCACTTTTACAGAGGTTTTACCAAGCAAAGCCTCCATCTCGTCTAAAAGATCTGGGCAAATATCTACCCTAAACGGCATTTTGAGGGCTTTTTTCTCGCTATTCTCAATTACCACTAGAACCACCTCTTGCATCCCCATATATTCATCGCCGAGTGCTCGTATCTTGCCGAGCAAATTCACGTCTTCCAAATCCTTAACTAAGAGAAACAGTTTTTGTTTTCTCGGGTCTTTGGGTATATTTTTGGCAACTTTTATGGCGTGGATCTCAGAGTCAGGTTTTTGCCTCCTTCGCCAAAACTCCTTACCCTCCGGCTCTTTTGCCACCCACGGCTGGGCCAATCTAGTCCCGCTAGGCTGGTAATTTTCAAGAAAATTATCTGATATTACTTCCACCACATCCGCAATAATTTTCGCATCGCTACCTATTGAACCATCTTTGTTTTTGGCATCTATCTTTCCCTGTACTCGCACCACATTATCCACTTCAAGTTTTGCCCCACACGCGGCAAAAATCCTTGGAAAAATCACTATCTCTACCTCGCGAGTTTTGTTTTCTATTTCAATAAATGCCATTTTGTCGCCTTTTGAAGTCAAAACGGTTTTTACTTTGGTGATAATTCCCCCTACCACGGCCGTTTTACCTTGATTTTCTGGACAAATCATCCCCATCGGATGGGTTTGTTCGTCAAAATAGAGGTCGTATTTGTCTAGAGGATGTGCCGAGAGGTAGAGTCCCAGCAAATCTCTTTCCCACAGAAGTTGCTCTTTGGTAGAATGTTGAGTCGGCGCCGGCTCTATTTCCGGTTCGGAAATTTTGCCTGCTTCCCCCATCAGAGAGAACATATCTAGCGAGCCGGCACCCGATTTATTTTTTTGTTCCTTAGAGCCATAGGCTTGAATAGCCTCTAGATTAAATAGTAAATCACTCCTAGAATAGCCAAAACTGTCAAACGCACCGGTTTTAATCGCCGCTTCCCAAGCTTTTTTGTTGAATTTAGTGGAATCTACGCGCTTAGCAAAATCGCACACGGATTTAAACGGTCCATTTTTGTCTCTTTCTGGTATCACAATCTCCTCAATTAGAGATTGCCCAATATTTTTTACGCCGGATAGACCAAACCGAATAGTCTTTTTGCCTCCTACAATACCAAAATCACCAAAGCTTTGATTAATATCTGGCCCCAAAACTTTTAGCCCCATTCTCTTGCATTCGGCAATTTTTGGTGCAAGTTTCTCGGTTGATCGCTTCATTTCTGAGGTCATCAGAGCCGCCATGTAGGCGTCCGGGTAATGCGCTTTGAGGTAAGCTGTCCAATAAGCAATCAAGGCATAACACGCAGCGTGCGACTTATTAAAGCAGTAATTAGCAAAATCTAGTAGCTGAGTCCAAAAAGTCTCGGCGATTTCTTTGGTCGCACCACCTACTTTGATGGCACCTTCAATGAACTGCGGCTTCACCTCGTTCATTAGTTTTACTTTTTTCTTTCCTACTGCCTTTCTCAGAGTATCTGCCTGCCCACCGGTAAAGCCGCACCATTCCTTTGAAATCTGCATGAACTGCTCTTGGTAAATCATGATGCCGTAAGTGCTCTTAAGCGCGTTTTCTAGCCCAGGATGAAGGTAGGTAATTGGCTCCTCACCGTGTTTCCTTCGAATAAACGAATCAATAAATTGCATCGGTCCCGGCCGATATAGCGCCACCATCGCGATAATATCCTCAAAAGAGGAAGCTTTGAGGTCTTTAAGATATTTTTTCATGCCAGGTGATTCTAGCTGAAAAACCCCAGTAGTCTCGGCTCTCTGGAAAAGTTTAAAAGTTTTTTCATCATCTAGTGGTAAGCTACTCATATCAATATCATCGTGATAGACTTTGCGAATCATTCTGAGGGCATCGTTGATCACTGATAGGTTAGCCAGCCCCAAAAAGTCCATTTTGAGCAGCCCGAGTTCTTCTACCTGAGTCATCGGAAATTGTACAGCTAGCGGCCCTTTGGCCGAAACTTCCAGCGGCAAAAACTTTACCAAATCATCTGGTGCGATTACTACCCCACAAGCGTGCACACCGTGGTTTCTGATAGTCCCCTCTAGTCTAGAGGCATAGTCGATTACTTCTTTAGAAGTAAGGTTGGTGTCGTATTCTTGTTTTAGCTCCGGGATTTCTTTTAAAGCATCGGTAAGATGGATATGATGGCCCTGCACCGGGTCTGGCACCATCTTGGCTAGTCTATCCGCCTCATCGTAAGGCACTTCTAGGACTCTTGCCACATCACGCACCGCGTTTTTGGCCATCATTTTACCAAAAGTAGCGATATTAGACACCCGAGCATCCCCATATTTTTTGGTACAATATTCAATTACCTCGTTGCGCCTAGTATCCTGGATATCGGTATCAATATCCGGCATGCTAACCCTATCTGGATTCAAAAATCTTTCAAAAAGTAAATCGTACTTCAGAGGATCAAGCTCAGTGATTCTCAGCGCATAAGCCAGAATCGAACCAGCCGCCGAACCTCTCCCCGGTCCATAAACGATTCTCTGAGATTTTCCCCAGTTAATGAAATCTTGCACAATCAAGAAGTAACCGTTGTAGTTCATCTTGTCCACTACTGATAACTCATAGTCAATTCGTGGTAAAATTTGGTGCATTTCATCGCGGTCTTTATCCACTTTTTCAAGAATTTTGCGACATTCTTTTACCGTAAGGTCGGTAGTTTCATCTAATTTTTTGCCACCGTACCGATAAACTAGCCCCTGAAAAACCAATTTATCTAGATAAGATTTTTCATCCTCACCCTTTGGTAGAGGAAACTTTGGAATCAAAATTCGCCCCAGTTGCAAATCTACATTACATCTTTCGGCGATTTTTCGAGTGTTGAGAACTGCTTCCGGGCAAGTGTCTTGCCAATGCTCAATAATTTCCTCTGCCGGTATCACATGGAGGTCGTAATCTTTGAGAGTCATCCGGTTTTGATCGGAAAGATAAGCGGCGGTCCCAACGCATAGCAAAATCTCGTGCGCATCCTGATCAGACTTATTCAAATAGTGCGCGTCACAAGTTACTACTAGTTGCAACCCCAATTCTTTAGCATGTTTCATATGCCAATCGTTTATTTTTTTCTGCTCTGCCGAATGCGTAGAGGACAGAGGATGCCCGTGATCTTGCATTTCGAGATAAAATCGATCCCCAAAAACTTTTTTATACCAATCAATTAGCTTCAATGCCCTTTCATCATCATCGGCCCTAATTGCTTCAGAAATTTCTGAGCCCATACATCCAGAAAGACAAATGATTCCCTCGTTATATTTTTCTAGCATTTCGTGGTCGGTTCGCGGTTTGTAGTATTTTCCGTTAATCTCAGCGTCGGTCATGATTCTACAGAGATTCTCATAGCCTTGATTATTCATCGCCAGAAGCGTAACGTGAAATCTCCGCTTGTCATGCTCGGGTTCCTTGTCGGTTCTTTTTCTGGCCGCCACGTAGGCCTCTAGCCCCAGAATTGGCTTAATTCCGGCCGCATTACAACATTCATACAGTTCCACCAGCCCACTCATCGTGCCGTGGTCGGTTACTGCCACCGCTTCCATCCCATCATTTTTGACAAAATCAACCAATTCTGGTACTTTGGTAAGACCATCTAAAAGCGAATAATGGGTATGATTGTGCAAGTGCACAAAATCACGCGGTGTCAATTTCATATTGACAACCTAACTATTTTTTCTTAGCAGTTTTTGCGGTTTTTGTAGTTTCTTTTGTGGCTTTTTCGGCTTTTTCAGCTTCTTTTTCGGCTAGTTTAGCAGCTTTTTCAAGCTCTGCGTCTTCTTTTTTTTCTGCTTCCTCAACTTCACGAGCTTTCTTGGAAATGAAATGTCCTGCTACCGCACCAGCTACTGCGCCTAGCGCTGCACCCAATAAAAACTTACCTTTGCCACTACTTTTTTTCTCGGTCACTTTAGTCTCCTTTGCTGATTTTTTAGTACTTTTTTTATCCGCCATTAGTCCTCCTTTTCTTTGGTGGTTTTCTTATTTTCTTTTAATTTCGGCTCTACGTATTTGTCCACAAAAGTTTGTACCACCCCACCAATCGAAGTCATCCCCCGTACATTTGAAACTACTCCATTGGCATTTTCGGCAATATCTTGACTTTTGATTACTACCCGCTTAGCTTCATCGGCAATGCCGAGTAGTTTTACCATCAAAACGATGCCAATGATTAGAAACACAAACAGTGTTATCGATAAGATTGCTACTAATATCCATTCTGCTACATTCATTTGTTATTCATCTCCTTTAGTTTATTATAGCACATTTCTATGACTTCTTCTTTGTAATCAGCGTTATTAAGAACATACTCAAGCAAGGTCATAAAGTAATTTTTTGGATCGCCAGTAGTCATCCATTTACCTGTACTTCTTGCGGTTAGTACATCGCCGTTTTCGGCAAGCTTAGTAATGGCATCCACAGTCCAAAGCTCTCCATCCAGACCGGTGTTGGATGGTACCAAAAAGTCAAACACTTCCGGGGTGAGCAGATATCGCCCGTAGCTTGCTAAATTGCTTGGCGACAAATCCGGCGTTTTTGGTTTTTCTACGATATGAGAAAGTGTACCATTCTCTTTTAGGGCTACCATGCCGTATTTATTCCAGACTGATTCCGGTAGTTCCGTCACCGCAATTACCGCCTTGGCATCCTCGTTTTGATGATAAGCCTCAATTAAAGTTTTTACATCTGAATTTCCAAAAATCAGATCATCACTATAGAGTACCACAAAAGCATCCTCGTTTTCTACGTATGGTTTCGCCGAAACAATGGGCGAACCGTTACCATAAGGTAAATTTTTGTCTTGTTCGATTACGGTAATCTTTGGGAAATTCAAAACTTCTTTAACCGGTTCAAAACGTTCAGATTTGCCTTGTTTTTCTAATAATTTTTCTACATTTTCGGCTTTGTCATGGAAATAATTATCATAAATTTCTCTCGCCATGCTGTCAGGCGTTGCCACGATAATAATTTCTTCGATTCCAGCCTCTACGCATTCTTCTACGCAGAGCTGCATAGCCGGTTTAGCGCCAATTGGTACCATCGCTTTTGGTATAGTTTTAGTGATTGGTAGATATCTACTTGCAAATCCCGCATCAGTAATGATTGCTTTTTTGACAGTTTTCATGGTTCTCCTTAAAACTTAATTATATCATATCTAGAGCCAAAAAACCTAGAATGATAAAATTCTAGGTTTTGTTTAGCTTATTTTTTTGCTGATTTTTTGCGTTTCTTGGTCCTTGCTTCGCTTCTAGCTACCTTATCCTCAATGTTTTGTGAGCGATTATGTACACCATAGACGAGGCTAGTTATACCTACCACCAACATATAAACGCCAAAGAACCTTACGAAGGTCATTAGTTCAAATTCGCCCGCATTAAAAATTACGGCACCCATCACACAGCCAATCACCCCAGCTAGCACTCGGATAAACCGGTCGGTTGGATCCACCGTAGAAAGAAAACCGTGGAAAATATCAATCAATCCAGATACGATGGTATACACGGCGATTACCACAAGAGTATTTACTAAATTACCTTTGGCAAAGAATAACAACGCGAGCGCCGCCACGATGTCTACTAGAGCATCTATTACTGAGTTAAACCAACCGTGTTTTTTGACTGAGGCGTAAAGTGCGCTCACTGCATCAATAATCCCCATCAAAAGTAGAAATACTACAATCACGGAATTTACTATTTCTAAATCTGTGTTAGTACTAAACAGCGCCAAAAAACCAAAAATCGCCGCCATCAAGCCTCTAACTATAAACACAAACCAGTGTTTATCTATAAATCTTCTATTGATGTGTGCCATAAAATCACCCTGTTTAAATGCTTATGTTTATATTATACCACAAAAATTTTAAACGTGCCGCTTTTTCTTGCGGACATTTTCTACTATTTTTGTCACTCGGTATTTTAAAGGCTTCAAAACTAAATCGTGCGCTGGTGTGTATTTGAGCTCTTCGCAACCAAACGAACGCTTGAATTCCGACACACCATAAAAACGATGATTTACTTCGTCTGTCCCCACGATCCCCCACAAATTATAACGGATGCAACCGCGCTTCCTCGCTTCCGCCATTGCCGCAAGGTGAAGTAGCGGCGCCGCCGAGTATTTTGTCCCTAGAACCGACGATACTCCATAATGATAACTCGCTTCTGGTCCATAAAAAATCATAAAATTCTGAGCCAAAATCTCACCATCTTTCTTTGCTGTATAAATCAAGACTTCCCCACCTTCCCGAAACGCTTCAAATTGTTTTTTGAGAAAACTCGTAGAAAATGCTACGTATTTTTGTCTTTCCGCGTGCAGTTTTTCGAGTTTACAAAAATCATTAATCGCTTCGGCGGAAGCCTCGGCGCTAATTTCAATCTCGTTCTTTTCGGCTTTTCTCAGCTTACGTCGAAAACCTTGCGAAGCTCCTGCCAAAATTTCCTCCTCAGATTTTTTAAGATCGAGAATTCCGGCATATTCTACCGACAAATACATCGGCGCTTTGACAAGACCATTTTCCTGCATGATTTTTAGCGATTTCTCAGACAACGGAAGCTGTGGTCGCACTCGCACGAACACGCAGTTATGTTTTAATCCTTCCGCGCGAATATCCTCAAACACTTGCTTGACCAGCCGTGAATTGCTCCAATCGATCAGTGGTCCACCCGCAATTGCAAGATAAGTGCCGCGCTTAGCTGTTTCCACCACCCCAGCCCAAGCCCCTATGATTTTTCCGTCATTATAGACCAGTTTTCTTACTACTTTTTTCCCGCGCAAAAGGTGAAATTCATAAAAATCCCAACTTTGCAAAAAATTTGCTTCCGCAAGTTTCGCTACAAATCCATCCCACTCGTCTTTGTTTAGCCCATCCTTTATCTCAATCACAAATGCCTCCGTTTTTTACGCATTGTTTCTACAGTCAGATTTTTTACGTACTTGATCTTTGAAATAACCAAATCGTGCGCCGGTACAAACTCAACTATTTCCCCGCCGAAGCCAGTTTTAAAAGTAGTTACCCCGGCGTAGCGGTGATTTGGCTGCCCTGCCGGTGCAATTCCCCAGAGGTTAAATCTCTCGTATCCTTCCGCTTTAAAATCTTTCATCGCTTGCCAAATAATAGCGTACGCCCCCGGCAATTTGCGGTTAAGCTCGGTAGAAGCCGCCTCATAATAATCCGCTTCCTTCCCACTTTTAATCATCAAACCATACGCCACCGGTTGATTTTCTGAATTCACGGCCGTATAAATTACGATATTATCAGAAAATGCCTCTTTTTCGGCGTACAAAACTTGCATAGTCGGTGGGATAAACTTCTGTCTTTTGGCTGTTTCAGCCTGGATCCGATGAAATTCCTCAAAAATAGTTTTACTGTTGCTTTTGAGTATTTTAATCCCTAGCTTATCTGCTCTCCTAACCTCATACCTAGTCTGTCTTCGCATCGCGGCCAAAAGCTCCTCCTCAGTTTTGGTTAAATCAATCATCACGGTATGTTCTGCGGCCAAATGCATTGGCGATTTTTTGAATCCCAACTTTTCGAGCATTTTAAGATTTTTTTCGCTCGCTTCAAGCTGTGGTCGAATCCTCACAAATACGCATTTTTCTCTTTTGGCTACCTCAGTAATTTTGGCAAGCATAGCGCTCACCAGTTTCTTATCGGTCCAATCTACCAAAGGTCCGCAAGGGATTTCTAGGTATCGTCCTCTCTTGGCATTTCTGACAATCATTAGCGACCAAGCTTTTCCATCAAAATCCTCTGTAAAAGTTTTGCACCCCAGAACCTCGTTCATCAAGCCATATTCCGGCGATTGCAAAAAATTCGCTTCCGGATATTTTTTTATCACTTCAGACCAATTCATTTCTTGTCCTCCACTAGATATGGCTGAATAATCTCATAAGCCTTTTTTAGCTCTTCTCGAGTGTAATAATTTGGGAAATTAATAATCTTGCTAGTTACTTCCATGGCTACTGGGCATTTATTTTCTGGGAAAAATACCTGTTTGTAATATCTTTCCGGCGACACCGGTTTTTCGTACCAAAAAGCATCAAAATAATACCCTGCTTTCTTGAGTTTTTCCAAAACCTCCGGCCGCTTTTCCACTAAATAAAATTCGCGCAATTTAGCCTGCCCGCGGTGCCGCCAATTTTTGATTTGCTCAGTAGCTAATCTAGCTTGATATTTTGGCATTCTCCGAATTAGACTTAGCCGATTGTCTGCCGAACGCTCCACCCAATGGATTTTGATCAGAGCTTTCATTAGAATCCCACCCAAATGAATATGGTTTAAACCTCTTGACAAGGCGCAAAAGAACGGATAAAATCTTGCCCTGAGTACATCAGATAACCGCGGAGTTTTAAAGGGCGCTTCTATTTGGTGTTTGGCGGAAAATCTCAAGATCACCGCCCCACCAGAAATTGCATTAATGGCTTTGTCTTTACCAAATGAAAGGGCTGTTGCCACCCCGACGGTGCCGACTAACCTACCATCCGGATATTTGACTCCAGCCGAATGTGCTAAATCTTCAACGATTAAGAGATTTTTTTCCGCAGCAAACTGCTCGATTTTTTCGATATCCACTGGATTGCCTAAACTATTCTGGACGATAATCCCCTTTACTTTACTACCCATTACTTTAGAGATAGTATTTACGTCAAAATTAAGGTTTTCTTTGGTAATATCGGCAAAAACTGGCGTCATCCCTGCCTCGGTAATTGCTTCTACTACTGCATGGCAAGTAAAACCATTTACGATAATTTTATCACCATAATCAAAATAGCTTTTAAGGGCCAAAGCCAAAGCTGATCGGCCATTTTTCATTAAAATTGGTTTGCCATGGTATTTTTGAGCCAAAATTTCTGAAAGTTCTCGCACGTCATCTTTGTTTCCATGTCCAAATAAACATCTAAAAACCTTTGGCCCACCCGCATTCAATCCTAAATAAAACCGCCGCACTACTTACCGCCTTTCAGTTTTTTTACTAGCGCGCCAATCGCCCTAGCTAAACCATCCGGATCGGAAATATATGGAGCATGAGTCCAATTAGCATAGAATTTGAGCTCTGCATTTGGCAATTTCTCGTAAATTGCAGTCGCTTGCCGAGGCGGCGTGGTAGTATCCTTCTTACCCCACAGAATAAAAGTCCGTGTAGAAACATTTTCTAGCTTTAGTTTTTTATCCGAATCTAGCATGTTGACTAGAGTTTGCTTCATATTCTCCGGTGCCTTAGAATAATCTGTAGTGCCAGTAATGCGATGAAAAGCTTTGTTTACAACTGGGATTTTCTTGAAAGGTTTACCTACCTTGGCTAGTCCCGCTACCACCTTTTTTCTAGCAGTCACTTCGTAAATTCCTGCCGAATCTAGCAGAATCAAGTTAGAAAGTTTCCCTGGTTTATTGGCGCATAAATTTAGCAAAATTCTCCCCCCATTCGAATGCCCCAATGCGATTGCCCCTTCTGGTATTTCTTGATCTGCCCATTTCACATAATCAGAAATTTCAAAAACCTTTTTTGATGGCTCGGTTAAACCAGGTACGTGTAGCATTTTTACTCTCAAGCCCTGTTCTTTTAGGAGTAATAAAGTCTTTTTCCACGGCTCCACCGTGTAGGTCCACCCATGAATAATGTATAAATCGTATGGATCTTTCATGAATCTAGCCCCCAATTTTTGCGCCTCTGCACTGATCCTCTATCTCGGCGGCAAAGTTTTTTGGCATCCTTTGGATCGGCTAGTAATTTCTCGATAATCCATTCTAAGTATTGGCTACCCTTAAACACCAAAGTCTCATTTCCTTTGATATGCTTTTTGATAAAAGCCAAAGCTTTCTTCGGATCGGTGGTAGTTGCAGTAGACACTCCTAGCTTTTTTAGCTCTGGCGCGGTCCATTTTTTGGTTCTCCTCCCCACTAAAATTACTAAATCCGGCTCCACATCCGCAATTAAATGCGCCAACCTAGTATGTTCCTCCTCCTCCAAAGAACCTTGGTCTACGATATCGCCAATCACCAGCCATTTTTTCTCCGCGTGCATTCTCTTGGTCATATCCAGAATCGGCGCCATCGAGATCATATGTGCGTTATAGCTACTGTCTACAATATTGATGCCCTTAATTCCCTTAAAATACGAACATCGCCCCGGCATCTGTTTGACATCCGAAAAATCTGGATTAAAAGGTAATTTCAAATACTTCATCAGATCTTGCAGGACAAACAAATGAAATGCCAAATCTCTAATTTCTGGGTGATTAAAATGAAAAGTCGTGTCCCCATAGGTAAAATCTGTCGAATCCGGATAGACTACGTATTTTTTGAGTAGAGATTTTTTGATTGGCACGACTTTAGCCTTGATGCCTTTGGTTGCCTCTACCATCGCTTTTGACTCGGCATCAATATAGACCAATTTCTGGGTATTTTCTGGCAAATTAGCAAATTCCGAAGTAATCGCAGTCTTCAAATCTTTGAATTCGCCGTCCTCTACCACCTTTTCAAACTGTACCGCATGTGAAAGACCTACAGATACCCAGATAGTCACCTCAGGCTTTAGCCACTCAGCCAAAAACTCCGCCTCGTGTGGTCTTTCCCCATCAATTTCCACCACATAAAACGGTTCCTTGTGTTTATAATAGAGTGATTTCACTGGCGCTGCCAAAATCAACCAAATCCATCTGAGCTTAGAAGCTTTTACCCCTCTAAGTCCTAAAAGATCAAATGGCACGCCAAACGCCGAATTGGCATCGTGGGAATAGTGGGCTTTCTTGCCCATTTCGTGTTCGAGCAAACTCAGCATTGTGGTTTTCCCTGCCGAACCAGTTACTGCGATAATTCGCGGATGCCACCTTTTAAGAGCGCGATTTGCCAAGCGCCGAAAATACCCCGCCAACCTAAAATAAAATCGCTTTTTGAACTTCGCGAAACTCATGTATCTATTATACTCTATCTTGATTTTTCGTGCAAAGTGTGGTATAATGGGATTATAAGTAATTAATTATCTACCTCTAAAAACTTACCGGCTGCCATCTAAGAGCAAACCTAAGGTTATAGAGGAGAAAGGAAAACTCAAAATGGCAGAAGCCAAAAAAACAGAAGGTCTAACTATCAGAATTAGGTTGAAGGCTTATGATCACCGCGTGATTGATCAAAGCGCTCGTCAAATCGTTGACACCGCTATTCGTACCGGTGCTAAGGTGTCTGGTCCAATCCCTCTTCCTACCAAGAGGAGCAGCTTTACTGTGGTCAAATCCCCACATGTTTACAAGACCGGTGGTGAAGCTTTCGAAATGAAAGTCCATAAGCGCCTTATCGACATCTTAAACGCCACCCCAAAGACCATCGAGAGTTTGCAAAATCTCTCTCTCCCTGCTGGTGTAGACGCAGAAATCAAGATGTAATAAAAAAAGACTCAAAAAAATAACTCCCTTTCGGGAGTTATTTTGTAGTGTTATCGATTATTTGATTACTTTAGTGATCACACCAGAACCAACAGTCTTACCACCTTCACGGATAGCGAAACGGTCTTGATCGTTCATAGCTACTGGAGCGAGCAATTTAACCTTGAAGGTTACCTGATCGCCAGGCATGACGATTTCCTTATCAGCTGGAAGTTCTACTTCACCGGTTACGTCAGTAGTACGGAAGTAGAATTGTGGCTTGTAACCCTTTGAAAATGGAGTGTGGCGGCCACCTTCCTCTTTCTTAAGGATGTAAACCTGTGCTTCAAATTCGGTGTGTGGGGTAATGGTGCCAGGGGCAGCGATTACTTGACCACGTTCGATTTGATCACGTTCGATACCACGAAGGAGAAGACCAGCGTTATCGCCAGCTTGACCTTGATCCAAAGTCTTGTGGAAGGCTTCGATACCAGTAACCACAGACTTTTGAGTGTCGCGGAGACCAACGATTTCAACTTCGTCATTCAATTTAACAACACCTTGCTCAATACGACCAGTAGCTACAGTACCACGGCCTTTGATTGAGAATACGTCCTCAATTGGCATGAGGAATGGTTTGTCAAGATCGTGCTCTGGAATATCGAAGTATTCATCCATAGCAGTGACAAGTTCCATAATAGCATCTTCAGCTTCCTTATCACCTTCGAGAGCTTTAGTAGCAGAACCCTTGATGATAGGAGCATTGTCGCCATCGAAACCGTACTTGTTAAGAAGGTCGCGAACATCCATTTCTACGAGCTCAACGAGTTCTGGATCAGCGAGGTCCATCTTGTTGAGGAATACGATGATTTTTGGTACGTTCACCTGGTGAGCGAGCAGTACGTGCTCACGAGTTTGTGGCAACGGACCATCGTTAGCAGCAACTACCAAGATTGCACCATCTACCTGTGCAGCACCGGTAATCATGTTCTTAATGTAGTCTGCGTGACCTGGCATATCCACGTGTGCGTAGTGGCGCTTTTCAGACTCATACTCCTGGTGAGAAGTAGCGATGGTGATACCACGAGCTTTCTCTTCTGGAGCGTTATCGATTTGATCATAAGCGACTGCCTTGTTTACATCACTTGGCAATCTCTTTGCGAGTACGTTAGTAATCGCAGCAGTTAAAGTGGTTTTACCATGGTCGACGTGACCCATGGTGCCGACATTAATATGCGGCTTGGAACGGTCAAAATTTGCCATTCTTTCTCCTTTATTTATTATTACGGTTGGAGCGCTAATAAAAACCAGCTCCAAGACTCTACCATACTATTTTAGACTATTTTGATAAAATTGTAAAGAGCTTTTAACAAAAAAGTCCTTGCATTTTAAAATATTTATGTATATAATAGGATTAATGTTAGGTCATACGCCGAACATAAATAAATATTATTAAAAATGTACACAAAAATAGTACAAAAAGGAGAAAAACAAAATGAAAAAAAGTTTAGCCATTGGTGCGACTAGCGCTGTTCTCGCTGCTATGCCAATTGTTGGTGTATTCGCTACATCGCAAACCATAACAGTTACCGATACGTTGCAAGCCACCATTAGTACCGCTTGTGTATTCAAGCGTTATGGTGAAGCTGGTGCTTCCGGTCAAGGTGCTGCTGCTAATGTTACCCCAGCGTGGGATGGCCCAGTTGCCGCAGCGGATCCAGGTGATAATGACGATGATATTACAACTAATCCGAAAGTTTATCATAAATATTCTGCTACTTTCATGCCGGGCGATGATATTGAACTTGGTACTAGCCACTTTACTGGCTATTGTAATGACGAAGGTGGCTTTACTGTGACTGTAGCTACCCCAGCATTGTCTAATGGTGCAGTGTCACCAGCTACTGAGCTCACGCTTCCGTTCCTTACCGCGAGCCCATCCACATCCACTAGTGAGGGCTACGCTATTGTAAAAGATGCCGCTGGCACCCCTGCTCAATTCACTAATACTAGCGGCGACACTGTGTTTATGAGCTCAAATACGGCTACCGATTCGTCTAGCGCAGTTACTGAAACTGCTACTTATACTGTGTATACACTTTCTACCACCAAATCTGGTACATATACCGGTAACGTAGTTTACACCTTTACCTACGACGATCCAACCGTATAGTTTAAATATCATAAGTATTCGGTTACAAATAAATCCCACAAAAGTGGGGTTTATTTTTTATTAAGAATAGTGTATATTACATATATAGCACATGTGGAGGATTTTATGAAAAAACAGCTTCTAAAAAGAGTAATACTAATATTATCCGCTTTTATCCTGTTTTTTACTATGCTCATCAGTCCTAACGTACAGGCCGAAGACAATTACATTGGCCCAATGTCCGCCTTTATGATGTCTCCCATGACTTCTCGTATGACCCTTAATCCTGGTGATACGTATACTGGATCCTTTTGGATCGTAAATCCAGAAGAAAACACCGCCTCTATCAAATATACTCTCCAGGTCAAGAGTTTTTATAGAGATGATGATAGTAAGGCAATTTTCGAAGACGTTGAAGGTAGAGGTCGGATTGCTGAATGGATTACGCTAGACGTTCCAGAGAGCAATATTCTCGCACCCAAAACATCGGATGAAATCAAATATACTATTAAAGTTCCATCCAATGCCCCAGGTGGCGGACAATATGCAGCCATCGCCGCTACTTCTATTATCTCGGATAATAACGGCGCTAGCGCTGTTAATCTATCGGAGACTATTGTCATGGCTCACACTATCTTTGCCGAAATCACTGGTCAAACCAAAAAGAGCGGCGAAATCACCGATCTCAGTTCGCCGGGTTTTATTTCTGATGGTGATATAGTTGCCAAGTCTAGAGTTGCCAACACCGGTAATGTTCACGGTACCGCCACCTATACTTTAGAGGTTTACCCTATTTTTTCTGATCACCCAATCTATTCCAATGCTTCCAACCCAGATAAAAAATTAATTCTACCGGATCGCACCATTATCCATGAAACTGCTTTTGAAAACACTCCTTCTGTCGGCCTTTTTAATATTTATTATAAAGTTGAATTTGAAAGCGGTGAAGTCAAAGAGCTTAGAAAACTCGTTATTAAATGCCCTGTTTGGGTTGTGTTTATTATATTCTTGGTTCTTATTGGCCTTACCACTCTTGCTGTAATTAAAATAAAAAAACGTTCCGCTCGTCGCAAACTACAGTAAAACAAAAACCCGGAGTTTTGTAACCCCGGGTTTTTAAAGGTAAGATTATTTTGAGTTTCTCTTTTCAATAATCTCTTGAGCTACATTTGGTGGTACTTCCTCGTACCCGTAAAGCTCCATCGAAGATGCCGCCCGACCTTGAGTCATACCACGAAGATCGCCGGTATACCCGAAGAGGTTAGCTAGTGGGCAGAAGGCTTTAATTAGCTTAGCGCCACCGTTCAAATCTTCCATCTCATCAATTCGGCCACGCCGAGAGTTGATATCGCCAATCACATCGCCCATGAAATCTTCTGGAGTGGTAATTTCCATTTTCATTACAGGCTCAAGTAGTACTGGGTTAGCTTTTGCGATACCTTCGCGAGTCGCAAGTGCACCAGCCAAGGTAAAGGCGAGCTCGGAAGAGTCTACATCGTGGTAAGAACCATCATAGAGCGTAGCTTTGACATCTACCACTGGATACCCAGCAATCACGCCACCAGCCAAAGTGTCTTCCACACCTTTTTGGACTGGTTTACGGTATTCCTGAGGCACCACGCCACCTTTAATCTGATCAATAAACTCAAAGCCTTTTCCTGTTTCATTCGGCTCAAATTTGATCCAAACATCACCATATTGGCCACGGCCACCAGATTGTTTGATGTGCTTACCTTGAGCTTCGGCAGTGCCGCGAATAGTTTCACGATAGGCCACTTGCGGTGCACCAGTGTTAGCCTCTACGCCGTGCTCACGCTTCAAACGGTCGATGATAATTTCTAGGTGAAGTTCGCCCATACCAGAGATAATAGTCTGACCGGTTTCCTCATCGGTGTGTACGCGGAAAGTTGGATCTTCCTCGGCCATCTTGGAAAGGCCGATACCCATTTTTTCTTGGTCGGCTTTAGTCTTTGGCTCCACGGCGATTGATACCGGTGGATCTGGAAATTCAATGCTTTCTAGCAAGATTGGGTGAGCCGGATCGCAAATGGTAGTACCAGTAGTACAGTTTTTAAGTCCTACTACTGCGGCAATATCGCCCGCGCCAATTTCGTTAATGTCTTTTCGGTCATTGGCATGCATCCGTACCAAACGTCCGATTCTCTCCTTATCACCAGTGGTAGCGTTCATTACAGTATCGCCAGATTTAAGTTTACCAGCGTAGACCCGGATAAAGATTAATTTACCGACAAATGGATCAGTTGCAATCTTGAACGCAAGCGCAGTAAGTGGCTCTTTGTCGTCAGCTTTTCTGATGATTTGATCGCCAGTCTTTGGATCAGTACCAACGGTTTGACCTTGATCGCGATCAAGCGGAGATGGCAAATAATCAGTCATCAGGTCAAGTACTTTTTCTACGATCACACCACGACCATCGCCACCGGTGACCAAGAAGAAGTCACCATCAAGCACGCGTTTTCTAAGAGCGGCTTTGAGCTCATCTATAGTAATAGAATCCTCGCCTTCAGAGAAGTATTTATCCATCAGCTGTTCGTCGGCCTGAACTGCTTCCTCTACAAGCATGGAACGAGCGTTTTTGGCTTTTTCTACCATGTCTGCTGGGATTTCACCCACGGTGAGCTCATGGTCGGCATAATCTTTGTAAGTGTAAGCCTTCATGTCAATAAGATCTACTACACCACAAATATCCTTTTCAAAACCAATCGGCAAATGAATTGCTACCGCATTTTTAGAAAGACGCTTGTGAATTGACTCTAGAGATTTGTAAAAATCCCCACCGATCTGATTAATCTTATTAACAAAACAGATGCGTGGCACACCGTATTTAGTCGCTTGGCGCCAGACGGTTTCGGACTGAGCTTCCACACCCATTTTACCGTCAAATACCACCACTGCGCCATCGAGGACACGCAAAGAGCGCTCCACCTCTGCGGTAAAGTCGATATGCCCCGGAGTATCGATAATGTTAATCTGATGATTTTTCCAATAAACGGTCACCGCCGCCGAAGTAATCGTAATACCACGTTCCTTCTCTTGTTCCATCCAGTCAGTGTCAGCACCACCGGTACCACCCTTCACTAGGTCGATTTTGTGTTTGAGACCAGTCCGATAGAGAATCGCCTCCGAGGTCGTGGTCTTGCCTGCATCAATATGAGCGATAATGCCAATATTTCGCAGTTTACTTAAGTCAGTATTTGCCATATTCTCCTTTTATAATTTATATTCAAAAAAATATACTGCAACCATTATACCATATTTTTTTACTTTTAGTAAAAAATTCCCACCCCTGAGGTATATTGACTTTTTTAGTGAAGTGTGGTATAATTAAAAGAGTGACCATAAGCACATTAACAAAGGGGGTAAAACATGGATACAAACAACGCCAAAGAGGAAAAATGGCTAGATGAAGCTATCTCAGATGAAATAAAAAAACTCTCTCGAAATAAAGGTGCTGCAGAAGCTCTCAGTGCTTTAGCAAAGAATAATTACACCTGGGTTTTGAAAGAGTATTTCGAATTTCCAAAAGTAGTTTTGAAATCCTATGAGTTTAGGATAATTTACGAGGTGTGTTGCAACAAGGATGTCGAACTCTTTGCTTCAACTATTCGCTTACTAAACTACCTTGATCCCGGCATGGTTCACGGCAATTTAGCCGTAGACCAACCGCTCAAATTTATCGAAAACCCGGTTAAGATCTCTGAGGACAAAAAAATGGCAAGGCAGACTTTAAGAATTTTGGCAACAGATTTTACAAAGCGTTACATTAGCGCAAACAAATACTTGTAATTCATGGTCACATGGCCCACTATCAGTGGGCCAATTTTTTGCGCAAAATTTCTTGCACACTAGAAGGGTTGGCCTTGCCGTGAGATTCTTTCATCACTTGGCCGACCAAGAACCCAATTACCTTTTCTTCTCCATTTCTAAAATCTTCTTGAGCCTTCTGAGTTTCTGGCTTGGCCAATACTGTATCTACAATAGCCTCCAATGCTCCTAGGTCATTCTCTTGCACCACACCGAGTTCTTTAGCGATAGTCTTAGCTTCCTTCCCCTTCATTTGCGGATCAAACATTTTTAAGAATACTTCTTTGGTGGCTGTAGAAGAAAGTTCTTTTTTCTCATTCATTTCAGCGAGATCCGCTAATTGTGCCGCTGTCGGCAAATCATTTAGATATTCCGCCGACTTCTCTTCCGCCAAGAGTACTGAAGCAAATAAATTAGAAATCAAAACTACATGTTTATTATCAATTTCATTTAATTTTTGCATTAATGCTGGGTAATCCAAGAGAATTTCCAAGATATCTTCTTTAATTACCCCACCAAACTTCTCCCTGTAATCAGCCGGCATCATTGGTAACTTAGCCGACTCGCTAGCAATAAACTCATCAGTCAAATGAATCGGTGGCAAATCCGGCTCTGGCATATAGCGATAATCTTTGGCTTCCTCCTTTGAACGTTGACCGGTAGTTACGCCGGTCGCATCATTCCAGCCCAAAGTCTCCTGGATCACCCGGCCACCTTTGTCTAGAATCTTAGACTGTCGAGAAATTTCATATTCTACTGCCCGCTCTACCGAACGGAACGAGTTGAGATTTTTAACTTCCGCCCTAGTTCCTAATTCATCAGAGCCTTCTGGCGCCAAAGATACATTCACGTCGAATCGCATATTACCATTATAAAGATCGCCATAGGTTACTCCGGCAAAGCACATTAATCTCCACAGTTCTTTGCAATAGTCATGTGCATCTTTGCTTGAGTGAATATCCGGCTCGCTCACGATCTCGATTAGCGGTGTATCCACTCGGTTCAAATCTACCAAAGAATAAGTATCAAAATGGGTCAATTTTCCCGCATCACCCTCGAGGTGTGCGTGATTAATCCGTACTTTATTACCTGACGGAAGCTCTACATACCCCGATCCAATAATTGGCTGATAAAATTGTGTAATTTGATATCCTTTTGGCGAATCTGGATAAAAATAGTGCTTGCGATCAAACCTAGAAAATTGATTAATCTCGCAATTCATCGCTCGCCCAGCCAAAATACACATCCTCACTGCTTCCCCGTTTAAGCGTGGTAGCATTCCCGGCAACGCATAATCTACCGGCGACACACAAGAATTCGGTTCCTTCCCTCTCGCGTCGTTGTCTACTTCTGAGAACAATTTAGTCTTTGTGCAAAGTTGGACATGGCATTCAATTCCAATTGTTGGGTAATATTTCATTAGATTGCTCCTATATCCTTTAAGGCTTTTTTATAAATTGCGAGTGCAACTGTCGCTTGTCGATAAGTGATCTCAAGATCATCCTCATGTGCGAGAGCATTGCGAAGTTTATGCGCTTTCCACACTGCATTAATTTCAGAAAATTTATCTTTGCTATGTTTCAACCTCTCCCCCATATTTTTGCCAGGAATTCCCATCTCCATCATGGCTTTGTCTAGTAATTTATCTCCGTCTATCACGGTTTTCATAAAAGTTGCCGAACTGTTTTTGTTCAAACCGTTCTCAATTTTCAAAAATCTAGTCTGGTAAGCTTCCTTATCAAAGCGATGTTGGCGTTTTTTAGTTACCATCATTGCGATAAGAACTAGTCCTGCCACGATCAAAATCGCGATAATAAATGGTGCAGCTCCACTTTCCACTATGCTTCCTCCAAAACTTTAGAGAATTCAATCAAGGCTTTGTCGCTTCTCCTTGGACCAACTAACTGCAACCCGATTGGCAGGCCATTTTTGGTCTCACCCGCCGGAATGGCGAGCCCCGGTACCCCAGCCAAATTTAAGGATACACTCATCATATCTTCAAGATACATTGCTACCGGATCATTTACCTTCTCGCCTAGTTTGAATGCCGGATTTGGCGCCACTGGTGTCAAAATAAAATCACATTTCAAAAAAGCTGCCGCGTATTCTTTAATAATCAAAGTTCGGACTTTAGCGGCTTTCAAAAAATATGCATCATAAAAGCCAGATGACAAGACGAAATTTCCAATCATAATTCGCCGTTTATTTTCTGGCATAAAACCTTCATCGCGTGTATTAGCATATAATTCATTCAAACCTTTTGAATTTTCCGAGCGAAAACCATACCGCACCCCATCATAACGTGAAAGATTAGAAGCGATTTCTGCTGGTACGATAATATAATAAGCCGCCAAAGCGTATTTGAGCGCCGGCATTTCTAGCTCTACGATTTCGTAACCTTTAGACTTCAGCGCCTCACATTTGTTTTTTAGAGCTTCTCTGATCTCCGGGTCTACCGAATCATTGTCAAAATCTTTGATGACGCCAATTTTGTTTACGTTTGCAATTTTATTATTATTGTAATAATCGTCAAGTGTAGTAAGATCTTTAGAATCTTTACCCGAAGCAATTTCCATTAAAAGATCCATATCATCCGGAGTTTTAGTAAAGAATCCAATACAATCGGTCGATGAAGCCATCGCTACCACGCCGTACCTAGAAATACATCCGTAAGTCGGTTTAAGTCCATACACTCCATTAAACGAAGCCGGTTGCCGAATCGAGCCACCCGTATCTGTACCAGTAGCAAATTCCACAATATTAAGCGCCACCGCCACCGCCGAACCACCAGAAGACCCACCAGCTACTCGTTCACGATCATGGCTATTTAAAGTTGGCCCAAAATAGGAATTCTCAGTAGAAGAACCGTGCGCAAAGGCATCCAAATTGGTCCGCCCGATCGGAATAGCGCCTTCGGCCTCTAATTTTGCTACCGCCGTAGCCGTAATCGGAGATGGAAAACCCTGAAGAATGTGCGCCGAAGCTGTAGTGTCACCAAACGGCGCCAAAAAATTATCTTTAATCGCAAAAGGCACTCCCGCGAGTCTACCGACTTTCTCTCCAGCAGCAATTTTTGCGTCGATTTCGGCTGCCTTCTCAAGAGCCCCTTTCTCATCTAAAAAAGTAAAAATATTATAATCTTCGAATTCGTGTGCTTTATCAAGCGCATCTTGTACTAATCTCGTGGCGGTTACGGTTTTGTTTGCAGTTTTCATAATACTTTCGGCACCTTTATCTGATTATCTTTTTGCTCATGGGTTAACGCCAGCAAATCCTCGCGTGTAGCTTCTTGCTCTAGAATCTCATCGTCTCGCCAAACATTTTCCATTTCAAAAACTTGATAAGTTGGCTCTACATCTGTCACGTCAATTGTATCAAGCTGAGAAATATATTTCAAAATTTCCCCAAGGTCCTTTTTCAAAGACATACGTTCATCGTCGGACACCGAAAAATTAGACAATTCAGCCAAATGCAAAATAGTGTCACTCTCTACTTCCATACAGACTATTATACTATTTTACTTCACGTTTTTAAATAGTTTTTTCTTAATAAAATTCAAAATTGGATCAGCTTCTTTCAAATTTAAGAAAAAGCTTGCCGCAATATAAGAAGCAAAAGACACTACAGCAATTAGCAAAAATCTCGGAATAGTAATTACGAGCGAAGTATCGGTCGCACGAAGCGGTATAAACTTTGTCATCGAAAATGCCACGCACCCACAAATCACCATTGCAAGAAGCATTCTAAAGAACGCTTTCCAGAATTCTCTGTCTAGGATTACTCCACCGCTACGTTTTTGCAAAATTGAAAGCAAAATAACAATTTCAATAAAAGCACCAACGGATTGTGCCGTACCAAGCCCATCCACGCCCC
This sequence comes from Candidatus Saccharimonadota bacterium, assembly GCA_017652105.1. Taxonomy (GTDB): domain Bacteria; phylum Patescibacteriota; class Saccharimonadia; order Saccharimonadales; family Saccharimonadaceae; genus Nanosyncoccus. The sequence continues at coordinate 66,976 of JAGCBP010000020.1, forward strand.
AACCAGCAAAATACGCTATTACCGAAAGTCCGACAGTCAGCCCGATCGCCACAATTGAGACGATAAACGGAGTTTTTGTATCTTGATAAGCGTAGAATCCACGTGAAGCAATGTGAAAAATCGATCTCGCAAAAATTGCCACACATAAAGTCCCGAGAATCGAAGCCATTGTACCGTTACTATCGTTGTTACCAATATTAGAAATAAATGACACTACGTAGCCTCGCCCAAAAAACGCGATGACCGACACAGGTAGCGCTATCCAAATAATCGTCCTGAGTGCCTGTCTAAAAGTGTTATAGAAATCTCGTTTATTCCCTGTGCCAAGCTCCTCGGTTAATTTTGGGAAAAATGCCGTTGAAATCGCCACCCCAATTAAACTTACCGGCACCGTATGGAGTGTAGTGGCCTGATCGAACGATCGCACTGCACCCGGACCCATTCTAGAAGACAAGTTGGTCGAAACAATTGAATTCACATAATCTATTCCTTGGTCAAGTGAACGTGGTGGTAACAGCCTAAGAATTTTCCTAAAACCTTGATTTTTCCAATTAATTTTATATTCATAATCAAAACCTAGCCCAAACATCCCGATCAGTGCCACAATAAGCTGCAAGATTGCGCCAAGTACTACGCCGAGTGCTACACCCATGATGCCGCCCTCAAACACCTGCACCCCAAACAAGTTAATTCCACCAGTAAAACAAGTAATACCAATAATGATACCTATATTATATATAGTCGGTGCAAATGCATAAAATACAAATCTCCTGACTGCTTGTTGCATCGAAGTTAGAACTGTCGCGATCGAAAATAGAAACGGGTTTACCGCAATCACGCGTGTCATATTAATAGCGAGAATTGTACCAGATTCGTCTAGACCAGGCGAAACTACATATCTAATTAAAGGATCGGCAAAAATCATAATCAGAACCGATGTGATTAAAGTCAAAATTGCTAATAGGTTTAAAAGCGAAGAAGACAATTCCCATGCAGATTTTTTGTTTCCTGAAGCCAACCTTTGGTTAAAAACTGGAATGAACGAAACTGCAAGAGCACCAGAAGTTAAAATGAAAAACATAAAATCCGGAATCGTAAATGCTGCCGTATAAGCATCAATCCCGGTAGGATAAGTGCCGAGATAATAGGAGTTTAAAAGTCGGTCACGAAAAAGTCCCAAAAGTGCCGAAATTAAACTCGACGACGCCAGTACGATTGCTGCCGACCTTACTGATAACTTCAGATTAGCAAGCTGGGTCACGGACTTAAAATGAAACTTTTTCATATATTTAATTATAACACGTGGTATAATAAATGTATGGCTAAAAAGAAAGTAGTGGGAAAAACTGCGAATAACAGTAGTAAAGAGGCGCCAAAACAAGTTAAAAAAACTCGTTCGCGGCGCAAAATGAAATTATATTCGAATTTGACTACCAAGCATCGAGCAAAGAAAGATGAAGCTGCGCGTCGTAAAGCTGAATATCTTGCAACTTTACCAAAAGAACCAGTCAAAAGATTTTTTGCTCGGCTTCATCCTAAGCGCGTAGCTAAGTGGTGGTTTTCTTGGCGTGGCCAAAAAACCATTCTAAAGACTCTCGCTGCCATTACTTTAATTTTTATCATTATTATCGGTGCACTATTCCTTTATTACAAAAAAGATATCGAAGGGTTAAAATTAGACGAAATCAACATTTCTGATACAGTTAACACCTATCTAGACAGGAATGGTGTTGTGCTTTGGAAAGATACTGGTAACGATAATTATCGTCTTGTAATTGGTGACGACGAGATTCCAAAATACATGCGCGACGCTACTATTGCGATCGAGGACCGTAATTTCTATAATCACATGGGCGTAGATTTTGGCGCACTTATCCGTGCCGCCTTTTCTACCTTGGGTGGTCACGGCGTGCAAGGCGGTTCTACTCTTACTCAGCAATTAATCAAGCAAGTTTACTTTGCTGACGAAGCTCAAAGTGAAGACCGTGGTGGTCTTGGACGCAAAATCAAAGAGTTGATTCTAGCGATCGAGCTAGAAAGAATGTATTCCAAAGACGAAATTCTTACCATGTATCTCAACCAATCGCCTTATGGCGGTCGCCGTAATGGCGTAGAATCGGCTGCTAGGACTTACTTTGGCAAATCTGCTAAAGATCTCGACCTTGCAGAATGCGCGCTGCTTGCTTCTATACCAAATAATCCAGCCGTTTATAATCCATATAATGAATATGGTCACGAAGGTTTGCTCCAGCGTCAAAAATATACCCTAGACGTTATGGCCGAAATGGGCATGATCACCAAAGATCAGGCTGAAGCCGCTAAAGCAATCAATATTTTAGATCGCATCCAGCCAGAGTCCACTCAATATTCAGACATCTTAGCTCCCCACTTTGTTTTGGAGACCAGGAAGCAACTAGAAGACAAGTACGGTATTTCTACTATGCGTGCTGGTGGTTGGACTATCAAAACCACTCTTGACTATCGCGCTCAAAAAATTGCCGAAGAAGCGGTAGCTACCGGCGCAGCTTATACCTATGTTAACCGTAGCGATGATATCGCTCTAGTTTCCATTGATGTAGAGACTTCTCAAGTTATCGCCATGGTCGGTTCAATTGATTTTAACAACCCTACTTATGGTGAGCTCAACGCTACCACCGATTCTCTAATCGAGCCTGGTTCTACTATCAAGCCGATCTTAGACTACTCACCTCTGTTTATGCAGCGCGAAGGTATTAACTATGGCCCAGGTTCCATTCTAAAAGATGAAAATATCAATAAAGTCTATTGTGCTGGCTATAGGGGTAGTTGTTCTCTTACCAACGCTACTGGTACTTTTTATGGCGATGTCACGATTAGATTTTCACTCGGTCACTCGCTTAACATCGCCGCAGTTAAAGCGCTATATATTAATGGTATTGATAACTCACTTGAGATTGCTCATGCCCTAGGTGACCAAACTTATTGTAAAGACCGCGAAGGTTATGGTCTTTCTATCGCTATTGGCTCTGGTTGTGGCGTCAAGATGGTTGAACATGCTAATGCCTATGCTTCCCTTGCTCGTGGTGGTTCGTACAAAGATTTGAGCTATGTCCTAGAAGTCAAAAATTCCTCTGGCGATATTGTAGAAACTTGGACCGATACTCCAGCGGTGCGCGTAGTAGACGATCAAGTTGCCTATATGATCTCCAATATATTGAGTGATGGTGGCGCTCGTTTTGGCATCTACGCTCCTGGTGGCTCGCAAAGTTACGGCTATGTAGTGCCGGGCGTCTGGACTGCCACCAAGACCGGTACTACTACCACAGCTAACTCCGCAGTAACCAAGGATTCTCTAATTATGAGTTATTCTACCGCCCTTGCTACCATGGTTTGGAACGGTAACCATGATGGTTCAGGCTTGTCTAGTAACTCTAATATGGTTGCTCGTACTACGGTGGGTACATACATGGAGCGGGTCCATCACGAAGTTTACGGACCAGACGGCAAATGGAGTTCTGGTGACCAGCCTGTTCAACCAGCCGGCATGCAACGCCTCACCGTCAATGGTAAAACTGATATCTGGCCAAGCTGGTATAATGCTAGCAAAAACTCAGGTATATCCAAAGAGAGTCTCACATTTAACAAATATAATCATCTCCTAGCTTCTGAATGTACGGCTGAAGATTACAAAATTCAGATCGAAGTTACCAAAACTATCGATCCAATGACTGGCGAAGCTGTTTACAATGTTCCAGAGCCATACAATCACGAAACTAAAGATACTTGCGATTATAAACCGCCAACAATTTCTGCGTTTTCAGTGGTTGGCACTAATATTAGTGCCACAGTCAAAAAAGGTACTTCAGATATTACTGGATATACCTTCTATGTAGATGGGATTGAACAGCCGCAAGCTAAAGTTACCTGCAAAAGTTCCGCATGTACTATTACCGGCTATACGCCAAACGAAACCGACAAAGTTTATAGACTAGTGGTAACCGACTCTGCGGGCTATACTGCCGATGCTACTTATCAACCTAAGAAGTCTGGCGGTGGCACATCTGGTTCATCCGGCTCATCTGGTCACTAGAAAGGTTTAAATGGAAATAGCAATTTTAATTGTCACCCTTGCGATTTTGTCAGAAACTTCCGTTTTGCTATTCAAAAAAATCAAACCCACTACTTCGCGCCGCCGCAAAATCTATATCGACACTTCCGTTTTGATTGATGGCAGAATTTTAGAAATTGCCAAAAGTGGCTTTCTAGATGGTGATTTAGTCATTTTAAAAACAGTGCTTTTAGAGCTCCAACTCATCGCTGATGGCAAAGATTCAGACAAGCGCAATCTCGGCCGAATCGGGCTTACTAATGTTTCAGAATTAGAACGAGTAATTAATATTAACACCGAAATTTTTGATGATACTGGTGGTAATAAAAAAGTCGACGAGCAGCTTCTTAAATACGCCAAAGAGAACAAAGGCGCTATTATGACCATCGACTATAACCTTATTAAAGTTGCCGAAGCTGAAAAAATCGAAACCCTGAATATTAATAATTTGGCACTTGCCGTTCGTACTGAATTTATGCCCGGAGAAACTTTCAAAATTAAAATTTTAGAAAAGGGTTCAAACCCAGGCCAAGGAGTTGGCCATCTGCCGAATGGCACTATGGTGGTAGTAGATAATGCCGCCAAAAAAATTGGTCAAGAAGTCGATGTCAAGCTAGTCAAAAATCATGAAACTTCTGCCGGCCGCATGATATTTGCCAAAATAATAAATGGTAAAAAATAATTTTATTTAATCAAATCTTCGCCAAACTTGACAGCCGTGCTGTGGTTTTCGCTTAGCATATCATAGTATTTCGCCACAAGTTTAGTACGTCCGAGTACTTTGGCTACATCCGCTGCGATGTCATAACGCGAAGCACCATTTTTCCTCAGCATCTCAAACGGCGTCGTGGTAGTACCTTCTTCATTGAACCCATGGACTTTTACTCTGCCACGTGCAGTATAGTTTTCAAAAATCGCTGCCAAAGTCTCTGGATAACCATGGAAGTTTGCGATAATTGGTCTATCAGAAGTATAAAGCTCTTCAAATTGAGACTTTGTTAATTTATTCTTAGTGGTACCAATTGCCCGATATGACAAAGCAGTGATACCCACAAATCGCAATCTAATTCCTGGCAAATCGCGGCGTAAAATTTTCATTGCCTCAATAGTTTCAGTGGTCTGAATATCGCCAGCTGCAGTCAAAACGAAATCCGGATTATCATCCGACGCAAACTTAAATATCGATGCCCCACCGTTTTCATATTGGAATTTAGCATGATTCGTGTCAATATAGCGTGGTACATCGGTTTTATTGAAAGTCATTAAATTCACTGAATCTCTTGAAGCTAACATGAAATCAAAACCAACTTCAGCGGCTACATCATCCACCGGGAACAAGCAGTTACAAAGATTAGTTGGCAAAGTTAGAAGTGTAGACATCAAAGCTGGTGATTGATGGGTGAAACCGTTATGATCCTGTCGCCAGCAAGTAGAAGTTGAAAGCAGGTTCACCGCTGGCATTGGTTCGCGCCAATCCACCATTTGCGATTGTTTAATAAACTTAAGATGTTGCAAAATTTGCGAAGTGATAATTGGATAAAAGGCTTCATAGCTCCCCATCATGGCTTGCTCGCCATTCATCAGGTGTCCAGTCATGGTCGAGAAAAGCACATTTTCAGAAAGCATTTCAATAATTCTACCATCTGGACCAGCCGGGAGATCCCAAGCTTCTTTGGACAAATCGCCCCAAGCTCTTTTTTCTACATCAAACACCGCCTCAAAATGGTTAGAAGTAGTTTCATCCGGTGAAAAGAAATAGAAAAACGGATTTTTCTTGAATTGGTCGGCTAGAAGCTCGCCAACTTTTTCGGCCGGCGAAAAATTTTCTACGCCTGGGTTTTCTACATGGTCTATCATAATGTAAATCCTTTCTCCGCATCAAATAATTCTTTAAAGTTATAACTTGTGAGCCAATCTTCTAGAGCTCTCAACTCGTTGGAATCTGTCATTGGATTTTTGAGCGGTATCTGATGCGATTCATGGTGCTTATTTGGACCACCAGCACCCTTCTCAGTTTTTAGAATATAAAACGGTGAATCTTTCTTTTGGGCAAGAGCGGTCTGGAAAGCTTCTGGATCATCACCATCAATCATAATTGGCGTAAATCCAAATCCCCGAATCAACTCATTTAGTTCCCTTTCGCTCCTTCTTGCGTAAATCGAAGGTGCTGAAATTTTGTAACCATTGAGATGTAGAATCGGCAAAACCTTACCATTTTTTGCACTTTTCATAATCGATTTTAAATTCAAAGAATCTAGTGCCGTAGCGGTTTCAAGCTCGCCATCACCAATTAATACTGCTAGAATCTTTTCTGGATGCCCCAAAGCTACGCCGTAAGCATTAGCAAGCGCATAACCCAGCTCACCACCTTCCACAATCACGCCCGGAGTGTATGGGCTAGCGTGGGATGGAAAACCATCCGGCCAGGAGAAATTATGGCAAATATAAGAAAGCCCTCTAATGTCTCTCGATGCATTTGGGTCAACTTTTTCCAAATCGCCATCAAGGAATAAATTTGCTTGAAGTGCCGGAAAGCCATGCCCCGGACCAAGTACGAAAGTGAAATTTTCATTTCCTTCAAAATAAGCTTTGAGATTAGCATAGGCCACATTGATACCGTGACAAGTCCCCCAATGCCCGAGTAGCCGCGGTTTGACATCATCAAACCCCAGCGGTCGATCTAGCAAAAAGTCATCCGCCAAAAATAATTGCGCAACGCACATGTAATCACAAGCACGAATACGCTTCTTGATATAATCTGTTTTATCTATGCCCACTCCACTCATATACTCCATTATAAAGCATAAGTGTTTAATTGTAAATACTTTTTTTATTGAATTTCTGCTTTTATTTTTTCGATTTCATCTCTAAGCGCCGCAGCTTTTTCGAATTCAAGATTAGCAGCGGCTAGTTGCATTTCAGATGATAATTGTTTGATCAGATTTGGCAATTCATCTTTCGGTATGCGTTTAATATCTAGTTTATCCTCTTTCTTTTCTTCTGGGATAATCGCTCTCAGCCCCAAAGAAATTTCTTTTTTGATTGAAGTTGGTACGATGTGATGCTTAGCATTGTATTCTTTCTGAATTTCGCGCCGGCGATTAGTCTCCGAAATTGCCTTTTCCATGCTCTCAGTAATATAATCGGCATACATAATTACTTTACCTTCCACATGTCGCGCTGCTCTTCCGATTGTTTGAATCAATGCTGATTCGGATCTTAAAAAACCTTCTTTATCTGCATCAAGAATCGCAACTAGAGAGACCTCAGGTAGATCCAAGCCTTCCCGAAGCAAATTAATTCCCACTAGCACATCTACTACGCCCTCGCGCAAATCTTTCAAGATATCGCCTCGTTCCAAAGTGTCAATGTCAGAATGAATATAAGCAGTCTTAACGCCACGTTCTTTGAGATGGTCGGTCAAATCCTCCGCCATCCTTTTAGTAAGAGTAGTAATCAGAGTTCTCTGCCCTTTGGCAATGCGCTGGTCAATTTCCTCCATAAGATCATCAATTTGGCCGTTGGTCGGCCGAACTTCCACTTCTGGATCAAGTAATCCGGTCGGTCTAATGACTTGTTCGGCCGGTTTTGGACTATTCTCAAGCTCGTATTCGCCTGGTGTTGCTGAAACATAAATTGCCTGATTGATTTTGGCATCAAATTCACCAAAAGTAAGTGGCCGGTTATCAAGAGCACTAGGCAACCTAAAACCATAATCTACCAAGTTTAATTTTCTCGCATGATCACCATTATACATTCCCCTTACTTGTGGTAAAGTCATGTGTGATTCATCTACGATCAAAAGAAAATCTTTTGGGAAAAAGTCTAAAAGCGTATACGGTGGCTCACCGGCCTTGCGGCCTTCCAGATGCCGAGAATAATTCTCAATCCCCTTCACAAAACCAGTTTGCTCGAGCATTTCCAAATCATACTTGGTGCGTTGCGATAACCTTTGTGCCTCCAAAAATTTTTCATGTTCGTTAAAATAGGCTAATCTTTCATTAAATTCTGTTCGGATAGATTTTAAAGCTCTCTCTAGATCCTCACGCGGTGTAGCATAATGGGTATTTGGAAAAATATGTACTTTTTCTGGTTTTTGTCTCACTTCAAAAGTCAAAGGATCGACAATTTTAATGCTTTCTAGTGTGTCAAAAGCGAATTCAAAGCGATAGGCATTTTCGCCATTAGCCGGATAAAGATCAATTGTGTCCCCCATCACTCGAAAATTTCCGCGTTCAAAAGCCAAGTCGTTTCTATGATATTGAATGGAAACCAATTTACGAATGAGTTCTTCTTGAGAGATATTGTCTGACACCTTTATGGTGAAGGACATTGCAAGATAATTTTCTGGTGCACCAATCCCATAAATACAAGAAACGCTTGACACCACAATCACATCTCGGCGAGTCAAGAGGGCTTCCGTGGCGCCATGTCTAAGCCGGTCGATTTCATCATTAATCGCCGAATCTTTTTCGATGTAAGTATCAGTAGAAGCGATATAAGCTTCCGGCTGATAATAATCAAAATATGACACAAAATAATGTACTTCGTTTTCCGGGAAAAACTCCCGAAATTCCGAATAAAGCTGTGCGGCAAGAGTCTTGTTGTGTGCAAGCACCAAAGTTGGCCGCTGCACCTCGTTTATAATATTTGCCATTGTGAAAGTCTTACCCGAACCAGTTACCCCCAGCAAAGTTTGGGCTTTCTCCCCTTTATTCAAGCCGTCAACCAGCTGGCGAATTGCCTGTGGCTGATCACCGGTTGGTTGATATTTTGACACTAGCTTAAAATTAGGCATATATATTATTATATAATATTTTCAAATAATAATCAAAGCAAGTTTAGTTCTGTTTAATCAAAGGAAATGGCACAGCTTCACGCCCCGATACCCCTTCGAGCAACCAGAAGTTCCGCTCAGAATTACCCCAACCGCAAGCTGGCGGCATCCCATATTCTAGCATTTCCACGAAATCTTTGTCTAGCATCTGCGCCTCAGCATCTCCGGCATCCCGCGCCGCCTGTTGTTCTTCAAACCGCGCCAACTGATCTAATGGATCATTTAATTCCGAGAAGCCGTTGCCCATCTCAGTCCCGGCAATCACCGGGTGAAATCTCTCGGTCACTAGAGGATTTTCCGCAGATTTCTTAGCTAGTGGCGAGAGAGACAAAGGCTCTTCAATTACCCAATATGGCCCTGGTGAGGTTTTTCTAATCAACTTCCAAACATCATCAATCAGATGCGGTGTAGTGGTATTTTCGAGTTTCTTCACGAAATCTTCTTTTGAGAGGTCTTTGGCTTCCCAATTCTCTAATAGTACCTTGATAATTTGCTCTCTATCAGGATTAAATACATCTACGCCAAATTTCTCTGAGAGAAGGTCCGCATATTTCACGCGCGGCCATTCACAGTCAAGATCAATTTTAAATCCACCCACCTGAAATTGTAAAGTTCCCCAAGTCTCTTTGCAAACATACTTGATCATTTCCTCATAAAACTTTATACCATCCTCGTAATTTTCGTACGCGGCATAAGCCTCAAATGCAATGTGCTCCGGCAAATGCTCATCATCAATTCCCTCGTTTCTAAATCTCGGCCCAATGTCATATACTTTTTCAAAACCACCGCCTAGCAACCGTTTGAGCGGTAATTCGTGGGAAATTCGAAGGTAAAAATCCTCATCCAATGCATCCATATGAGTAACGAATGGGTTAGCATCCGCTCCGCCCGTGGTATGCTCAAGTACCGGAATATTGATTTCAATAAATCCATGCTTATTCATAAAATCGCGTGTAGCTTGCCAAAACCGAGAGCGACGTACCAATCTTTCTCGTACTTCTGGATTTACATTCATATCTACATAGCGCCGGCGGTAGCGTTCCTCTTTGTTAGTAAATTTCTCTGGCAGAGGCCGGAGTGTCTTAGTTAGAAGCTTTACAAAATCAGCAAACACCGAGATCTCGCCAGTCTGTGATTTATCTACTAGGCCTTTAGCTTCTATAAAATCACCTGTATCGAGTAATTTAACTTCCCTAGCACCCAAAAGTCCAGCCGGTGTCGGCTCGGAGGATGCCTTCATAAAAATCTGCACCTCTCCAGTTGTATCACGAAGTTTCAAAAACACTAATTTGCCAAACGAGCGAATCGCCACGATTCGTCCCGCCACCGTAACCTCTTGACCTTGTTTTTCATCAAAATGATTAATCACTTCAGAGATTTTGGTATTGCGCCATGATTTGGACGGGTATGGGTCAATCCCCTGTCCCCTTAAAGTTTCAAGTTTCTTCAATCTTTCGTTTCTATAATCTTCAAGTAGCATATATATAATTATATCACAAAATTGTCAAAATCATAATGTCTATCCAATGCTCAAAATTTTAACCGCGCGGCCATTAAAATCGAGTTTGTCCCCCACTTTGTGCCCCATAATTACCTTGCCAATCGGTGATTCGTTAGAAATCTTGCCCGCTGAAGGGTTAGCCTCGGTCGCACCTACTACAGTGTATTCTAATTTGCGGCCATCCAAGTCTAATTTAACAACCGCTCCAAGTGAAACGCTGGATTTTTTGCCACTTCGAATTACCTTAGCATTTTTGAGAATATCTTGAATTTCAAGAATCCGGTTTTCGGTCATTTTTTGTTCAGAACGAGCCGAACTGTATTCTTCATTCTCTGATAGGTCGCCAAAAGCGCGTGCAGTCGCGATTTTTTCAGCAATTTCTGGTCTTTTTGCAATTAGTTCCTCAAGCTCTTTTTCCAGCTCTTTTTTACCATCAGCAGTGATATGAATTTCTTTTTTAGCCATATTTACTCCACTATATAATACACTAATATTCTACATGAAAAGTCTTAATCGGTCAACCCTTTTTCTATATCTACTAATTTAATTTCTCCGGTAGCTCTATTCGTGATTTCAATTTTGCTATCTTTCAAAGTTTTGTCCGAAATTACAATTCGATAAGGTATGCCGAGAAGGTCCGCATCGGCGAACTTCTCACCCGGGCGAGCGTCTCTATCATCAAACAAAATTTCATTTTCACGCCCAAGATATAGTTTTTCGGCCGCTTTTGTCCCCTCATCGCCAATTCCTACTAAATAATATTTAAACGGTGCTACCGCTTCTGGCCAAACCAAACCTTTTTCATCGGCAAATTTCTCCGCCACTACGCCCATCACACGGGATACGCCAATACCGTAGCACCCCATATATACCATCTGAGCGTTATTGGATTCATCGGTGTATTTTAGCCCGAGAGGCTCGGTGTATTTAAATTTCAATTTAAAAATATTGCCTACTTCAGCCGCTTTGGCTCCCTCAAAATCAGCTTTTGAAACTCCAAATTCGCTCAAAACTTCATCGTTAAATACTTCCTTGTTAAACACCAAAGATTTGTCTTTGTTATAATAAATCGTGTCCTCGCCCACTGGCAAAATAGTCTGATACTCATGTGAAAACTTAGAGAAAATTCCGCCCGAAGCAAAAGTTTCGTAAGTGGAATCACCTAGCCCTAATCTTTCAAAAATTTTGGCGTAAGCCGTTTCCACCTTGCTATAAAAATCATCCAAATCCGCTTCAGAGGCATGAAAACTATAAAGATCTTTCATCAAAAATTCTCGCCCTCGCATTACTCCAGATTTCGCCCTCATTTCATTTCTAAATTTGGTCTGAAATTGATAAACATAAACCGGTAAATCCTTGTAAGAGGAAAGGTAGGTTTTCATCATGTTTACCATCGGCTCCTCGTGAGTTGGTGCTAATCCCAAAAGTCCGCCCGAGGCCAGCTCAGTTTTAAACCAAATATCTACTTCTTGATCGGAAAAGCGGCCAGTAGCTTCCCAGAGTTCGGGATTTTGAAGGGCGCTCATTTGCACTTCTTCGCAATCGATAGCGTTTAATTCTTCCCTGATAATATTTTTGATTTTCTCAAGAACCAATACGCCTAGCGGCAGATAATCATAAATTCCCGCAAGCTCTTTGTGTATGTATCCAGCGCGAGTGAGCAGCGCACCGTTCCTTGCGATTTCGTCTTTTGGTGCCTCCCTTAGAGTTTTAATAAAAGTCTTCGATAATCTCATAGCCTAATTATATCATCTCTTTAGGTTTTATACCATCCCGGCTACATAGACCAAGAAAAACGCCACACCGTTATTAATCATGTGGACTAAAGTCCCGGCATAAATTGTACCAGTTATTTCTCTTAGGCAGCAATTGACTACCGACATTGCAAACACGGTAATTCCTATATTCCATTGCATATGAATTGCTCCAAAAACCACAGAAGTCACCAAAATCGCCACCCATTTAGGTATTTTTACACGTAATTTTCCGTATAGCCACCCTCGAAAAATAATTTCTTCCGCAATTGGCGCAATCACCACCAATGCGATAAACGCAATTCCCCGTTCCATTCCCATCATATAGTGGCTATAGCCGAGTTCTTGAGCTTCATTAGCGTTAAACCATGGCATAAAATTAAAAATCCAAGTTAGCCCAGCCGCTATAGCAATACTCGCTACATATCCAATCGGCGACAGCCCAATGTCTGTCCAAGTCGGAAGCCCCCTGAGCCCAATTCTTTCTCTAGAAATAATCTGGGGTTTTTTCTGTTTTTTGATCAGCTGAATGATTTTTGGTACCAAAAAAACCAGAATCAGAAGCGACAAAGTGTAGGTGATTGCCGAAAAAAGCATATTGGTAATCGGCATAGCTATTGTATCCACTGGCAACATTCGTGTCATCAAAAATCCCAAACCCAGTTGCACTCCAATAACTACTACCGCTACTAAAGCGCAAATTCCTACCGTGTACCAAAATTTCATCCACCCTTTATTTTTCATCTAAAAAACCTCGTAATATCTAAAATTGTGACAATCGCAATCAACGCTAAGAGTACCATAAAGGCCCTAGCTACGATTTTTTCTTCAATTTCCTTAGTTAATTTCTTTTTTCTCAGCTTAAAAATTCCAATTAATACCCACCTACCACCATCTAGCGCCGGGATTGGCAGTACATTCATACAGGCTAGCGAAATCGAGATTAAGGCCGTAATGAACATAATATTAGAAAAACCTCCCGAGACAAACGATGGGAAAATAATTCCGAGAATTCCTACCGGCCCGGTTACTGAATTTCCTACCGTTTCGATAGCTTCACGCCCGCTTTCGCGCACCGAATCATCTGGGCTAAATTGCCTACCTACGCCAGTTATTAGATTCCAAACCAATTCACCGAGCCCCTTGAAGGTCTCGCCAGTCATTTGTAAAGTCAACCCAGCGCCCACAATTGGTGCACTCCAAGTCGAATAGGACAAAGATTCCGAAGATTCCATCGATACTCCTAGTAGATACTCTGCATCCGCCGCATTAAGAGTAGCGGTTAAATCTTTTTCTTCTGTGTAGGTATAGGTAGGTTCTTTACCGTCTACTGCCATTCCTACGACTGGGCATATTTTATGGCTCGGCGTTTTATCGCAATCGGTAGTCCGTCTTACCGTGTATTTTACTTCCTCTCCCGCATGTTCCTTGTTAATCTTAATAATTTCGGACCCATACCAAACTTCCTCTCCATTTACTTTCAGAATATAATCACCTTCTAGGAATCCCGCTGCTTCCGCTGGCGAGCCCTCATGCACATTTTTCACCTTTACTGGCGTTTGCTCCACTCTTGTGTCGGCCTCCACCGTGAATTGTCCGTCCAGAAATGTCGGCATTCCGGTCCACGCCAAAATAGTCAAAACGATAAATGCCACCAGCCAGTTCATCGCCACACCGGCAAACAGAATTTTAGTCTTTTTCCAAAAATTGGCTTTACCAAAGGTTCCTGGCCTGTCATCCACCGCCGATTCCCCATCCATTTGACAAAAACCGCCAATCGGAATCCAGTTGAGACTAAAAACCAACCCTTTCTGAAAGATTTTTTTGTCATCCGCGCTCACGCCACTTTTATTATTGTCTACCCCCACTGTCTTGGTGATGTTGCTTTTTGTCCACTCTGAGCGTTTAAACCTCCGCCATTTGCCGGTTTTAGGATCTTTAATCCAGGCTATCGCCCTCGGCGGGAAACCGATTCCAAACTCCAAAACATTTACCCCATTACGCCTAGATGCAATAAAATGCCCAAACTCGTGCGCTACCACCAGTATCATCAAGACAATTAAACCAACTACCACACCTACAAAAATATCCATAAACTTATTATATCACAAAACTTGCAAAAACTTTATTTTCCAAATCGCCGGTTACGATTTTCAAATTCTTCTACGATTTTGGTAATATCTTCCGCGGTCATTTCCGGGAAGTATTTTTTGATAAACATAAATTCTGCATACGAGGACCGCCAGAGCATAAATCCAGAAATCCGCTCCTCTCCTGATGTGCGAACCACCATGTCAATATCCGGCACTTCTGGATGATAAAGATGATCGCGAATGCTTTCCGGTGTAATTTCTAGGCCATTTTGAAGCGCCGCATTGGCGGCATCGGCAATTTCCTTCTCGCCACCATAATTAAAACAAAAACAAACCGTAATTCCCGTGCAATCAGCGGTAATTTTTTCGGCTTTTTCTAGCGCCGATGTTAGTACCGGCCCGATTTTGTCTCGAGAACCTAGAATTAGCATTCGCGCATTTTTGGCGGCTAACTTCTCGGCGTATTTGAGAATCCTAGTCTCAGCTAGTTTCATGATGTAGCTAACTTCATCCTTGCTTCGCCCCCAGTTCTCAGTGCTAAAAACATAAAAAGTGAGATATCTAATGCCGGCCTCGCTCGCAGCCTCGGTCAGAAGCTCAATCGTGTCTAAACCTTTTTTGTGCCCTTCAATGGTAGGAAGCCCCTGGGCTTTGGCCCAACGGCGATTCCCATCCGCGATAATTCCTAAATGTTCTAAACTCATAATTACAACTTCATTATCTCATCAGATTTATTTTTGAATTCGCTGTCTACTTTGTCGGTAAATTCTTTAGTGAGCTCATCAATCTCTTTTTCGGCGCGTTTTTTTACGTCCTCGCTCATTTCCTCAGCGATTTTAACGGCTTTTCTGGCATCTTCGCGGATGTTTCTCAGTGCCACCTTGGCGTTTTCTACTTTTGCCGAAGCGTTTTTAACGATTTCTTTGCGGCGCTCCTCAGTGAGGGCTGGAATCGGTACGCGAATTACTCTACCATCATCGGCCGGATTGAGACCAAGCGATTGGTCGGCTCGGATAGCCGATTCGATTGCGGCAATATTTGCCGGATCGAATGGTGTGACTACAAGGAGTGTGGCGTCCGCTGCAGTAATGTTAGCAGCTTGGTTTAGTGGCATAAATTGCCCGTAAACTTCTACCTTTATCCCAGAGAGCATATCTGGATGTGCCCGCCCAGTTCGGACTTTTTTCATTTCATCTTTAAATCGCTCAATGGTTTCCTCCATTTTTTTGCGATCTTCTTTGATATCGAACATAAGAGCTCCTTGTTTATTACTATTATTATAACACAAAAACTCAAAAATAGCCCTCGCGGGCTATTTTACCCCCCACAGACAGAGAGTTTACTCTGTTACACCAAGTTCAATTCGTTTGAATTGGCGCACGGTGATATTTTCACCAGTCTTGGCGATAGCTTCCTTGATGAATTGCTCCACAGTCTTGGTGTCATCCAAGATATATGGTTGATTCATGAGGACCTTGTCCGAAAACGCCTTCTTGACTTGGCCTTCCAAGATCTTTTCCTTCATATTCTCTGGGCCTTTGAAGTTCTCTTCAAGCTCTTTGATTTTAGCCTTCTTGTCAGCCTCTGGAATGTCTTCTTCAGACACGTAGAGTGGCGCCATTGATGCAATTTGCATGGCGATTTGGTGAGCCAAAGTCTTGAATTCCTCAGTTTTGGCCACAAAAGAGGTTTCACAGTTCACCTCTACGATTGCCCCAAGCCGACCATCGTGAATATAAGCTTCTACCAAGCCTTCCCGAGTCTCACGGTCACCACGCTTCTCGGCTTTGGTCAAACCTTTCTTTCTCATAGCCTCAAGAGCTTTATCAAAATCCCCGCCAGCTTCTACTAAAGCCTTCTTAGCATCGGTCAGCCCTGCGCCAGAAAGTTCTTTTAATTTTTTGATTTGTTCGACTGTTACTTCAGCCATGTTTGCCTCCTTTTAAAAGCTTAAATTATTAAAAATAAAATTATTTACGACCTTCTTTGATTGCTGCTACAATGTAATCCAAGATAAGCGCGGTAGCCTTAATCGCATCATCATTTGCCGGAATCACATAGTCAATATTGCTTGGATCCACATTGGTATCGGTGATAGCAAATACGGGGATATGCAAATTGTTTGCCTCTTTGATTGCGTTCTTGTCCTCTGAAGCATCCACCACTACAATGGCTGCTGGCTGCTCGCTCATATTCTTGATGCCGCCATAGCGTTCGTTGAGCAAATCAATTTCCTCTTGGAACCTCTGAACTTCAAGCTTAGAATAGCGATTCTCGAGCTCGCCCGAAGCCATTCTCTTTTCTAGATCTTTAAGCTTGCGAATTTGGCGGTTAACAGTTTCTACGTTAGTCAGGGTACCGCCAACCCAGCGCACCGTCACATAAGGCATTTCTACAGACTCAGCAGCGGCCTTTACGGTATCCTTCATTTGCTTCTTGGTGCCTACAAAGAGGATTTTCTTGTCCTTTTTGGCAATTTCGGTAAGAGCTGGGAGAGCCGTCTCTAGCGCCTCTACGGTCTTATCTAGGTTGATAATATGCGCACCCTGTTTTTTGGAATGAATATACGGTGCCATTTTTGGGTGCCACCGGCTCGCTTTGTGCCCAAAATGAGCGCCAGCTTCGAGCAAAGCTTTCATATCGACATTTACTGCCATAATATGATTTCCTTTCTCTTTGATTACGGAATCCATCAGCCTCGCTTTTGATGAGGAAACCTCCCGTAATCTGTTTCGTTAAATTAGTATATACCCTAATTATACCACACATGCTTGTAAAAATCAAGTCTATCCGTTAAAATACATTCTAATAGGGTGGTGCCGCAACTTAAAAAGGAGGTGGTTTTATGCTGAAAGATTTCATGCCAGATCAAGCTAAAGTTTCGCTCAATCTAAACGAATATCTTGCTTACCAGGATTATTTAGATCGGCGACTTTATCTAAACACAGCAATTAGCTATATTGAGGGGATCGTTTTGGTCGGCGAATCCTCTATTGCGAATGAGCTAGTTGGGTGGATTTTTGACTACAACCGCGACGATCAAGATAAGCCGATAGAAGAACGCAAGCCGATTAGGCTTTACATCGATTCTCCGGGTGGTGACATAATTGGTGGATCTGCAATCATTAACGCTATCAAAGTGAGCAAGACCCCAGTCTATACCATCAACGTTGGGCAATGGAGTTCCATGGCATTTTTAATTGGGATTACAGGTCACCGGCGTTTCTCTCTGCCGGATATGACTTTCCTTATGCATGATGGAAATCTTTTTGCATCGGGCTCTACTAACAAGGCTCAAGACAAAATGAAGTTTGATGAGCGATTCGAAAATGAAGTCATTAGAACCCATGTTTTAAAACATAGCAATATGAAGCCGGTAGAATATGACGCACTTGCACGCGTAGAATACTATATGCTCCCTCAAGATGCATTGAAACACGGTTTCATCGATGAAATTGTTGAAGACATTGACACCATCCTCTGAAAAAAAGCGGGCCTTTGGGCCCGCTTTTCCCTTTACAATTTTAAAAATCTCTGATATAATAGATACCAATTATGAGTAAAACAGATTTACACCCTAAAGATTATCGTGCTGTGGTTTTTTCGGACGAAGCCGCCGGCTTTTCGTTTTTGACAAAATCCACTGCTAAAAGCGATGAGACTATCAAATGGACTGATGGCAATGAATACCCATTGGTCAAGGTGCAGATTTCTTCAGCGAGCCACCCATTCTTTACTGGCGAAGAGAAGATTATCGATACCGAAGGTCGCGTAGATCGCTTCAAAGCTCGCGCTGAGCGTGCTGCTAAGCTTCGCGATTCTCTTGGCAATAAGGCCAAAAAAGCCGCCAAAGAATCCGAAAAAAAGGCAGAAAAAGCCGCATCCGAAATCAATAAGTAATCATCAAAAAATCGGCGCCCTCGCAGTTATAATCGGCGCCGATTTTTTCCTGTCAATTTGTAGAGTACTCTTAGTGGGGTAACACACCTATCCCCACTAAGAGCGGTAAATTATTTCTTAAGACTGTTCCTTCTGTTCTTTGCTATTATGCCAAATGCTAATGCACCAATTGCTGTGAATGCGATTGCGCCAGTAATGAGATAATCTTGTCTAGACATATTGAGTCCTTCAAAGAAGCTACCAGTGTCTGGTACGATTACCGGAGCGCTACCACTTTCGTAGGTAACTCTATAAGTAGTAGCACTACCAACAAGATTACCATTTCCGTCACGGTAAGTAATTACAGCTCTATATTCGCCATCTTCTAGACCTTCAAATGGAATATTGAATTCACCATCTTCATAGCCGTTTGGAATAGTATAGAGTAAATTACCATCTTTGTCGTATACATATACAGTACCAGTTTCGCGATCCACTCTTAAAGTCCTTACGATATTACCATCCTCATCATAAATTGTCACATCGATAGTTTCTACTACATCCACTTCTCCTGGAATATCCGGATCGACATGGCCATCGGTTATTGTAAATGGCTTAGTTGTGGTATTAATCTTTTCTCCAGCAACATTGAAATAATCCATAATCATTACATAATTGCCAGCTGGCAAATTACTTACATTGATAGGAGCAGTTTGGCCCGGTGTAGGATTATCCAAAGAGTCAGTCAATACGACATTGCCGGCTTCATCTTTAACGGTAAAGTCGATTCGACCAATAGTTTCATCCTGTGGCTCGATTGGCTCACTAATAGTGCTACCACCACCACCTCTATTAATTGTGAAAATCTTAGTAGTTCTATCGATTACAGTACCATTTGCGTCTCTGCTGATAACTTCCATTAAATAAGTACCATTAGGAAGGGCAGTAAGATCTATACTGTCGGTACTAGCTGGGTTATCGATATTTATAGGCCCATACAAATGATTTTGCCCGCTTTCATCGTAGATATCAACAGTTGCCGAAGCTACTTCTACCGTAGGAATATCAGGCTTAACTGGCACATCGCCACCGTCACCAGGATTTATAGGCTCATCTGGCCCTGGTTCTGGCCCTGGTTCTGGACTAGGGTTTTCATAACTAATCTGCAAGTATCTCTCAAGAGGCGTATTGTTCTCATCTAAGCCTGTTACGGTGATAACAAAATCACCATATCCACCATATGTATCGAAATTTAAATCAAAATCCTTTTGTCCAGATTCACCACCAACGTTCTCGCTCCAAAATGTACTAGTGCCACCACCTGATTTAGCTATCGTACCAGTCATTTGATATAGTTTATTATAAGTTACTTTTAGACTATATGCCGGACTAGTTACGGTACCACCTTCAGAAGGTGTCAATAGTAACGTCGGCTCGGTAGTCGAAGTAACATATACTGATATTTGGTCGGATACTCCCATTACTGCTGAGGCTATAGGCGACGGCATTACTGCTGCGACAGTAGTAACCGCGGCCACCAAACCTAATCCTGTAAAGCCGAGTATCTTTTTGTGTGTTTTTTTCATACACTCTACTTCCTTTTTTATTTGATATTTTTGTTTTGGTTTTGCAAATCTCCTAGTATCAGGAGTGTCAGCCTAAGCCATGAACTTGGACCGACGTTCTTTGCGTCTCCTAACCATAATTATAATCCACACAATTACGATTGTCAATAGCAAAATTGCAAGAATTATCAGGGCTGGCGGCATAATAATAATAAATTTCGTAATAGTTTCGCTTTCGGAAGCGCCCGCCGTTACAGTCCATTCTACATTAAAGATCCCAAAAAACGGTGTGTCATCCCAGCTGTCGGATACGCTAAGCTCGGTCTCTGGGATAATAGAAACTCTAGATTTAGTAGAATTTCCTGGTGTTTCGTAATATATTTGGCCAAAAATCCCTGTTACCTTGAGTTTGCCCGAAGCCATAAAATCTACATTTCCGGTGTTTTTGACTTTAGCAGTACCGTTAATGATAGTTTTTTCTGAATTGTCCACTATCAAATTGTTCTTGATCGACAAAGCTGTAATCTCTCCGGATATGTTGGTCTCACCTTCCGCGCGTCCGTAGACCACTAGGCCTGGACTTGCTTCGGTCTTGATACCGCTAGAGCTATCTACGCTAGAAAGCGTATGGGCAAAAAGTACAGCGTATTGCCCGCCCGCCGGTATGCTAGCCGGAGTGCTAATCCGATAAGACACTTCAACGCTACTATTAGGATCTGCTGTAAAATTGGCCTTTTCTACATAATTCCCATTTGTATCTTGAAAAGTAATCCATCGAACAATCTGAGTGTAAGTATTCTCCTTGTTAAATCCTAGTTTGTAAGCATCCTCTTCCTCGGAATAGTTATAGGCATACGGAGCGGCGTATACCTCAAAATTCATTGGCGAATTACCGTTGTTAGTAATTTTAAAAACATCATCATAGGTAGAATTAGCGACGAGCTGTAAGATTTTGCTTACAGGGCTAATACTAATACTCGTGCCGGTGGTGTTCTCTGAATCATCAGCGTATGCAGCACCTCCACTAACAAGGCTAAAGCCTAGCGCAAAAACCAATATTCCCACCGCAAACTTACGAATTATACTCTTCATCTACCTCCTTTATTTTTTACAATTATACCAAACCACCAGAACTTTGTAAATACAAAATCAAGAAAGTGTGATATAATATATATACAAGCGCGCGTGGTGGAATTGGTAGACACGCTACCTTGAGGTGGTAGTGGCCACATTCACGGCTGTGCTGGTTCAAGTCCAGTCGCGCGCACCACCAATTTAAGATCCAGACTCTACGGGGTCTGATTTTTTGTGCCTTTATTAACCGCCCAATCGTTCACATCAAGAAATCTGTCCAAATCGTTTACGAGGATATTAGAGTCGTTATAAGTCAGTACGTTTTTATTATATATATATGTCATATTTGCCTGATATAGACCAATTGCCGGTACGTCAGTCACCCAATATTCCAAGAATTTTTCGTATTTACGTGCGCGTAAGTTCTCATCCGTTGCTCCTCTTGCCCCTACCAAGAGATCATCCACCAAAGAGTTCCGATAATTTGACAAATTTAACCCCGCCGCTTTGGCTTGCGAGGAATGGTAATATGGCAAAGGATCCGGATCGCTACCAAGTTCAATTTCGTAAATCAAAATATCGTAATTTCTCTTAGAAATAATATTTGCCACAAATTCCTGACTCTCAGTATACGGCGTTACGCTACACTCGATACCAAGCGCCCTGAGATTTTCCGCAAATTTCTCTGCTACCTCTGGTAAATAACCGGAATCTACCGTCGCAATCTCTAGATGGGTGGTCTCACCGCCAGTTAATTCCTCGATTTTAGCCTTGGCTTCGATATCATTCTCTGGCGGTATGGTCGGAAAATTAGAGAGTACAATCTGAGAATCCAAAATCGGAAAATCTAGTGGCTTTGTCCCCGGTGAAACAGAGCGGATCTCGGCTAGATTCAAACCTTGACGAATCGCTCGCCTAAAATCCACATTGGCGAGTATAGGAGAGGAAGTGTTCAAAAAAGCGAACGCTCCCGAACTCACGCTGGTGTACCTTTTGTAGTAAGTTTTGCCAGATACTTTGTCGGCATCCTCTCCCTCTAGCTCGGCCGTTGCCGTAGCCGAAGCCGCACCAAGCGCCGTAACTACATCCTCTTTATTATTATAAACGTGTACAGCAAAACTGCTCACCATTGGTTTGCCCAAGAAATAGTTTGCATTTGCCGTTAGATACACTACTTTTTCATCCTCGACGCCAGTATTTTGCATGGCATTAAAAGTAAATGCGCCGGAAGTTACCGGGTCTTTAGAAAAATTCGCTTCCACCAAGGTTTTGAGCGGAACGTTTTCTAGAACATGTTTTGGTACCACCGGTATATTTAGTGCTGAGACGAAATCTGCATACGATGATGGCAAATTAAAGATGATTGCCCCATCTTCTGTCTCGGTAATTTTTACATTTTCAAGGTTAGCAGTATAAATCGTGCTAACAGCTGGATTTTGAATCAGCTGCAACGTAAAAATTACGTCATCATTAGTAATTGGTTCCCCGTCTGACCAAACTAATCCCTCACGCAAGCGAACTTGCCAAGTTTTGCCATCGTCGGAATGAGTGATACTACTAGCTAGGCTTGGCCCTGGATGACCAGAATAATCGTCCGCCGAAAGCGTAGCAAACATCAGTTTGCTTAGTACTTTTTCGCTACTGGTGGTGGCAAACAACGGATTTAGGGAATTCACTCTCCCAACCGTAGCTTCTATGTAGGTACCACCATCTATATAAGTATCCACCGCATAGGATTCGCCAGACCAAAAGGCCTGAGCCACTGAAAGCAAAATCAGAGCAATTATTAGAAGGGCCCACTCTAAAACTAGCAGACGAATCTTTCTGATATGCGAAAGTCTTTGAATGAAATTTTCTTTGATGTGTTCCTTGCCCTCCTCACTAGCCTTAATTGAAACACGCGAAAATTTTCGTATAAACTTTTGCCCACGCTTTTTTAGTGAACCTGCCATTTTACTCCGTTGGAACTAAAAGTAATCCTAAAATTGATAATACAAAAATCACTGCAAATACGATCGTAGCAATGAATAATGATTTTTCCAGCCCACGCCTAGTGGTATATAATTCTCCTGAGCTACCAAAGCCAGCCCCGAGCGAAGCGCCTCGCTGTTGCAGTAATATTAGAAGTACGGTTAAAATCGCCGAAATTAATGTAGTTACCTGTAAAAAACTTCCTATTTGCATAAAATAAATAACTCCTACTGCCTATTTTAGCATAGATTTTCTTTTTAGCAAAGTATGATAGGTAATCGCAAAACGATGCGATTCCTCATCAATCCGCGCAATCAACCGCGCGACATGCGAAGAGCTATCTAGATTGATAATTCTACCGTCAAAATAGATTTTTACCCCTGCTGATTTGGCGTGATTTCCCGACTTGTTTCGCCCGATTACCGGAATTTTAAACGGCGCTACTATTGGCAAAATTGCATTCACCTGCGTAATTCCCCCATCCAAAACTATTAAATCGGGGAGGTCCCACTCTTTATGCTTTAAACGTCTTTCAATCACTTCGCGCATGCTTTTAAGGTCATCCGAACCTTTGCCGCGGATTTTGAATTTTCGATATTTATCTCTCGCCGATGCGCCGTTGATAAATACCACCATGCTTCCTACCGCATTCGTGCCGGATTGATGTGAAATGTCGTACCCTTCAATTCTCCGCGGTGGGTTCTCTAGCCCCAACATTTTTTGTAAATCAGTTAGCGCCTGATCGGAGGAAATATCCAAAAGTTCTCGATCCGAAAAGACAATTTTTTTCTCTAATTCTTTTAGCCCAGCTATTTGGTCTCTGGCTTCCGCCGCTAGCTCATATTCTCCAGCTTTGGCAGCTTCCCGCATAGTTTTTTCCAGGTTTTTGATAATATAATTTCGCCCGCCCTTCATCACCAAAATCATTTTTCGGAGATTTTTCTTGTAATTCTCTGGTGTAGTTTTGCCGATTTCTATACCTGGCGCCAGTCCCAAATCAGTATCAAGCGTTTTTTTGCCAGTATATGGTTTGGTATAATATGGGAAAATTCGCCTCAGAATTCGCAAGGCTTTCTCGATTGCCGTTTTGCTATAAAACGGCCCAATGTATTCAGCGCCATCATCCATTGGAATCCGCGTAAAAGACACATAGGGTACTTCATCCTTCATGGTAATTTTTACATAAGTTACGTTCTTATTGTCTCTTAAAAGAATGTTCCATTTTGGCATATATTGCTTGATTTTTTCGTTCTCGAGAAATAGCGCATCCATTTCTGTGTCTACGACAATCCATTCGGTATCCTCAATTTCTGAGACCAAAGCCTCGGTTTTGGGATCTTTCTTGGTTTTTTGAAAATATTGCCTTACCCGATTTTTCAAAACCGCCGCTTTACCAACATAAATTACCTCACCAGCCTTATTTAAGTGAAAATAAACCCCCGGGCTAGAGGGGAGTTCTTTGAGTTTTTGTTTCAATTTAGCATTCATAATTCTATTATATCACACTTATGCCAAAATGTCAATGTCCCGAGTGCCAATCCTCGGGACATCGATTAGTTTAAAAGAGATAGAACTTTATTGGTTTTCCCCGCTCATCAAAACATTCGTCATAAGATTATTGAGAAGTGTAGACATATTTACATATTCAGTCGGTTCATTAATCTCAATCTTTGACGGATAGGAGAGGTTGATATCCGCCGTAACAGCGGTGTAGGTATCGTCACCTGCGCTGATACTAGTGTCAAAATACACTCGTGTAAAATTATAATTATCATCAATCTCCACATAGACAGTCGGGAAACCATCAAACACCTGTTTGAGGGTATCCGCAGAAACACTGACGTTAGTGGCGGTATTATCAACACAAGCATTCAATTCATTCATAAAACCGCTACCAGATAGGCTATTGATAAAGGCGGCCATTTTGTCGCTATCAAACCCGATTTTATACAAATCGTTTTTCACTTTTGCAATCTTAAGGTTGCTTGTAGAATAGGTAATAAACGAATTTGCCTTGTATTTATTGACCAAATCTTTGCCATAGGTCGGTAATTCTTTAAACGCACTAATTAAACAAGTCGAGGGATTGTCAAAAATATCGAGACCTTCCATCGACTCGCCAAAGTCGCCGGATATCAAAATCCATTGATCGTCGGTGTTGTCAATTAAATTACCATAAATAGACAAAAGCCCAGCCGTAGTGGTAAGAGTTGTGGTCTCGGAAACGATTTCACCACAATTCACGTCGGTGCTTCCTACGCAATTAGACACATTTTCTGCGGTTTCGGTTTGATCTATAGTGGCAGGCGCTATTGCTTCAAGTACAGATCTTAGGCCGCTGATCTTAAAATAAGTGTCTCCATCGCTGGTCGTAAGCTCGCTTATGTCAACGATTGCTTGTGCATCATTTGGATAATCTACTGTAGTTTTGGCATTAACTTTGTTGGCAGTTGTCGCAAGATCAAAAGTCCCATCAAAGTTGATGCTAGCATCAAAAACATCCGGCGTGCTATAGTTGATTTTGCCTTGTGCCGACACGATGCTTGGCATCCCACCATCCAGGAGTTTGTTGATAGCCTTAGTTACCTTGTCGCCACCATTATTCATCAAAGCAATAGCAATAGCCGCTGCCCCACAAATAATTGCCGTCATAATTAGTATAATAGCACCAATAATTAGGACTTTTTTCTTACTACCCTTTTTACCGGCCGGCTCCACAATCGAATCTTTTGGTTCGAAATTCGAGCGCTCTACTGGCGCACTGGCCGGTGTGTTAATCGGCGTGCCGATTGGCTCGACTGGTGTATCGCTAGTTAACTCTTCGATCGAAACATCTTCCATTTCGAGCGTATCAAAATTCTGATCATCGCCAATATTGTCAGCTGGTTGATGCGATACTGGCCGCATCATCGGATCCACGATTTTTTGATTTCTATGTTGTGGCAATGGCTTTGGCGCTGGCGCTGGAGCTGGAGCCTCTGTATAGTCCAACATCCCTGTGCCCGCAGCCGTCTCCTCAACTTTTTTCTCTGGCTTTGGGGTACTTGCAATTCCAAAACCAGGATTGAGGGGATTTGGCGTCCCTTCAGGGTTTTCGTTCATTTTTGAACCTCCTTTAAACTACTTATTGGTACTATTTTAACATAAGTTTTTTAAAATTACCACAAGTTTTTTGGTATAATAATATATATGGATGATTTTATAATTTCTGATATTAAAGCAAGAGAAATTTTGGATTCACGTGGCAACCCTACTGTAGAAGCCGAAGTGGTGTTAAAAAATGGTGGTTTTGGCCGCGCTGCGGTGCCATCCGGCGCCTCTACTGGCTCGCATGAAGCCATCGAACTTCGCGACAACGACAAAGAAAGATTCGCCGGCAAAGGCGTTTCCAAAGCAGTTTGGAATATTAATTCCAAAATTAGAGACGTGCTCCTCAATAATTCTTCCGAGCAAATTCAGGTTGATAACCTCATGTTAGAGCTTGATGGTACCAAAAATAAATCTAATCTCGGCGCCAACGCTATCTTAGCCGTATCGCTAGCCAATGCCAAAGCTAACGCCAGAGCTCTCGGGATGCCGTTTTATCAATATGTTTCTGAGCTTGCCGGTATTACCGATGAAATGTCTTTGCCGCTTCCGATGATGAATGTAATGAATGGTGGCGAACATGCCTCCTGGTCTACCGATTTTCAAGAATACATGATTATTCCTGCCACCGCCGGTACTATCAATGAAGCCATCAGAATGGGCGCAGAAGTTTTTCAAGCTTTGAAATCCGTTTTGAAAGATCGCGGCTATCCTACTACTGTTGGCGATGAAGGCGGTTACGCTCCAAGAGTCAAAGAGGGCGACAACGAACCTCTAGATTGTATTAGAGAAGCTGTCACGAGAGCTGGTTACGAATTCGGCAAAGATATTGTCATCGCGCTTGATATTGCCGCCAGCGAATTCTTTGTCAAAACTCCGGCCGAACCGCCATACGAAAACGGCCATTATGAATTAAAAACCAATGGTGATTGGAAAAGTGCCGAAGACATGATTAACTGGTACGAGTACCTAATTGATAATTATTCAGTAGTTTCAATCGAGGATGGTCTTTCCGAAGATGATTGGGAAAATTGGCAAATTATGACCGCAAAGCTGAGAGACAAAGCTCAGCTCGTAGGCGATGATCTCTTTGTCACCAATACAGAACTCTTAAGCCGTGGTATTGAATCAAGAATTGCCAACGCTATTTTGATCAAACCAAATCAAATTGGTTCTCTCACTGAGACTATTGATGCGGTCAAAATGGCCAAAAATGCCGGTTATAATACTATTATGTCGCACCGTTCTGGTGAGACTGAGGACGTTTCGATCGCTCATCTTGCCGTAGGTCTTGGCACTGGCCAAATCAAAACTGGTTCCCTCTCTCGCTCAGAAAGAATTGCCAAATACAATGAGCTGATTCGGATTGCCGAACAAAATCCTAATTTGAAGCTGGCGAAGAGTTCGCAATTGCTCGGGCTTCTTTAAAACCATCGTAAAAGTTTTCCGAAATCTTTGGATGACCGATTTTGTTGGCTGCATCCACTACTTTTTGTAAACCATCAGTAATCTCAAAAATATGGGTATCGGCTTCGTTCACTAGGTGTAGCTCCACCATCTTTTGAATTACTTGTTCAAAAGCCGACCAATAATCTGTGCCGATTAGAAACATCGGCATTTTTGGCATCTTGTTTTCTTGCATCAAACATAAAATTTCCGAAATTTCATCCATTGTGCCAAACCCACCTGGGAAAAATACAAACACTTTGGCCGCCATCGCAAGCGACACTTTCCGAGCAAAGAAATATTCAAAAGTGTAACATTCGGTAAGATAGGGATTCGGAAATTGTTCATGTGCCAGCGTGATATTAAATCCTACAGTTCTTCCCCCGATTTCATATGCGCCTTTTGAAGCGGCTTCCATGATACCAGGGCCTCCACCGGTAATTACTGCGTGGCCATTTTTAGCTAACATTTCACCGAGCTGTCGAGCCATTTCACAGTATTTATCATCTTGGGGCAATCTAGCCGAACCAAAAATCGTCACTCCTTGCGGAAAAGAGCGCACCATCTTTAGCCCCGCCGATAGATCTTTGGAATAGGCGTTAATTCTTTCCAAATCTTCAATAGTCATTTTTTCGATTAATTCTTTTTCTGTTGGCAACATAAAATCTCCTCAAATACTATATATTATTTATTATACTATATTTTTTGAATCGGCATCGGGTGTAAATCTACTTTACCCGCTAAAATACCTTTATTTGCTCCAATTTTTGTCACGACTGAAGTGGAATTAGCCGAAGCAAAAATCAATGATTTTCTAAATTCTTTCCCGGAAGCTAGCGCCGCCAAAAAACCCGAGCCAAAGGCATCGCCAGCTCCAGTCGCATCTTTAATTTTCACATCGGCGTATAGGCCAAACCGGTAAGTGTCCTCGCTGTTTGTCGCAATTCCCCCCATCGCTCCATCAGTAATAATTACAGTTTTAGTATAATTTTTTAAGTGGTAAAGTAGTTCCTCTAGATTTGCACCCGGCACCAACATGCCGGCTTCTTGCTTATTTACCAGCAGAATGTTTATATATTTTAGCAAACTCAGTAGTTCCTTTGCTTGTTCCAATTCTTTTATCCCTGGATTAAACATCACGTTTATTTTCATCTCGTGGGCTTTTTTGAGAAAACTAGCCAGAGTTTTTAAATCACCTCTTAGCGTGGTAATATAAAGCCAATCCGGCTGAATTTTTTCTAAATCCTCTGCTTCAAAATTGCTAAATTCTTTACTAGCGCCTCGATAGGTTAAAATAGTCCTTTCCCCTCCTTTGGAATCTAGCAAAATCACCGAAGCTCCCGTGGCCTTGCCACTAATATAATCAATATAGCTGGTATCTACACCTTCTTGGTCCAAAACTTTCAAAATTGCATCGCCGGCCGTGTCGTGAGCGATATTAGCCATCAAAACTGCCTCATGTCCGTGCCTCACAAAAGCAATTGCCGAGTTAACCCCTCCGCCACCTACTTCGTAGCTTAGTTTATCAATATCAACTTTTGTCCCGACCAAAATTTTACCAAAAATCGACTCTTCTCCGATTTCAGTCGGTTTTAAATCATCATGGTCAATCAAATAAATATCGTTCAAAGCCGAACCGAGCGACAAAATTCGGGACATCTAGATTACCACCCCGTTTTTATCAATTTCGGCTACCATTTCGTGGTAAACTTCTGCTGGGTTGTCGACTTTCGAAAGTGCCGAACCCACATTAATTACATCGAGATCAGCATGCGCAAGCGCACGCATCGTAGAAACATTCGCGCCACCATCCCAACCAATCTCTAGTTCTGGTTTCATACTTCTGACGATCGCAATTTTTTCCATCTGCATCATGTCGGCCGGACTGCCCTGCACTCCGAGTTGACCGGCAAAAATCAAAACGTGGTCCACCACGTCAATATATTGCCTCACTAACCCCGGATAAGTAGATGGCAAAATCGCCAGCCCAGTTCTGATTCCCTCTTTTTTGAGCGTAGCAAAAATCGGCAGCAAATCTTCTTTTGCTTCACCATGCAAAATACAAAGCGACGGAGCCAGCTTCAGGATCGTATCAAGTTGTCTGGAAGGGTATGCTGCCATCAAATGTATATCAGCCTTCCATTCTTTTGGCCACCAAACGTTAGAGATATCTAGGGTGGTAGCCGGAGCAAATTCTCCATCCGAGACATCGATATGCACCCTCCGGGCAAAATTATTGATACTCTCGATTTGCTTACGATATTCTAATTTGCTTTCGGCTAAAATTGCCGGTACCACGGTGACAGTTCTAATCATAGTCCTCCCTTTCGTCTAAACGTTTAATTCGGCGAAGCCGCCGGTCCAAGCTAGTAAATTTAGTTTCGATAAATGTAGAAACGATCTCTTTCATTAACTTCTCGTCGGTAAAATGTGCCGACAAACATAGTACATTGGCATCGTCGTGCTCCCGAGCTAGTTTAGCTGATTCGGGCGAGGTACAATGTGCCGCCCGAATCTCTCTAAACCGATTAGCTTGCATGGTCATTCCGTGTGCCGAATCGCAAATCAAAATTCCAAACGATTCTGGATTGCCGCGCACCGCAATCGCTACGTTTACGGCTGGGTCATTAAAATCATCTCCTTCAATATAACTATACGCACCGACATCAATTACTTCCTCATTTTTTTCGTTCAAAAACTTCAAAATCTGTTTTTTTAGTTCAAAACCTCGATAATCTGCGCCGATATAAATTTTCATTAGGCTTTTTCTCCTACTTCTAAGGCTAATTCAGCTAAACGATTGGAATATCCCCACTCGTTGTCGTACCAAGCTACGATTTTGATCATATTGCCCCCCACCACATCCGTCAAAGGCAAATCTACGATACAAGACCTCGAGTCGCCCACGAAATCCTTTGAAACGAGCTCTTCGTCACTCACGCCAATTATGCCATCATATTTAGGATCGACGGCTACCTTTTTGAATAGTTCATTGATTTCTTCTTTGGTAGTATCTTTTTTGACCACAGCGGTAATATCAGACAAAGACACCACTGGAGTCGGTACGCGAATCGAGAGACCATTAAATTTACCTTTAAGAGCCGGTACAGTAAGCGCTGCAGCCTTTGAAGCGCCCGTAGTGGTCGGTACGATATTCTCGGCCGCACTTCTCGCTTCTCGGAGGTCTTTCGCCGGCGCATCTAAAATTCTCTGCGAACCAGTATAGGAATGCACCGTAGTCATCATTGCTTTTTCGATGCCAAAATTCTCCTCCAAAATTTTCATAATCGGAGCGATACAATTGGTTGTACAAGAAGCGTTAGACAAAATTACGTCAGAATCTTCCAAAGTTTCGTCATTTACGCCAATTACGATAGTCTTGGCGCCCTCACCCTTAGCCGGTGCCGAAATAACTACACGCCGAGCTCCTGCCTGAATATGTTTTTTCGCATCCTCTGGTTTAGTGAAAAAACCAGTCGATTCGATTACTACGTCAACGCCTAAATCCTTCCAAGGTAACTTTTCCGGCTCTTTTTCGGCTAAAATCTTGATTTTTTTACCATCGATAATAATCTCATTGTCAGTGAAATCCACATTTCGATCGTAAGCCCCGTAGCTCGAGTCGTGCTTTAAGAGATGTGCCAAAGTTTTGGCATCGGTGATATCATTAATTGCCACTATTTCGGCGTCTTCTTTTTCCATTAAAATTTTTAGGACGTTTCGGCCAATCCTGCCAAATCCGTTAATTGCTATTTTTACCATTGTACCTCCTAATATACTTATGTCTATTATATCACATATCAAAACCTCTAAAACACTTGATTTTTAAGCAAAAGTGTGATATAATATAAGGTATGGGCTATATCTGTGCCATAAGGGACAGTGAAGTTCGCACTAAAGGGGGTGAACCTTGAAAGAATTGGATAAAGATTTGTTGGCAGAAGTAGGCAAGATCACAGGTATCGAAAACGGTGCTAAGCTAAAATGTGTCGCTGGCGCAATTTATGCTACTGTCTTTCTCGGTAAGATGCCGATCAAAGAAGACTTAGCCGATTTTCTCGGTGTAAGTAAGAGAGTAGTAATGGAAACGATACATGAAGTTTCAATATATCCTCTTGCTACGAGAATGTCACTCGAAGGGCTCTATATCAGCACTGAAGAAGAGCCCGTAGAAAGGACGATCGCGAGAAAATATCTTGCTACGATGTTCGATCCGGATTTAATAGAGAGTACCAAGGAATATATCGGGTACGATACTATTCTTGAGTATCTCTGGCAGATCGCAGATGGCTCTGAAGATTCGATTAATGACTATATTAGAAGTCGCTTTGAGTCTGGTCTTAAGATCAGAAAAAAGCTTCAGGCCTTTGCTTTGCTGGTTTATCAGCACAATCAGGAGTTGGCTTCGTCGAGCTATGGATACATCTGCGAGGTATTGGCAAACGATGTCAGGCGCGCTCGTAACGAAGCGATGCAGAATAACTCAGCAAAAAAAGCTAAGAAAAGGCTGAAAGAGATGATGTCATCAAAATAGACAACAAATCTTACACGCCAAAAAAAAGCCCCGATTTCTCGGGGCTTTTTCCTGCCTTAAAATTGTCTTGCAATTTATCTTGCAAAGTGTGCAAAAGCACGGTTGGCTTCGGCCATTCTGTGGCAATCTTCCTTCTTCTTGAAGGCAGCGCCAGTTTCGTTGTAAGCATCGACAATCTCAGCCTCTAGTCTCTTAGCATACGGCATACCACCGCGTGCGCGAGCAGATTGCACTAGCCAAGTAAAGGCAAAGTGAAGCTGCCTGTGACCAGAAATTGGGAATGGAATTTGGTAGTTTGCACCACCAACCCGGCGAGATTTCACCTCAAAGTCAGGAGAAACATTCGCAATGGCTTTTTCCAAAACTTCTACTGGATTCTCGGATTTGAGCTTTTTGGCGGCACCTTCGATAGCGGCATAAACTGCGCGTTCCGAAGCTTGCTTTTTGCCATCAAGCATAGACTTGTTGATCAATCTTTGCACCAAGATAGACTGGTATTTACGATCTGGAGAGACTTTTCTTTCCAAAGATTTAGTAGTTTTTCTAGGCATAATTACTTATCCTCCTTCTTGGCACCGTACTTAGAACGACCTTGCTTGCGGCCTTGGACACCTTGAAGGTCCAAAGTACCTCTAACCACGTGATAACGCACACCCGGAAGATCTGGTACACGACCACCACGTACCAAAACTACAGCGTGTTCCTGTAAATTGTGACCTTCGCCACCAATGTAAGCCCAAACTTCTTGACCATTAGTAAGGCGCACACGAGCAACTTTCCGCATCGCGGAGTTTGGTTTCTTTGGGGTTTTGGTAGTTACCTTAATACAGACACCACGTTTCAAAGGTGCAGCTTTTTCATAGCGCTTGGTTTTGAGCGTATTCACGATTGAACCAAGAGCTGGAGATTTGGACTTCTTAGCCGCTTTTTTGCGCGGTTTTCTAATCAACTGATTAATAGTTGGCATTAAAATTTCCTTAATTAAAATTAATATTGTTGCCTTGTATGCTTACAGCAATAGCAATACAAGATGAAACTCTTTACACTATTATAGCACTATTTGTTTACTTTTACAAGATAATCTAAAGTTTTTTCGATAATCATCCGGTTTTTGATGTCCATTTTGACATTTGGATCTTTGAGCTGCTTGACCGCCTCTGGAGATTTTTTGTAGACATCTCTGAGTTCATTGAGTTTAGCTAAGACTTCTTCATCCGAAACAGTGATTTTTTCTTTGACCGCTAAATCTTGGAGAGCCAAAGAGGCTTTCACTCTAGTCTCCGCCGCTTTTTTGGCCTCTTTTTCCCAATTTTCCATGGTTTCGCCAGACATTTTGACAAAATCTTCTAGACTGTTAATGCCGCGAGACATTGCGTTTCTAGTCATATCATCTTTGATGATGCGCAGTTGATCCTCAATCAAAATCTCTGGAGCCGGAATTTTTGAAACTTTAACCAGCTCAGCAATCAAATCATCCTTGAATTTCTCATTCAATCTGTGCTCATCTTGCATTTCGAGGTTTTTCTTGATATCGGCCTTTAGATCTTTCAAAGTCTTGAATGGTCCGCATTTTTTGGCTAGTTCATCGTCAATTGCCGGCTCAGTTACTTCGTTGACTTGCTTGAGCAAAGTCTCAAACACCACCTTAGCCCCAGCCAAATCTTTTACACCATAATCTTTAGGAAATGTCAACTTAAGATCAAACTTGTCGCCCGCCTCGTGGCCGACAATTCCCTCCTCAAAGCCCGGGATAAAAGTCTTTGAGCCTAGCACCAATTTGTAATCTTTGGCCGAACCACCCTCAAACGGTTCACCGCCTTTTTTGCCCACAAAATCAATAATCACTTCGTCGGTCAACTTAGCTGCGCGCTTGACCGGCTTTTTCTCGGCAAAAGATTTCGCGAGATTACCCAGGACTTCTTTAATTTGCGCTTCTGATACGGAAGCTTTCTCTTTTTTGACTTTGAGATTTTTGTAATCACCGAGTTTAATTTCTGGTACGATATCTGCCGTAGCGGTATATTCAGCCGTCTCACCTGGCACATACTTGGTCACATTGATATTTGGTGCCACTAGCGGCATCTTTTCGGCCTCCTGAAAAGCGGCAAAAGCCGTAGTCCTCACGGCAATATCGATAGTTTCGGCACTCAGATCATTCTCTGGAATGAACTTTTTTGCCACTTCTGCCGGGGCTTTTCCCTTTCTAAAGCCTTCCACACGAACTTCGGCGGCTAGTTTTTTGAGCGCCTGCTCCTCCGCCTTTTTTAAATCTTTGGCATCTAATGTCACGGTGATTTCCACGCGCGTATCAGAAATCTTCTTGGATTTTGTTTTCACTTTAAACTCCTCAATATATTATATATATTATATCACAAATTTAGATGAACTGGTATTCCGAAAATGAGTGATGGTAAACCTGGAGTCAGCCCCCAATTTAACCGCCGGATTCATAATGTTATGTTTATCAAAGGTTTCCTTAATCTCCGTGTAGAGCGCTTTTTCGGATTCGCCCATCGTATCGTTGGTGATTAGCGCCTTGATTCTCCCCTCTGGGGTGCCACCGGTAATTGAACCACCTTCGTGCTCTATGATGTAATTTCCGGCGCGAAGAAATGCTACAGCATTTTTATTAAAATCTTTATCTCCAACTTTAAACCTTGGTCTCAAGCTATAGTTCGAAGCAAGATACGAACCAAAGAGTGCAAGATCGAGCTTCAAACTTTTTTCCAGTAGCTTCAAATCATCTATAAAATTGGAGAGCCTTCCTGCCGGTAAATAAAAGTCGGTAAGTAGTGGCACTCTCTCGCCGGTTCTAGCACTATTCAAAAATGAAATCAAAGAATTTTCGAATTCATCTAGTTTGGCCTTAGACTTCGGCGACTCTACAATTAGTTCGGAGGATTTTGGCAAAACTTTTTTAATACTCGAAATTTTTCTAAGTGGAGCTTTGGTTCTAGCATCAAATTTAGCGAATACCACGTAACCAGCATTCATTTTTTTGGTGATTTCGCTCAGTCGCTTGCCCGAATCTTCAGCGATTTTGACGATATTAATATCGTAAACATTCAATTCTTTTGGCTTCAAAGAGTTGGCAAGATCTAGGAATTTTTGAGTGGTATCAAAATCCTCAAAAGTCGCCACTACTCGCTTTGCTTGGTTTTTGATTGGTACAACTCTCAAAATAACTTCCGAAATTACACCAAGCGTACCTTGTGCACCAAAGAACAACGGAGCTAAATCTACCGAATTACCGCGTTTAACTTGAGCAATAGTTGGATATCCGGCCGAACCAGTATTTTCTTTGTCAATCTCTTTAATGAGGTTGGCATTCGCCTTGATGATTGCCAAAATTTTACGGTAAAGAGTCGCTTCAAGAGTCTTTCCCTTAGCTTTCTTGGTTGCAGCATGCATGCTAATACGATTAGTTTGAAGGATATCGCCGTTAGGGAGTACGGCTTCAATTCTTTCTACGAAATTCATAATCCCGCCGTATTTACCAGCGTAATCATCGCTCGGGCAGTTAGAAATCAATCCGCCAATAGTCTCGTTGTCACGCCCGCCGATTGGGACGTTTAGACCATTCACTGAAAGTGCCGTATTGAGCTCTTTCAAAGTGATGCCAGCTTGTACTCGCACCAGGCGCTCTCTTTTGTCGAATTCTAGAAGTCCATTTAATTTTTCGGTAGAAATAAGAAGCCCATTAGTAAGATCTGCACCCATTTCATCTAAGCCAGAACCCATCACCGTGACCGGAAGTTTAATGTCTTTGGCGGCTAATTGATAGCAAAAACGCATGATTTTGCGGATATCTTCAGTCGATTCTGGAAGTGCTACCAATTTTGGCTTAATTCTTAGTACTGAACAATCATCGGCATATGCCTCAAGCACGTCGGGTGCATCAAAGACATTTCCGATGGTTAATTGATTTAAATATTTAGCAACCTTGCCCATCCTGCTTACGATTATATCACATGAATTTTGAAAATGCCACAACTTTTTTCAGTGATTTTGCCGACTTGATAATTATGGCAAAATATGATATAATTATAAGCAGTAACTGCACTTTAACACGAAAGGGGGATCATATGAGAGAGGACATTTTGCGTAAAGAAAATGAATTAATCGTGGATTATCACGAGATAGAAAGGCTTGAACCTACTACCCATATCTATAATGGGCATTCTCTGATCGAGAGTAAGATTTCTATCATGCGGGATATCTCTACGCCAAGTTCGATTTTTCGTAAACTTGTGGAAGAGGTTACAAAGCTGATGGCATTTGATGCTTTTTCTCATCTTGGATTGGAGGACAAAGAAGTCACTACACCGATTTGCGAGACGGTTGGCAAAAAGATTTCCGGCAAAAAGCAGGTGCTGGTACCGATCTTGAGGGCAGGTCTGGCTATGGAACAGCCGATGAAAGATATTGTACCTCAGGCCAGAACTGGGTTTTGCGGGGTCTATCGCGACGAAGTCACTCTGAAACCGCAAAAATATTTCTGGAAAATGCCCAAAGATATCGAGAATCGCGAAGTCTTTGTGCTCGATCCAATGCTCGCAACTGGCGGCTCGGCTGATTTTACGGTCAGTGAGCTTAAAAAGATTGGCTGTAAGAGTATTCATTTTATGGGTATTATTGCGGCTCCAGACGGTATAGAACTGATGCAAAGGAAACATCCCGACGTCGAGCTCTTCAT
This sequence comes from Candidatus Saccharimonadota bacterium, assembly GCA_017652105.1. Lineage (GTDB taxonomy): Bacteria > Patescibacteriota > Saccharimonadia > Saccharimonadales > Saccharimonadaceae > Nanosyncoccus. The sequence goes on from JAGCBP010000020.1 coordinate 103,500, forward strand.
CGGTCATCTCGACAAAGGCCTTAACAAAAACGGCTACATCGTTCCCGGACTCGGCGACGCTGGCGACCGAATCTTCGGCACAAAATGATCTTTACTCAGGTACTTTAAAAAGGCTACCAATAGGTAGCCTTTTTTCATTCAAATAACGTGGTGCCCGAGACAGGACTTGAACCTGCACACCAAATGGCATATGCTCCTAAGGCATACGTGTATACCAATTTCACCACTCGGGCGCATTACAATTATAACACAAAAAACCGGAAATATCTAATTTCCGGTTTTTGGTTCAAACAATTTAGAATAATTGTTTTTTGGACATCACGTAAGCCACAGAAGCAGTAGTGAGGCTACCCAGCGCCAAAGCGGTAGGAAGCAAATCCTCAGGACCAGTAGTAGGAACTTCAGCCGGTGCTTCAGAAGCTGGGGTGGTGGAAACCACTACAGTTTCGGTGCTACCAGCATCAGATTTGTTTTCATCATCTTTCTTTTCATCTTTTTTGTCATCAATCGAGAAAGATGCATTATCCTTACCACCTTGGTTTTCGCCACCAGATTTCTTAGTAGCAACCACAATGATAGAAGCAACCAAAATCAACACTACAGCCACAATCACAGTTGCGATTGCGATTACTTTCTTACGATCCTTCTTTTCAATATCTCCCTGATAATACATAAAAAACTCCTTATAACCCCATTATATCACACTTTTGCTAAAAAAGCAAGTATTATCTACTAAAAATCAAAAAAGCGCTAGCTCTTACTGTAAATAGAGATATGAGCCTTTGCATAGGCCCGAGTTTTAATCAGTTCCATTCCCTGTAAAACCGGCGCATCACCTGGGTGAGATAGCACCAAAATCCCACCTTTTTTCACCAAATTAGGTAGCCCCTTCGCCATTTCTTCTCTGTAGAGGTCATACGGCGGATCAGCAAACACGATATCAAAATGTCTAGTTGCACCCTCAGATGGCTTAAGCGCTATCTCTACCGCATCTCCCTGTAACGCGGAGGCAGAAATCTCGAAAATACCCAGTTCCACCATATTTGCAGCTGCCGTGAGGACTGCGTGTCTATCTATGTCTATCGCAAAATCAGCAGCGGCACCCCTAGAAATCGCCTCAATCCCCAGCGTTCCGCCGCCACAGTACAAGTCTAGCACTGTTGCACCCGGAATATAGTTGGAAATCATGTTAAAGAGCGCAATTCTCTCTCGCTCGCCCATCGGATGTGTACCCTCCCCCGGCGTGCGGATTTTTCTACCTTTGTATTCTCCGCCGCTAATTCGGACATATCCACCAAATTTCGGCTCAGCACTCTTTACCATAAACCTCCTAATTCAATGTAGTTAATTGTTGATATTTAGAAATTCCAGTCATTAATTCTTTATATTTTAACATACCATCCCCTAATTTCAAAAATTCCTCCGCATCTTTTCTGGCTTTTGCAATCAGTTTAGTATCAGTGAGCGAGGCAATTCTAAGATCCAGTGCCCCATGTTGCAAAGCTCCGTAAATCTCCCCTGGACCTCTTAGTTTCAAATCCACTTCCGCCAGATGAAAACCATCGGTAGATTTTTCCATCTCTTTGAGCCGCCTAGATGGAAAAGTATCCCCAGAGGTCAAAAGAAAACAATCAGATTTGACCGAGCCTCGCCCCACGCGACCTCTCAACTGGTGTAGCTGCGCCAGACCATATCCTTCGGCATTCTCAATTATCATCAGAGAAGCATTCGGCACATCTACCCCCACCTCTACTACTGTCGTAGAGACCAAAATATCAATTTTTCCCTCCGAAAATCGGCCCATTACTTCATCTTTTTCGGCTGGCTTCATCTTGCCGTGCAAAAATTCAATTTTGAGTTTTGGAAACTGCTCGGCTAGCTTCCGAGCCCGTGATTTTACAGAGGTAATATCGGCCTTGCCCTCACCAGGCTCAGAATCCTCAATCGCCTTACAAATCCAATAAACTTGCTGACCCGCCTGTACAGTCCTAACGATCTCCGGATAAAGCTGAGTCGAAATCTCTATCTCTGGCAAAATCTTTGTCGTAATCGGCTGCCGGCCTTTTGGTAACTCATCTAGAATTGAGACATCTAGATCGCCAAAAATTGTCAGCTGTAAAGATCTCGGAATTGGGGTAGCGGTCATCGCGAGAAGGTGTGGCGCTAGCCCAGAAGGCGATTTCAAAACTAATTTCTGTCTCTGTTCCACCCCAAAACGGTGCTGTTCATCAATAATCACCAGAGAAAGTTTAGAAAATTCCGTATCATCGGTAAGTAGCGCGTGCGTGCCAATCACCACATTCACCTCTCCAGAGGAAATCATTTTTTTGAGCTCGGGTTTTTTCTTGGTGGCACCGGTCAGAAGCGCAGTTTTTACCCCAAAACCACTAAGCAAAGGTCCGATTCCCTCGTAATGCTGTGAGGCCAAAATCGCCGTAGGCGCGAGTACGGCTACTTGCCCACCAGCCACAAATGCCTCAAAGGCCGCCAGCGCCGCCACTATAGTTTTACCAGAGCCTACATCACCCTGTAAAAGTCGGTTCATGGGCTGTGGCTTTGCCATATCTTGAAAAATTTCCCACGCTGCCCTTCTCTGAGCGTTAGTGAGCTTAAACGGCAATCGCCCTACGAATTCCCGAATTTTATCAGCCTCAAATTTGACTGGAGTAGCCTTTAGCTTCTCGTTTTCGCGCCGGTTCAGTTTGGCCGCCAAAATCAGCTCAAATAACTCTTCGTACGCCAAATATTCTCTTGCCGCCCCGACCGACTCTAGAGAATCTGGAAAATGTGCTTTAAAAAGCGATTCTTTCCTAGTCCCTGCCTTTACAGATGGCAATAAATCCGGAATTTCTGCAAATTTATCCCGAGAATTATTCAAAAATCGCCGATAATCTCCCGATTTTACCCCTCCGTGAGCCACATAGATAGGGCTAAGCCCGCTTTTTAAGTCTACATCGGTATAAAGAGCGCTAGATGGTGAAGTCAGCTGAAAACGCCCAAACTTTAGCTCATAAGTGCCAGAAAACAAGTATTCTTTATCTGGGGTAAACTGCCGCAAACGGTAATTTTGATTAAACCAAACCACCTTTACACTTCCCGTATCATCTCTGATTATTCCTTCGATAATCGACAGATTTCGCTTCCGAGAGCGTTTAGAGGTAAGATTTTCGATTTTTCCCTTTACTACCACCTTTCCCGGTCTCAATTCCGCAATAGAGGTAGCCGCCTGGAAATTTTCGTAATCTCTAGGTAAATTATAAAAAAAATCCCTCAGTGTCTTGATTCCCGCTTTTCCGAGAGTTTCAGCAGTTTTTGGCCCAATCCCCTTTAGAGTTTCTATTGAATCTAGCAGATTCATTTAGAATGTTCCTCACGCCATTTGTCTACTTCACCATGATTGCCAGAAAGCAACACATCCGGCACTTTCATCCCGCGAAAATCATAGGGTTTAGTGTATTGCGGGTATTCTAAATTGTCTCCATCCGAAAAAGATTCGATCAAAGCTGAATTTTCTCCACCTAGCACCCCCGGAATTAGCCGTACAATCGAATCGATTATTACAAGTGCCGGCAATTCCCCGCCAGTCAGCACAAATTTACCTAAAGAAATCTTGTAGTCTACGATAGACAAAATCCTTTCATCATACCCCTCGTAGTGTGGGCACAAGATAATGTAATGGATGTTTGTATCGGCAAACTCCCGTGCTTTTTCTTGGTTCCAAATTTCACCTACCGGGGTAGGAATAATCACTTTTGCCGCTGGATCCTTAGCCTTTACCGACTCAATCGCATTAAACACCGGCTCGCATCTCAAAAGCATTCCATCTCCCCCTCCGTACGGCGTATCATCTACCGACTTATGCGGCCCTAGCCCAAAATCACGCAAATTTACAAACTCAAATTCTGCTAGGCCCTTATCTACCGCCTTCCACATCATCGAAGTATTAAGATATGGTTCTAAGGCCTCTTGAAACAACGTAATAATTGTGAATTTGATCATTAATAATCCTCCACTAAGGTAAATTCTTTCCCAGCGATCGAAATAACTGATTCCGGCTCCGCTCCAAGCGAAGTCAGCTCTGCTCTAATACCCATTTTTTTCATAATATCGCGAAGTCTATTCACGCTGGCGTAATTATTAAGGTCGGTACGGCGAGCAAATTTCTCGATTTTCTCTCCTGTCACCACAAACTTCTCCCCCTCTTTTGTGATTTCCCAAGTATCTTTCATTACATTCGGGCTTAAAGCGATTGTTGGAACTTCTGAGGGAATATTTTGTTCGCGCTTCGCTTCGCGCCACGCAGAATCTTCACGGCTTAGCCGGGCCTGCGCCCGGTGCTGTCCGGTACTCGGCTCGGTAAGCCGTTCAGATTCTGCTTGGGCTTGCTCAATGCTCGCAAAACATTCCCTCAAAAGTTCCGTTAAGCCCGTATGCGCCTGTGCGGAAATCGCAAAAATCTTAGCCTCCGAATTCTTCGCTAGAATAGAACTCATCTGCATTTTGATAATTTCTTCATCCACTCCTTCGCACTTAGTGAGCGCTACGATTTCCGGGCGACTAGCCAAATCTTCATATTTTGAGAGTTCGTTCCTAATAGTCTCATAAGCTACTCCTGCATCGTCGTTATAAACATCAACCAAATGTAGTAGAACCGCCGTTCTTTCTACATGGCGCAAAAAATCGTGGCCTAATCCTTTTCCCTCGGCCGCACCTTCGATCAAACCTGGAATATCTGCAATCAAAAGATCATGACCATCCACTGTAGCTACGCCGAGTTGCGGCGTGAGCGTAGTAAAAGGATAATCGGCGATTTCTGGCTTAGCATTGGAAACTACCGAAAGAAAAGTAGATTTACCAGCATTTGGCAAACCTACCAGACCTACATCCGCAAGAGTTTTTAGTTCCAAAACCGCCTCAAATTCTTCGCCCGGTTCACCGACTTCCGCTACGATTGGTGCTTGGCGCACTGAACTTTTGAAATGAGCATTGCCAAAACCACCGTCCCCGCCTTTTGCAATAATAGCAGTTTGCCCATCTTGAGTGAGGTCGGCAATCAAAGCATCATCTTTGTATACTGCAGTTCCAATCGGCACTTCTACAATCAAATCTTTGCCAGAACGCCCCGCCGCCCGCTGTCCGGCACCATTTTTACCATCTTCAGCTGTCAAAATTGGCGTAAATCTAAAATCTACCAAAGTATCTGTGTCTTTGTCGGCCTTAAAAACAATATCTCCGCCTTTGCCACCATCGCCACCATCTGGGCCACCTTTTGGAATATAAATCTCATGGCGAAAAGACACGGCACCATCACCGCCTTTTCCCGCCTTCAAACTCACTTTGGCCTTATCCACAAACATAACTATATTATACCATAAACCGGAATAATCAAAAAGCGGCTTCCTTGAAAGCCGCTTTTTAGCTGATGCGCGCCCACCCTAGGGCACATTGGTTTGTTTTAATCCGCTGTTTGTTTTTGGTTATTAATGTAAGTCTCCACACTCCACTAATCACGTTGTCAGTGGAACCCTGTGAAGCGTACCAGCTTACTTTAATAATAAAGCATAAATACTTTCGTGTCAAGCACTTTTTTGCCAAAATGTTAGTGGATATAGTTAAAGTTTCCCACCGAACTGGCTGGAATAGTCGCTCGAATCACCATGTATGGGCGATAGTTATAGTTCATTTCGGTTACTGTGATAGAACCATCCGCATTGACGCCCTCCACATAGCCAACGTGGCCATACCAACCCGAAGATGTCTGGAAAATCGCTCCAGCTGAAGGCGTTCTGTTTACGGTATAGCCCGCCGCTGCCGCTCTAGCGGCCCAAGTATTAGCATTGCCAAGTGTAGAAGGAATGTCACGTCGCTTGCTCCAAGCCCATTGTGTACATTGACCGGCACCATATGGACCGCCCAAACCATAGACGTATCCGAGTACCGTAATATCTTGACGTTCAGAAGTGTTACCGAGATAAGAATAACGATAAGTAGTAGTGTGGTAAGTGGTAGTAGGCCGCTTTGGCGCGACATACTCTGGGCGTTCGGTATTTGGTAATACCCCACCCTTGATCACGATTCTAGCGCCCTCTTGCATTCCGGAGACTTCGAGATCGTTTAGAGCCGTAATTTCCGCTGCAGTAGAGCCATATTTTGCTGCAATCGATTCTACTGTGTCTCCAGCTTTCACCACATAAACAATTCCAGGTACACTTGGTATATAAAGCACATTCCCCGGCGAAACATCGGCGGTTTTGAGTCCGTTAGACCATCTAATCTGGTCCGAAGTAACTCCGTATTTGGCGGCAATTGAGTCTAGTGAATCGCCATCCACTGCTACATACTCGATCACTCCACGAGATACCGCAATATTAGTAATCGAAGGTTTTTCTAGTTTGCCAGTGGCAGTTTGTCCAGCATCGTACATAGAGGTAGTCACTACGTAGTTGGATGCTACATCTTGAGCGGAAGCCAAATTCAAAGCATCTGAAAGGTCGGCTACCACATACATTTCCGACAGCTGGTCTACCGAAATATCGTAATCATTTTTAGCAAACGAATCTAGCGACAAGGTAGTGCCGGATTCCTGTTTGCTAATCGAGCCCAGTGCTACTACGCCAATAGTAAAAGCACCCGCCAAAAAGTATGGCAAAACTCGCCTAAAACCATGTTTTTCAATCGGTTCATTTGTCTCTATCATAACGAAACATTACAGAGGTTCTGGCAATGAAGGTATGCATTCTGATTATGCTCAGACTCTGTATAACTATAATACATCAAACCATCATCCCCTGTCAAGAAAAACAGATAAGCTGTATCTGAAGGGTTTGCTACTGCCAGCAGAGCCGCCAAGTTTGGGTTAGCAATCGGCCCACAAGGAAGCCCCGCATAAAGTCTAGTATTATAACAGGAATCAATAACAAGAGCTGCCGCATTATCTGTGTAAGTGGTGCGATTTGGATCTACTACATCCAAGGCATATTTGACGGTCACATCGCTACCCATCTTCCAACCATAGCCCAACCGACTCAAAAACACTTGTGCTACCGTGGCCTGTTCGCCCGCCGGTGATTCTTTTTGTACCACCGAAGCTAGTGTAATCCCCTCAAAAAGTGACAAACCATGCGCTGCATACTTTGCTTCCAAATCATTATCGGCGATGACTTTTCCCATGCCTTCTAAGAACTTGGTCAAAATTTCCTTCACGGTAGCAGTTTTATAAAATTCATGAGTTTCTCCATATAAATATCCTTCAAGCGTAGCGCCCGCCGGTCGTTTTTTCAAAAAATCAAAATCGTAATCAGCATTAAAAGCCTCGTCTATCTCAGTGGCCGAGTATCCCTCTTTGGCTAAATTAGCCTTAATGTCAAAAATAGTCTCCCCTGGCCGAATTGTAAAATTGAATACCTCAGCGGTTTGCGATTCCACCCATTTGACGTATTCTTCGTACTCTCTACGTGCCTGTTCTCGTTTAATCCACCAGATTCCACCGCCCACAATGGCTCCGATCAAAACTAGTGCTATCAGTAGACTCGGCAATTTTTTCTTCTTATGTTTAGTCTTCATTGCACTCATTTTTACTTTATCACTCTCCTTTTTTGCTACAACTTTCATATTCTCTAAATTATTTATTAATATATTATCATTTTTTTCTTCTTTTTTTTCGACATTTTGGTCTTTCTTATCAAAATTTTCCAAAAAATCTTGCAAAATTATTGTGGCAGCTTCTGAATCAATTTCGCCTTTTTCGTAGGTCTTTTTACGCGCTTTCAATCTATCCTCTGCTTCCACGGAAGTCAAAGACTCATCCTGAAAGCGTACTTTGGCGCCGGGAATTTTTTGAACCAAGTCCTTGGCAAATTGCCGCACGTACATTGATTGCTGAGTTTCGTTGCCTTCATTGCTCCGAGGTAGCCCCAGCACGAACCAATTCGTGCTATACATATTAGCCAACCGGGCAATCTCTTGCCATTCCGAACCATCCACGGTGATAAAACCCGATGGCACAGCTATTCTAGTCGTTGAATCAGCGCGTGCCACACCAATTCGCTTGGTGCCTACATCTAGGCCAATGATTTTCAATTTTACTCCTCAGTCTTAATGTTTATAGTGATTTTATTGGTATCATTTGGTATTGAATTTACCCAAGGTACCGATGTCTCAAAATTAATCGATTTGATGCCGCTAAAGTTGTCAGTAAGATCTCTCTTAGCCGTACCAATGCCTTTGCCTCTGACAGTTTCTACTACTTCGTTTTCAGTAATAGTAGAACCAGCTTCATAAGAGGTTTTAAGCTTACCTACATAGCCATTATCAGTCTTAGTAAAGTTCTCTACGAACGGATCATTCATTTCGTAAATCTTGAAACCTTTTTCAAGTTTAGCTTTCTTGGCAATGTATTCTTTAAGCTTAGTCTCGTCCATCACAAAAATTGTATCGGTGGTGGTGACGGTAAGTTTGGCTTTTTTGCCGTCCTCTACCGCTTCCCCTACCGCTGGAGTAGAAACTGGATCGCTTACGGTTTGCTTGAAGCTAGACTCGATTGGAAAATCGGTATCAGCGAGCGTATCGAGTAATTTTTCTTTGTTGACAGACTCGTTCTCAGAAGTGGTATCCTTCATAGCTTTGTCAATGTCGGACTGTTGGACAATTGTAACGGTCTTGTCGGTGCCACCAGCCATTGCTGAACCACTAGCCACGGTTACTCCAGAGCTAGTTCCCCACCCTGCGTTAGTAGCAGAAATGTTGTAATTCGCCCCAGCTTCTGCGGCCACAACAGAAATATCTTTGTAAATGTAACAGCCCTTAGATCCAATATTGTCATCATCTTTGTTTTTACATTCAGAATCCTTGCCGCCCCAAGTAAGAGTAGTATTACCAGTTGCTACATAGCCAAGGCCATTGTACGAAAAGCTCGAACCAGCGTTTACTGCGACAGATCCTTCAGATTTAAATATGTAATATACGGTTAAAGTCCCACTCGCCTTTTCACCCACATTCTTTTTGCCGGTGGCCTCAAATTCTACTTCAGATTTGCTCTCAATCTTTTTTTCTTGAATATAAAACTTTCCTTCCTCTACGTTTTCATCCTCAAGTTTATCTACAAACGAAATATTTTCGGAGAAATTACCAGTGGTAGTCTCAAGCTTCAAAGTAATCGTGACGGCCGGAGCAATCCCAAATGCCCAAATGCAAAAGATAATCAAAGCAATCAGCCCAGCACAAATTCCAGCGGTGATTTTCTTGTGTTCGCCAATCCAACGGAGGATCGGATTATTGCTACTAGCAAGTTTACTTACCTTCTTATCTTTTTTTGCAGTCTTTTTAGGTTCTTCAGTCTCTTCTTCTTTCTCTTTCCTTTCCTCTTTATCGGCTTTTTCTTCCTTATCCTCCTGATCTTTTTCTTCCTCTTTTTCTTCT
>JAGCBP010000021.1 GCA_017652105.1 Candidatus Saccharimonadota bacterium
CCCCCTGTTACCGCTCGACTTGCATGTATTAGGCACGCCGCCAGCATTCAGCCTGAGCCTGGATAAAACTCTCCCTTATAGTTGAATTTGAAAACTCAAATTAAAAATGAACTGACGATGAGTCAAGAAAAACAATGTTTTTCCTGATTCATCGAAGAACACTAAATGTGTTCTACGATGATAATTGCACAACTAAATTGTTAAACAGTCTCTAAAGACTAGTAAAAATATAATCCTACTCGCAGCTTTAGACTAATACTAGTTTACTCTATCACTACAGTTTTGTCAAGAGTTTTTTTGACTTTTTTGCATAATTTTTTACTTTTTTCTAACTGGAACACACCACCAAAGGATAAGCGCTATGCCAGAAAAGACAAAAGCAATGATCCACCATGGGAATTCTGGCTCTTTGGTAGCAGCCATAGGGACCTCTACATGTTCCTCTTGAGCGGTAGGTTCCGTAATGGTGGTAGGGGTGGTAATAGGGATGGTGTTAGTGGCTGTACTAGTGACAATTGGTTTCTCAATTACTTTTTCGATAGTTTTTTCAATAGTCTTTTCGATGGGCTGGGTGGTAGAGTTAGCACTGGAGATACGCACAGAAAGATTGGCAATTTTTTCATTAAGCTCATTGATTTCTAAGGTGGTAGTCGCAATAATTTCGGTGGCTTTTTTAGACTCTGCTTCAGCTGTCTGCTTAGCGTCTTCGGCAGCTTTGATGGCTTCATCAGCGGTTTTTATAGCTTCCTCGGCAATCCTAGTGGCTTCTGTCGCTAATCTGTTTGCTTCAGCTACGGCTTCGGCAGCCTCGCGAGAAATACGCTCAGCTTCGGCTTGAGTGGCGTTGGCTGATGCCTTAGCGGCAATAGCTTCAGCCTCAGCTTCTCTGGCTGCTATCTCAGCTTCCCTGGCAATTGATTCGGCTTCCCTGGCCGCTGCTTCAGCCTCTCTAGCTATAGCCTCCATTTCTCTGGCGTTTGCAGTGGCTTGGTTTGCGGCTGCTTCAGCCTCTCTAGCTGCCGTCTCAGCCTCTGTAGCTCTGGACGCTGCCGCATTTGCTGCTTCGGTAGCCTCGCGGGCAACATTTTCGGCTTCCCTGGCAGCCGCCTCGGCTTCTTCGGCTTTTTTGATGGCGTTTTTTAATTCTATCAACATTGCATCTTCGGTGGTAGCGGTGGTTTTTACATAATCTCTAGATGCAGATGAGCCATCGTAGGTGTATTGCAGACGGCATTCATCCCCTTCGGTAAAACCATCAGTACACCCAGAATAGGCATTCCTCTCAAGATGTTTTACTCCGTTAGTGTCGTAGCCCAACACGAAGAAGAATTTAGCCGTGTTATCTCTTGTAAAATCACCACTAGGCGTATAATTAGTACGATATTCGGTGTTAGGATTGAGCCACCCCTCTTCGCCCCTTATTCCTTTATATAAGATATGTACACCCTGGGGTGCCTCCTCTCCTCTTAAAACCGCATCTACAATATCCCATGCCACATCATCGTTCCAATCTGGGCTAGGATTGGTGCTACCATCAGCCCAAAATGCTACTAAATTTTGAAAAGTGAAAGCATTGTCTCTGTAGGCTTTAGTTTCATCAATATAGAGCCTCACCGTACCGGCAGCGGGGTTAAGACCAGTTATCACCATACGGCCATTATAGTCTAACTGATACATCGACTCGAACTTGCCGCCATATCTAGTGCGATACTCGTTCGTGATTCTATTGTAGCAATCCATAAAATTGCTGTCGTATCTGTTATATGCGCCACATTCCGCCATGTCATTGGCGTATTGAGCGTGGAGTGGCGCCAGATCTGAAACAGAGTAGGTTTCGTTTGGCTCAGCAAAAGTTGGCACTGTGGTAGCTAAAGTGCTAATGGCTAACACCGTTAGAGTTGATATTATGGGTAATTTTTTTGGCATTTTTGCTCCTTCTTATTAGTTGATTTGGAACCTATACCCATTTTAAGCTTGACTGTTTTGTTGGTCTGGGCTAAAATGAGTATAGGTGGCAACCATCTAGGAAGTTGCCTGTGTTTGGTGAGCTGTTATTGCTCTTCTAGGACAATAACAGCTTTTTTGGTTTTTGGCTTACGTTTGAGCCGGAAATAAAAGTTTATTTCTAAGTCCATACGTAGTCTCCTTTCGCTTTTTGTTTTCACAAATTACTAACGGGAAACGAGAACCAGAATATTTACCTAGAACATACCCCGAGTTGCAGATCCCCGTTGAAAGACTTAGCTCCTCACGAGCCCTACCCAGAACCTACCACTCTTCAAAACAAAAGTTACGCCAACCACGGTGCTACGCTAGCATAGTAAAAATAAAAAATCAACCCCCCACCTCTCAATTTTGCGAGCATAAGTGTTTTTCCCTCTGTTATTTTGGGATTAGTGCTTCTGGTTAAGCCAAGCAATAGCGGTATCAAAAAAGTAATTTTCTTCGTGATTGACTGCTCGCCAGGAATAAAAAATAATTTCAGGCAAGTTTGCGCCGGAATTTCAGTTCCGTGCTCAACTTGTGAAATTATTTTTTATTCTTGGGCTTGTCAAATACTCAGAAAATTACTTTTTTGCTTCTTCGCTAGTTTCTTCCCCTTCTTCTTCTGGGAGGACGATGCCGATGGAAGCGACTGTGTCGCCTTCGCCCATTTTCATGATGCGAACGCCCTGAGTAGCGCGGCCGAGGGTTGGGATTTCTTTGACCGCTACTCTGATAGCTTGACCTTTGGTAGAAGCCATAATCACTTCTTTGGCTAGTGGATCTAGAGTGTGAACAGCGACGATTGGGCCGGTCTTATCTGTAACAGAAGCAACTTTAATGCCGACACCACCGCGTTTATGTGGTGGGAAGTTGGACACCAGGCAGAGCTTGCCATAGCCATTAGCAGAGACAGCAATCAACTTCTGGCCGGCATCAGTGATTACATCCATACCGACAATTTCATCTTTTGGACGGAGGCGCATACCACGGACACCCATAGCGGCGCGGCCCATCGCACGAACTTCTTTCTCGTTAAACCTGGTAGCTTGACCAGCAGAGGTAGATATGACAATGTCATTCTCGCCGGTGGTTTCTTTGACCCATCTGAGCTCATCTCCACTATCTAGTTTAATAGCAATCAAACCGTTCGAACGAACATTGAAGAAATCTTTGATAGCGGATTTTTTGATGGTACCCTTCTTGGTAGCCATAAAGAGGAAGCCATCGCCACCAGTTTCTCCCTGTTTGATAATAGCGGTGATTTTTTCCTCTGGATGCATATTTAAGAGATTGACCGCAGCAGTACCCTTGGCGGACAGAGAGGCCTGAGGGACTTCGTAGGCTTTCAGCCTGAATAATCGCCCTTGGTTGGTAAAGAATAAGAGGTAATCGTGCGAATTGGCGGTGACAATCTCGGAAATTACATCTTCTTCCTTGGTGGTCATGCCACGCTTACCTTTGCCACCCCGGTTTTGTCTTCTGAAATCGTTTTGCGGGACACGCTTGATATAGTTCTCAGTAGTCAAGAGGATAACACTTTCTTCCTCTGGGATAAGTTCTTCCTCGGAAAACTTGCCAATTTCGTGGTTGATAATCTTAGAGCGGCGCTCATCGCCATATTTTTCTTTGAGGGCAATTAGCTCTTCTTTGACCACTCTTAAAATTTCTTTTTCATCGGCCAAAATTGCCTCTAACTTCTTGATGAGTTCGTGAAGTTCTTTTAATTCTTCTTCAATTTTGTCGCGCTCTAGACCTTGCAAACGGCGAAGCTGCATCTGCAAGATGGCATTGGCTTGAACTTCAGAGAGACCAAACTTTTGCATGAGTTGCTTATCGGCATCATCATAAGAGGCGCGAATGACTTTGATGACCTCATCGATGTTATCAAGAGCAATTTTTAAACCTTCCAAGATATGGGCACGCTCTTTGGCTTTCTTGAGGTCAAACTCGGTGCGGCGGCGAATCACAATCTGGCGGTGCTTGATAAACTCAGAGAGAATCTCTTTGAGCCCGAGCACACGCGGCTGAATACCATCGACCAAAGCTAACACATTGTAGTGGAAAGTGGTCTGAAGGTCAGTTAATTTATACAGCTGATTCAAAATTTTCTTCGGGAAAGCATCTTTTTTGAGCTCAATTACTACTCTGGTCTTGCCGCGAGCAGATTCGTTTCTGGCATCAGCGATGTGATCTAACTTCTTAGCAATGGCGAGATCGCGGATTTTACCGATGAGACCTTCCTTAGAAACACCGTATGGCATCTCTGTAATCACAATGTTGTAACGGCCATTTTTGCGCTCTTCGATATTAGCTACACCCCGTATCGTGACAGAGCCTTTACCGGTAGCGTAAGCTTCTTTCATCGGTGCACCACCGTAAACTTCAGCACCGGTTGGGAAATCTGGGCCTTTGACGTGTTTCATCAAACCTTCAAGGCCGATTTCTGGATCGTCAATTAATGCGACAGTGGCATCTACTAATTCGCCAAGATTGTGCGGTGGGATATTGGTAGCCATACCTACAGCGATACCCATCTGGCCGTTTAAGAGGATATTAGGGAGAGCCGCCGGAAGCACCACCGGCTCTTTCTCTGTACCATCAAAGTTGTCACGGAAATCTACGGTGTCTTTTTCGATATCGGCGAGGAGCTCGGCACCAACTTTATCCATGCGAGCTTCAGTATAACGAGAGGCAGCTGGTTCATCGCCATCGGCGGAACCGAAGTTACCTTGACCCTCTACGAGGGTATATCGCATTTTCCATGGCTGGGCGAGGTTGACCATCGCATCGTAAATAGAGGAATCGCCGTGTGGATGATATTTACCCATTACTTCACCGACGATACGAGCGGATTTGACCGTTGGGTGAGGGGCTTTCCAGCCGTTTTTATTCATTGCGTATAATATACGGCGGTTGACTGGTTTCAAACCATCGCGGACATCTGGGAGAGCGCGGTCGATAATCACAGACATGGAATATTTAAGGAAGTAGTCCTCCATGGTATGTTCGACGGGTTTGATTTCGATACCTTCGATTGGTGCTTGAGTTATTTTTTCTTCATTTTCTTCCATAGTTCCTCCTTAAAAGTCCAAATCATCCAAATTAACTGAGGCGGCGCCGGCTTGAATAAAGTTTTTACGAAGGTCGACCTGGTCACCCATTAACTTCGTAAATACAGCATCGGCTTTTTCGGCATCTTCTACATGAACTTGCACTAACACGCGGTTCTCTGGATCCATGGTGGTTTCCCAGAGCTGCTTGGCATCCATTTCGCCAAGACCTTTGAAACGCTGCTGAGCAGTATAGCCAGCCTGTTTGAATCTCTCTTGAGATTCATCAATCTTGGTGCCGGCTTTTCTTCTTTCTTCGATTTTTTCGGTCAGTTTGTTCTCTAGTGCGATTTCATCGTAGAGGTAATCGATTTTGCGAGTGTTGCCGGTACCTTTGATCAGGCCAAACAGAGGTGGCTTGGCTAGATAGACATGGCCGGCTTCGATGACATCTGGCATATAGCGGAAAAAGAAGGTCATAAGCAGAGTGGCAATATGGAGACCATCGACATCGGCATCGGTCATAAAGATGATTTTGTCGTATCTGAGGCCATCGAGGTTAAATTGATCGCCAATACCTACGCCAAGGCCTTTAATCAAAGAGACGAGCTCTTGATTGGCGAGCATTTTGTCTAGGCGGGCTCTTTCGGTGTTTAGGACTTTACCTCTTAGAGGCAAGATTGCTTGAATCTGAGGGTTGCGGCCTTCCTTGGCAGAACCAGCAGCAGAATTACCCTCTACGATAAAGAGTTCGCATTCACTTCGGTCTCTAGAGGAACAATCGGCGAGCTTGCTCGGAAGATTGAGCCCTTCGAAGGCGCCTTTTCTGATCACGTTGTCACGAGCAGCACGAGCAGCCTTGCGGGCTCTGGCGGCCAGAGTAGCCTTGCCGACGATTTTCTTAGCAATAGCTGGGTTTTCTTCTAGATAGTAACCGAAGTATTCGCTCATGACTTTGTCGACATAACCCCTGATTTCTGGGTTGCCGAGCTTGTTTTTGGTCTGACCTTCGAATTGCGGATCCGGAAGTTTGACCAAGATAACAGCGGTAAGGCCTTCTTTGATGTCATCACCGGTAAGATTTTCTTCCTTCTCTTTTAAGAGGCCGTTTTTGCGGGCGTAATCATTGATGGTGCGGTTAAGACCGGTACGAAAACCAACTACGTGCATACCGCCATCTGGGGTGAGGACGTTGTTGGCAAATGGCTTCATAATTTCGGCAAAAGTGTCATTATACTGAAGGGCGATCTCAATCATGGCTTCGTTCATCTGTTTTTCGACATAGAAAATATCATCCGAGAGCAGTTCCTTCCCTTGATTGAGGCGTTTGACATAGCTCTTGATACCACCTTCAAAATAGAAAGACTCGGAAGCGCCAGTGCGCTCATCTCTAACAGTAATTAAAATGCCTTTAGTAAGATAGGCTTGATGGCGAGCATAAGAGGAAACCCAGTTATAATCAAAAGTGGTAGTTTCTTTGAAAATTGAAGGGTCTGGATAAAAAGTAATAGAGGTACCGTGTTCTTTTGGCGAGCCTTTTGTCACCTGTAGTTCCATGGTCGGTTTGCCCACATCAAATTCGATGTGATGAGTCTTGCCATCTCGATAAACTTCGGCTACCATATGAGTCGAGAGGGCGTTTACTACTGATGAACCTACACCGTGGAGACCAGAGGAAACTTTGTAGCCACCATCGCCAAATTTACCACCGGCGTGGAGTACGGTAAGTACTGTCTCGAGGGTGGATTTCTTGGTCTTAGGGTGAATATCTACAGGGATACCACGACCATTATCCTCTACCCTAACGCCGCCATCCTCTAAGATGGTGATATCGATTTTGTTAGCGAAACCAGCGATAGCCTCATCAATGGAGTTGTCGGCGATTTCTTTGATGAGATGGTGGAGACCATCATAACCGGTGGAACCGATATACATACCAGGACGCAATCTGACCGGCTCTAGGCCTTCAAGCACGCGAATCTCAGATGAATCATAGGCTTCTTTCGCCATTTTATACCTCTTCTTAAATGTCTACCTCTTATTGTACACCTATCCGCTAGAAAAATCAAGAGTGGTGAGAGGCATTTTGTGGTATAATTAATCTTATGAACGAAGGTCAAGATTGGATTTATTCAGATACGGTGAAGGATCATTTTTTGAATCCGCGAAATTTCTTAATGGGCGATGAGAGCAAATTTAAATACGACGCCTTAGGGATTGTAGGTAACCCTATCTGTGGCGACCAGATGAAAATGTTTATCAAAGTGGATCCTAAAACTGATAAAATCACCGATATTCGCTGGAAAACTTACGGTTGCGCTTCGGCGATCGCTTCGACTTCGGCTCTCTCGGAACTGGCCAAGGGTAAGACTCTAGATGAAGCCGTAAAAATTTCCGCTAAAGATATTGATGATTATCTGGGGAATCTCCCTAAACATAAATTTCATTGTTCTATCTTGGGGCACGATGCCTTGAGAGAGGCGGTTAAGAATTATCGGCAGAAATAGTTTTAGCAGAAATAGTACTAATTCCCTGTAATCTTTTGATGATACCAGGGAGTACTTCCATGACTCTATCTACGTCTTTCATAGTGTTTTCTAGGCTAAAAGAAAATCTAATAGAGGAATGGGCGACTTCGGCATCCCCGGTTTTGGCCATCAAAACGTGCGATGGCTTGATGTCGCCAGAGGCACAAGCCGAACCGGTAGAGACAATGACTCCTTCGGCATCTAGATAGAGCTGGATAGATTCACCTTCGGCCGCCCGAAAAGAGGCATTCAAAATATTTGGCAAAGATTTACCCGGTTTCAAGTCTGTATTGAGAGAGCTCCCCGGAATCTCCTTTAAGATCCGGCTAGCCAGAGTGTCACGGAGTTTTCGTACCTTGGTGTCGTATTTTTCCCAAGTTTTCTCTCTTAAAGCATGCTCGAGAGCCGCGCCAAAACCAATAATTCCCACGGTGTTATAAGTGCCACCACGGCGCTTGTTTTCTTGATTCCCGCCGATAATTAGGGGTTTTAGCGGTACGCCTTTTTTTGCATATAAGGCTCCTACCCCTATTGGTCCACCAATTTTATGTGCGGAAAAAGTCGCGTAGTCTAGCCCCATTTTTTTGACATCTAAAGGGATTTTTCCTAGAGCTTGGGTAAGATCGGAATGGAGATAAGCTTTTCTGCAATCTGTCACTATGGGTTTACCCCAGTCACTTTTTGCTTCAAATAATAGGGAGTCGGTATATTTACTTCTATCTATCTCTGGCAACTCGAGAATTTCGCCGATTTCATTATTTGTGAGCATATAAGAGTAGAGCTTGGGTAACTTTTTGCCCTTATAGGCCGCGGCTGCCTCTATTACCGAATGATGTTCCAGAGGTGAAGTCTCGATTTCACAGCCCTCAAAAGTCCTAATCACCGTGTTATTGCTCTCTGAAGCTCCAGAGGTAAAAATAATCTCCTCAGGCTCGGCGTTGATTAACTTGGCCAGGAGCCCCCGCGTATGCTCAATCTGATTCATGGCGAGATGCCCAGGGGTGTGGAGAGCCGAAGCGTTGGCGAAAAACTCAGTCTCAGCTTTTCGCATTGCTTCTACCACCTCTGGCAAAATCGGCACTGTCGCCGCGTAGTCTAGATATGTCATCTTATATATTATTATAGCAAATTTTGGCTTATTTAGCGGTTTTTTCGAGCCAAGCGTCTAAGAACCCGTCATCGGCCTCAACGTCGCTCGTAGGGGCCGTATTTTGCGCCACAGCGGGTGTTTCCGCTTGTGTTTGTGGGGCTGGTGCTGTTTGTGGGGCTGGTGCAGTAGCCGGTGCGGCGGCTGGTGTGGCTTTTTCGGCATTCGCCGCGTTCCAGCGGTCTTGAATTTCCTTCTCTACCTCTGAACGAGTCTTGGCGTATTTGGTAGATGAGAGAAGTTTGAGATTTTCCATCAGCTCATCGTTGGCTTGCCCCATCGGAGCTGGCAAATTCATGGTAAACGGAGTGGTCGGCATATCAAACATCATTACCTTAGCAATAGCGGCGTGATTCGGGGTTTTTGTCAGATCTTCGGCGGTAAAGGTCGGGGTGAAGGCTTTGACCATCAGATCAGCATCAGTTACGCCAATCCGCCCACAGATAATTGTACCAACGTTGCCAAGCAAGGCTTCCCTAATTTTCTCGGTAAGCTGAGTCATAAACTGGTTGGCCACAATGAGATTCAACCGGTACTTCCTAGCCTCAGAGAGAATAGATTCAAAGGAATCGGTGGCAAAGTTCTGGAACTCATCCACATAGAGACAAAAATCTTGGCGTTCGTTTTCTGGGATATCTTGGCGGCTCATAGCGGCCTGCTGGAACTTCATTACAAAAATCATACCGAGGAGATTGGCGTTAATGTCACCGAGGCGCCCCTTAGAAAGGTTCACCAGGAAAATCTTTTTGTTGTCCATAATTTCCCTGATATTGAAACCGGATTTGATCTGGCCGAGAGTATTTCGCATGATGGTGTTTGAGATAAATGGACCCCATTTAGAGGCAAACCAGGTAATGACCTCGCCAGCATCAGAGGACTTGCGAGATTCTGGAAACTCTTTGGTCCAGTAGTCATAAACGGCTTTGTCGGTGACATATTTGAGCTTACTTTTAACAAATTCTGGATCGGTGAAACATTGAGGGATATCGATGAAGGTGGCGCCTTTTGGATCTGACATCAAGAGAAGCGCAGCATTTCTAAACATATGCTGGCCGCGTGGGCCAAAGAAACCTTGATTTTGAGGGTCAAAGAGTGATTGAAGCATAGAAATTCCCTCTTGAACGATAAAGTCCTTCTGGTCCTCAGAGGTAAACTCAAACATATTCATCCCAACTGGATGCTCAATATCAGCCGGGTCAAAATAGATAACATCATCAATACGTTCCTCTGGTACGCGCTTCAAAATCGCTTCAACGGCATCACCATGAGGATCGATAAAGGCGAATCCCCGGCCATCGCACATATCTTGAAAAGCCAGATTCTCGAGGAAAACGGATTTGCCCATACCAGTTTGACCGATTACATACATGTGGCGGCGACGGTCGTCCTCACCGAGGTAAATCGGCTTTTTGGTGCCTCTAAACTCGTTAGTCCCCAGGAATAACCCCTCTTCCATCAATCTAGCCGGGCCATCCACTTGCTTGGTGAGTTGGCGTTCAACAGAGGCGGATGGAATAGCATCCTGCTCTGGCAGATGAAAAATCGAAGCTAGCTCTACGCTGTTTAAGACGTTGCTGGAGATTTTTATAGGGAAAAATCTAAAGGTATAATCTACCGCTAGTTTCCTCGGATCTCGCATGGTATTAACCTTAAAACCGTTGAATTCTGGAGAGTTAAACTGCGAAAATGAGCTCAAAATGCCACCTAGAATCGCCTCTGAGCGAGGTTTGGTCGAGGAGCTGGCTACCACCCTAATCAAGGTTTCAAACACTGGGTAGCGCATTTTATTGGAAATGGCACTAATTTCATCCTGATTAACTGGAGTCTGGTTCTCGGTAGTGACCTCAGTTCTTTCGTGCTCACCAGGGACTTCCCAAGGGGCTTTAAAGATGTCCATGGCGATATCACCGATAGTAGTACCAACGGTCCTAGTAGTGGTGCTCGATTTACCTTTCTGTATAGCCTCGATGCGACCTTTGGCTTTTTCTGACCAATTTTTGTGTGCAGGGCGGAAAAGAATTTGTACAGCCGCGCCTTCATCCTGCTTGACCGCGCCTAGGGCATTTAGGATCGCCATTGAAGCATCGCGTTTAGTATCTTCGTAGGTGGCAATAGGGAGAGTTGAATCTTTGTTTAAGATAAGTTCGGCGCCGGCGATGTTGTCCACAGTACCATTGGGAGCAAAGATGTTTTCTTCCCTTTTTTCCTCAATTCTAGCGGTAGGATAAGCGGACTGGATAGCTTGCTTTACTGTCTCTGTTAGGACCGCTGGAACAATGGCATAATACTTGATGAAGCCATCTTTGGCGATGATTTCAAAAGAGAAGTGGCGCTGGCCATAGAGTTTAGTCTTGAAGCCTTTGGTAATAGTAGAGGACAAGATAGAGTACATCACCTGAGATTTAGAGATAGCCTCGATGGCGATATCCCTCTTATCGCGGCCGCCACCTTCGATATCATCAGTGGTAGGCGGAAGGTGGATTAAGAGTGGTACCATCTTGAGACCACGCTCGTAGCGCTTGGATTTCCTAAGCCTTGAGATCTGGGTGCTAAAAATCGTAGCGATCAAGATAATGACAGCGCCAACCAGGATTAAGACGACCACCCAAGGTTGCATTTTAGCCCTTCCCCTCTCTTAGCTGGTCATCGCCAAGCTTACGATTGAAAGAGTTGCGTAAGTTAGCATCTAGCATGCTGCCCTCACCCCTGATTTCATCGTAAAAATTATTGAGGTTGCCGGTCTGATTTAGCTCGCTAATTGCGCTATCTATCTCTGGAATGGTGGATTTTTCGAGATGATCGCCAGTGGTCCTGATATTCGATGAATTGAAACTCTTATTCTCTGACGATAGAGTCGGTGCTGGAGTGCTGATTGGGGTAATTTGACCGAGTTCATCTGGATTTGCTGGGGTTTCCGGCGGCTGGCTATCTACAACCGGCGGCTCCTCGGTGTTTTCATCCCCTGAAGTGCCCGGAAAATTACCTACGGTGTTTTCTTCGGTAAAAAAATCATTGGCTTTCTCCTGGAGAGCCTCTGGCGTAGGAAGGCTGGTCGGTGCAGAAATTTCGAGAGAACGCTGCCAATCATCTTGATTCAGTTTTTCTAATTTGGTATGACCGCTGTCCATACACTAATTTTAGCATAATCTTTTTGATTTGGGGAGTTTTTTTGAGCTTTTTTAGACTTTTTTGCGGACCAAAAATTCGGCCAAGAATAAGAACAAAACCACAAGACTGATCGTCCAGAGGTTGAGCGCACCAAACGAACGAGCAATCATCACCATAATTGGCCCAAAGGCGAGAACCGCGGCAGAAAGGTAGTCTTTTCTTAGCATGGTTTTTTCTTTCTTATAGGCCAAGCGATAAAAGGTCTGCAAGATGACCGAAAAGATGCTAAAGATGGTAATATAAAGTGTTGTAAAAAAAACTAAAACACCTAATGGGCCAATTTCCATAGGTGAAGTCAAGGTAAGCATGAGAATAATTGCTATAATTCCCAGGATACCAGTGATTTTTACAACGAAGCTAAATGACATAAGCTTATTGTAGCACAATCTATTTTGTTAGTACAGTCCCCCAAGGCCATTCCCCCTAAATGTAAGTCTACGAGTATTTGTGTGAGGTGTTTTAATTTATATGGGGAAAAGTGGAAGGTTATCCGGTGCTAAAATCTTAACTATTGACCGCAACCTTTCCACTTTTTCCGTTTGACCGCTTCACGCAGAGGTGAAGCATACGGTCCTTGTTAGTTTTTTCCTTTCGCTCTGGTTTAATTTTCTAAGGTGCTAACGAAAGATTTGCTAACGCGCTCTGACGCTTCCTGGAGCTTTTGGCTCCTCTTAGCGGAGCTCAGGTAATTCCTAGAATGTAATTTATGGCTAGAAACTACCAGTTGCTTCGCCAAGTTATTCTAGTTTTCTCATTTTTTTGCTCCTTTGGTTTTTAGTTTTTGTTTTAGTCATCTCGACTATTTTTAGTGTAGCATAAGCTTTAATAAAATGCAAGGGTTTTTAGCGGTTTTTGCGTTGTAATTTTTACAATATCTACAGTGATTATTCCCTGTTTTGTGTTTTTGACATTTGTGTTGTGATTTTTACAACGATATGATAGTTATAAGCAGTATTTTTGCTCGCGGTTGGCTAAGCGCCCGGAATGAAAAATACTGTTTATAGCCTCTCTTGTTGCAATCTGATAACTCTTGTGTTATAATAAAACTAGTTGGGGCTGACAAAGCTTAGACGGATTGTTAACAGATTTGATGCGTGTCGATTAAATACCGTAAGTATTGAATAAGTGCTAAAAACACTGAAACTGCGCATGTAGCTTACATGCCAGCTTATGCTTAAGATAATTTAAGCTGGTCTTTGTGTAAGGTCCCGTAGCATAAAGATTATCATACAACGGAAATAAGGCTATTTGAGCGGCGAAAAATAGCTCGAAAATCAGCCACGGCGCTAGGAAGTTTCGTTTTCTGCAGCTTTCTAGATTTTGCCAAGACAAAACAGAAAACTATGCACGTAGATTCAGATCCCCGTGATGGTTCGGACCCGGAGGCAGTATCCGGCAGCTCCACCAAAAAATCTAAAAAGAGCCAAAAATGGCTATTTTTTATTGGTAAAAAAGAGAAGGTCGGCTAACTGCGAGGAAACCGACCTTCATAAGTAGAGTGTGGAGTTATTTTGGCTATATGTTTATTTTTGGCTTTTGAATAATTTTTTTATTCAAAAGCTACCTCTATTATATCGTGGAAAAATGCTAATGTCAATACATTTTTGAATAAATTTTTATGTTTTTTTGAGCGAGTTTTCCACAAGCCTAATCACCAAAAAATAAGCCTAACCGGTTTGATTTTTAGCATAAGCGAAGGGTGGGGGGTTGAAATATTTTTATACCTATGCTAAAAGAGGCACATGATTTCTAAAATACATTCAGCGATTCCCTATGGTTTTTTGGCAAAACCAGTGGAGGTGGAGGGAGATCTAAACAGGGGGCTGCCCGCGTTTAATATCGTGGGTATGGCCAACAAAACTATCAGCGAAGCGCGCGACCGGGTGCGGAGTGCGCTAACTAATTCAGGGTTTTCTTTTCCGGACAAAAAGGTGACTATCAATTTAGCACCGGCGGACCTCAATAAGGATGGTTCGTATTTAGATTTGCCGATTGCGCTCTCGGTACTAGTACTGTCAAAGCAGCTTTTAAAAACTGACGTGGAGGGGCGGCTATTTGTGGGAGAGCTGGCGCTAGATGGCAAAGTGCGGCCGGTAAGAGGCATTATCAATATCACAGAGGAAGCCAGAAAAAATGGCATCAGAGAGTTATTTGTGCCTCTAGAGAATCTGCCTCAGGCGGCATTAATTTCTGGCATCAAAATTTACGGGGTAGAGAGTCTCACGGCTCTATACTTGCAGCTCAAAAATCAAGCTTTGCTACCTAGCATAAGCGATTTAAAAACCGCTTCCAAAGCTTCTGAGGCGCCCGTAGGGCCACTTTTGGACCATATTCGAGGCCAGGCTCAAGCCAAACGGGCAATGACAATTGCAATCGCCGGACATCACAACATTTTGATCTCAGGACCACCAGGGGCGGGCAAGACTTTGCTCGCCAAGGCCGCAGCGAATTTGTTACCCGAGCTGACAGATGCAGAAAAGATTGATATCACCAAAATTTACTCAATTGCTGGGATATCAAAAGATGAAATTATAGAAAAGCGCCCGTTTAGGAGCCCTCACCATACGGCTAGCGCCAGTTCGATTATCGGGGGTGGAGCGGGGGCGATGCCGGGAGAGATTTCTCTGGCGCATAAGGGAATTTTGTTTTTGGATGAAATTCCGGAGTTTCAGCGGCCGGTACTGGAAGCCTTGCGGCAACCTCTGGAGGATAAACAAATATCGGTTTCGAGAGTGAATCAAAAGACCACCTACCCGGCAGATTTTATGCTAGTGGCGACAATGAACCCCTGTCCTTGTGGCTATCTAGGTGATCCTACTCATGAGTGTAAATGTACCGAAACACAGATACAAGCTTACCAGAAAAAGCTTTCTGGGCCTCTGTTTGATCGGATAGACATGTGTGTGACTGTGGAGAGGGTGGAAAATCAAGATCTAAAAAAAGAACTGCCTAACAGAGGTGAGCATACTGTTGTAAAAAATACTATTACAGAGGCAGTAGAACGACAAAAACAGAGATACGGCAAAAATGGGATTTATAATGCTTCCCTCACCTCTTATGAAGTGACTAAGCTTCTCAAAATGGAACCTGAGGCCGAAAAGCTACTAGCCAATGCCTCAGACAAACTAAAACTTTCGGCGAGGTCGTATTTCAAAACTATCAAAGTGGCGCAAACAATCGCCGACCTTGAGGCCGCGCCGATCATCAAAGCCCCGCATATCGCCGAAGCCCTAATTTACCGAAGGCGCTATGAGAGATAAAAACTCTTGTATTTTATTCGGAATTTTGCTATAATAGTCATAGGTTAATTCAAGAGTAGAAAGGATACCATCAAAGACTCACCAAATAAGCATATTCGTATCAATGGAGAAATTCGTTATCCAGAGGTACGCGTAATTGGCGGAAGCGGTGAGCAGCTTGGCATTATGTCGAGCAAAGAGGCCCAGATGCTCGCGAAGGAACAGGGAGTAGATTTAGTGGAGATTGCCGCTAATGCTAATCCGCCGGTCGTTAAAATTATTGACTGGGGTAAATTCCAGTATCAAAAGATGAAAGAAGATGCCAAGAATCGTAAAAAGGCTCGTGAAAAACAATCCGAGCTCAAGCAAATGAAAATTGGCCTCAAGATTTCTGATAACGATCTTAACATCAAAGTCCGCAAGATGCGTGGTTTCCTCGATGATGGCGACAGAGTCAAGGTGATGATTGTCTTTAAAGGCCGCGAAATGGCCCACAAAGAAATCGGCAAAGAGCTACTCGATAAAGTAGTTACTCTCCTTGGCGAAGATGCCGTGATGGAAGGCACCCCGCAGATGAACGGGCGAAACTTATCGGTGCAAGTACGAAGGAAGTAATTCCTACTTCCCTTAGGCTGCCGGTATGCACATTTAATATCAACTTAAACGAAAGGAATTTTATGCCGAAATTAAAGACGCATAAAGGTACTGCCAAGCGGGTGAAAATCACCGGTAGTGGCAAAATCGTCCGGGAACGGGCATTTGGCAACCATATCTTAGCCAAAAAATCTAAAGCCAGAAAACGCAACATGAAAACTGATGCGGTGATTAATGGCAAAATCAAGAAAAATATTAAGACAGCATTAGGAGTTTAGTATGAGAGTAAAAAGAGGCGTAGCAGCACATGCTAAACACAAGAAGATTTTGAACAAAGCCAAGGGGATGCAGCATTATCGCACCCGTAGCTTCCGGCTCGGTAAGCAGGGCGTGATTAAGGCTCTCCGTTATAGTTACAGAGACCGCCGGAATCGCAAACGCGACCTCCGCGCCCTTTGGATTACAAGAATTAACAATGCTTCCAGAGAAAACGGGGTTTCCTATTCCCAGTTGATTGCTGGCATGAAAGCCAAGAATATCACCGTGGATAGAAAAATCTTGGCTGATCTCGCGGTAAACAACCCAGAAGCATTTAAGGCTATTGTAGCCGCGGTGAAGGAGAAATAAGATGGCGATTTGTGAAATTTCCGGTAAGGGTAAAATGTACGGGCACAATGTGTCCTTCTCTCAGAGACACACTAGAAAAGTATTTAAACCAAATGTATCTAAGAGGACTCTCATTATCAATGGCCAGAAAGTGAAATGTAATGTTTCGGCTTCTGCCCTGAGAACCCTCAAGAAAAAAGGCCTAGTTAAATAAATATCCAAAAAGCCACCCGATAGGGGTGGTTTTTTGATAATGAGCCTTCTATAAGCCGGGTTCTGTGGCTGCAGTCATACAAGTGTGCAGCCGATGACCATCTATCTAGACATTACATTGCTATAATGTTCGAGCGGTGAGCGTGCATCCTCGAGCAGAGGTTTTTAGCACTCCTTGCAACAAGTAGGGTTTGCCTCTATACTACATCGCTATAGTATACTGTGAGCTCTTACCTCACTCTTTTCACCCTTACCTCAGCAAGCTGAGGCGGTTTAAGTTTCTGTGGTACTTTCCCTATCCTTACGGACGGTCGCTGTTAGCGACTACCATGCTCTCTGTTGCCCGGACTTTCCTCCTGAGGTAAGTCAGGCGGCCATCTTTTGGGCTCTTACAGATAATATCATACTTTCAAAATATTGTCTATAGCCTTGTTTGCCTCGGCATCGGCGGCTACATTTTCCTCACGAGGCACATGGGCAAAAGATATAGCATCAAAACCCTTAATTAGCTCTCTGATGGACTGGTAGATTGGGATAATGTCTTGGTTTTTGGGTTTCATGATACCGTTCAACTGATTGACCATCATCAGGTTATCGGAAACGAAGCGAGCAGATTTAATTTTTAATGCCAAAGCGCGTTCAATTCCCTTTTTCATAGCAAAATATTCGGCCGAGCGAGAAGTAGTAAAACCAATGAATTCTCCGCCGCGTTCGATGATTTTGCCATCGGGGTTTTTGATGCAATAGCCAATACCGGAAGGACCAGGATTACCTCGAGAAGCACCATCCACATAGACAGCAACACTAGAGGCGGTGTCACGATGGGATAATTCGCCAGCAAAACTTTCGCCATTTTCGATTTCGAGGACAGCAAGTGATGCGCTATTTAAACGAACATTAGATGACGCAAAGTCATTAATATATTTATAGGCTGTGTAACGATTTTTGGGGTTAGGTTTATCAGAAACTGTCACATCATATATAATATATAGATTGTCTAGGCGGCTAGAACCTTCTAGAGCAACAAAAGTAATCGCATCTTTTAATTTAATACTCGTAGGGGTGAGACTGGTGTCCTCACGCAAAGATCTGGCCATAGCCTCCTCTGGCTGTTCACCAAATTTGATCTTGCCAGTAGGCAGCTCCCAAAAAACCGGCATTTCTGCCCGGCCTCGATTCTTTTTAAAAACCAGGACTTTGTCTCCGGCTTTAATTATAGCAACTACGCGAATTCTCTGTTTCATGGCCACCCTTTTGGTTTTCAGGGGCCCTTACTGACCTGTTTTCCCCGTAATATATACAAGGTGGGTAAAATCTTATGCGATACAACCACGGTTGTAAGCCACGAAATCCCTTAAACATGATTATTCAGGAAAATCATGCCGCCAGTAAAGGCTTACTTTTATTATATCATAAAATGGGACTTTCTTTCGGAAAAGAAAGTCCCAACGAAAGAAACCAGTTTGAAATTTGAAATGAAAGTGAATTCCATTTCAAATTTTATCAATTACCGACAAGTTTGTAAAATAATTCTATTATTCCCGTCATTCCATTGAGCATTAAGCCTGAGAACAGATTGCCGAGTATCAGGATGAGGGCGTAGACGATGATGAATCCGTATTTTTCCATCGCATTCATGATTCCCCGGACGGAGTCAGGAGCGATAGCGTAAAGGACCCTCGAGCCATCTAGCGGTGGGATGGGGATAAGATTAAAGAGCATAAAACCAATATTGAGATAGACTAGCTCGGCAAAGATAAAATACGGAATGCCGGTAGGATCGTGTTGTAAGGCTCCAGAAAAATAACCAATCAAAAACGAAATCAAGGCAATCAGAAAATTGGTAAGTGGACCAGCTACAGCGACGAGAGCCATACCCCATTCCCTCCCTTTGAGGTTGTAATAGTTGACCGGGACAGGTTTGGCTCCACCGAAAACCGGCGCTCGCATAATATATAATAGCACCGGCACCAAGATGGACATAAACGGATCGATGTGTTTGATCGGGTTAAGAGTGAGACGACCAGCCTCTTTGGCGGTCCGATCACCGAGCCAGTAAGCCACGATGCCATGAGCCAGCTCATGCAAGATAATGGAAAATACCGCGATTAGAAGAACTATAATAATTCTAAGCGGGTCGGAGTTCATCAGGACAAGACCACCACTTCTTTAGTAGCAGGGAGGCTGTCTAGGGATTTAACTTTGAGTTTTTTCTCGGTTCTAGCGGTGAGTTTAAGATCTGTCACCATACCATCGACATTGCCCATGGCAATAACTAGCTTTGGCTCTAATTCGCGAACAGCACGGACAGAGGAGGTACAGAGAATGTCGGCCACGAGGTCGTCCAAATTCTCCTCAATATCGCCGATGATACCAACGTGTACTCCACTAACTTCTACATCGTAGATGGTTCTCTTGGATTCAGTAGCGATACCTCTAATGGTAGCTTCGCCAATTTCAAACTCACCTGGGCCGGTGATTTTGCCAACAGCGAGCCCGGCATCGATAGTGGCATCTTTGATATTAAAATTAATCGTCCTACTCTTGGTAATGATAGTAATGATATCTTGGTCTTTACTTTCTATTTCAAACATATAACTCCTTTATTTACCTTTGATAATTTTTTCTGGATCGTAGATTTCAATGATTTCCATTTCTAAGACATCTTCGACGAAGCGATCTTTGACGCTTTTTCTGTAGGTGAAATCCTCTGGGGTCATAATCGCATAGTTGATGGTTTTGCCTTGTTTCTTCTCTACTACTTCGGCCCAACGAGTAAGCTTCTTGGTGCGGTCGTTGCCGATGATCAAAAGATCTAGGCCATCTTGACCTGGCAAACGGTTAGTCACGATGAGACCTTGCAAATAATTGCGGACTGGACGGGTATATTCATCCCACGTATTTGCTTTGATATCGTGATCGCGGTTTGAATCAATTTTTTTCGAAAAAATTTCAATCATTGGACGATAGTAGGGATGTTTGGCGTTGGCTGAGTAATAAACTTTGTTGTCAAAAGATTCGTTTTTGATGATTCCGATACTTTCGAGATTGGACAACTCTCTCCTGACTGAATTAATCTGCTCATCGATTACCCTGGTCATCTCGCGAATATAAAAAGATTTAGTCGGGCTACCAAAGAAAAGCCCGAGTAGCTTCGCTCTAGTTTTAGAACCAAACAATTTTTCTGTTGGCGTGCTATTTTCTTTACTCATTTCAAATACAATTTTATCACAAAAGGCTCGACTTGTTCAAGGCTTAGCCAGACAATTTCCGGATTTCTTTTAAACCAAGTCATTTGGCGCTTAGCCAAGTGCCAATCTTCGTAGAAACATTTTTCTTTGGCTTCTTTTAAACTGAGCTCGTTTGTGAGGTATTTGTAGGCATACTCGTAAATATTGCTTTTCATAGCTTGACTGCCCCAACCATAAGTTTGAACAAGTTTTTTAACTTCCTTGTATAATTCTGGTGAGAACATCTGATCAATTCGCTTCCTCAACCTTTTCCTCAACTCCTCTGTTTCCCAGCGGATGCCGATGAGGTTATAGTCGCCTTTTATCCCTGTTCTGTCTGAACAATTTTTTTGTTCAAAGTGGTAGTCAAAAATGAGCGCGTCAATATACAGGCCGGTACCGCCCACAATAATCGGCAATTTTCCGCGCGATTTAATATCCTCTATTTTGGCCTCGGCATATTCCTTCCAATCTGCAACGGTAAATCTCTCGCCGGGTTCAACTAGGTCTAGACTGTAGTGGGGGATGCCTTGCTGCTCTTTTTTAGTTGGTTTAGCAGTGCCGATATCCATGCCTTTATAGATGGCGCGGGAATCGGCGGAGATAATTTCGCCAT
This sequence comes from Candidatus Saccharimonadota bacterium, assembly GCA_017652105.1. Lineage (GTDB taxonomy): Bacteria > Patescibacteriota > Saccharimonadia > Saccharimonadales > Saccharimonadaceae > Nanosyncoccus. The sequence continues at coordinate 20,378 of JAGCBP010000021.1, forward strand.
TTAGTTTTTTAGCGAGCTCGATAGAAACGCCAGTTTTGCCAGAGCCCGTGGGGCCTAAGATAATCAAAGTTTTTTGATTCATAGATTTTTTAGATAGTCGGCGAGTTTGGTGAGCTTGACCTTTTCTTCTTTGTCGCGAAGGCGAACGGAGACTTCTTTTGCTTCAACATCCTTTGGTCCAACAATAAGAATCGCTGGGATCTTCATATCAGTGGCACGCCGAATTTTCTTACCAAGCGAATCGGCGGATTCATCTACGGTGTAGCGAAGCTCATTATATTTCAAAGGCTTATCCAGTACAATACCATCTAGGATATCAGTAATCTTGGCGACATAGTCAGAGACTTTGTCATTAACCGTGAGGATACGCACTTGCTCTGGTGCACACCAGAATGGGAACCAACCGCCAGTGTGCTCGATAAAGACACTAAGAAACCTCTCGATAGAGCCGAGTGTAGCGTGGTGAATCATCACCGGGCGCTCTTTCTTCCCTTCTTTGTTCACGAATTCTAGGCCAAATCTTTCTGGTTGGACAAAGTCTAATTGGATGGTAGCTAGCTGGTGTTCACGGCCAATGGCGTCCTCGGCCATGAAGTCAATCTTTGGGCCATAGAAGGCAGCTTCGCCCTCTTGTTCAAAGTAATCTAGGCCGTTATCAATAGCAGCCTGTTTGATTTGGTTTTGAGCCATTTCCCAAAGCTTCTTGTCGCCCAAATATTTGTCCTCGTCCGAGCGGTAAGAAAGCCTAGCGCGAAGGTTTTGCATGCCCATAGTGGTATAAAGCTCTTTGACGATACCTACCAGGCGCTTGACTTCATCTTTGATCTGGTCTTTGGTACAAAAGACGTGGCTATCATCTTGAGTTAGTGAACGGACTCGAGAAAGGCCACCAAGCTCACCAGTCTTTTCATCACGATAATCGGTAGTGGCTTCCATATAGCGGACCGGCATCTCTTTGTAGGTGCGAGGTCTAGAGGCAAAAATCTGAGCATGATGCGGGCAGTTCATCGGTTTCATGGCAAAATCTTCGCCGTTGACCTGAGAGTGAACCATAAAAAGTTCATCACCAAATTTGGCATAGTGGCCAGAAGTCTTATAGAGGTCTGTCTTGGTGATATGCGGAGTCCAAACTTTTTTAAATCCTTCCCTGCCGCGGAGGCTCAGAGAATAGTTGGCCATGAGCTCTCTTAGCTCCGTGCCACGAGGTGTAAAGAGCGGCAAACCTGCGCCGACAAGGTCGGAAAAGCAGAAAAGATCGAGTTCTTTGCCAAGTTTGCGATGGTCACGAGCCTTGGCTTCCTCTTGGCGCCTCAGATACTCATCTAGCTCCTCTTGGGTTTTGAAGGCGACACCGTAAATGCGAGTAAGCATGTTGCGTTTTTCATCGCCGCGCCAGTAGGCACCGGCAATCTTGGTGAGTTTAAAAGCACCGATATCATTAGTGTTTTTGACATGCGGACCTTTGCAAAGATCGGTAAAAATATCGCCAAGGTCATAGAAGCTAATTTCCTCTTTTTCTGGAAGCTCTTCGATTAATTCAATTTTGTAATCTTGTTTGTGGTCACGAGCCCAGTTGAGGGCGTCGGACTTTGATACAGTACGCTTTTCCATCGGGAGGTTCTTGGCCACGATGGCATGCATTTCTTTTTCGATTTTTGCCAGATCTTGATCTGTCACCTTGGTCTTGCCAAAGTCAATATCATAATAAAAACCGTCCTCCACGGCTGGACCGATACCAAATTTGGCATGAGGGTATAACTTTGTGACGGCAGCAGCGAGCACATGGCTCAGAGTGTGGCGCATAGATTCAAGTTCTGCAGTATTTTTCATGTTTCCCTTTCTTACTCTAACTCTTATAATTATACCACAAAAATGAATAATTTTGTTTGCGGTTGCTAGGGCTAGAGGTTGCTAGGACTTAACACAACGGACGCTATCCCCGTAACTCTTATAGTAGTAGTCGACACGGGCATTGTTACTACCGAAGAGCAGGCCGTAGGCGTTCGACGAATTGCTGGCTGTAGAGGACCAGTAGTGGCCGACTGAGCCGCCACTATCGACGAAGGAGGAAGAGTAGTAGCTGCCGCCGTAAACAGCTAGGAAAGGTGAACCTGTAAGTGCAGAGCCCGTGGAATAACTAGATATCAGTGTATTAAATTCTGATTGAGTAGGTAACCTCCAGCCTTTTGGACAGATGTCTGATGTGGCGGCTCCGCTTGATGGGTTGGTGCCGGCAGTAGCAGCTGCGTAGGAATAGTAGGAATAACAGCCTGGTGACGAGCAGTTTGTTCTGCCACTATTGTAGACATAGGCAGTAGAGTCGCTTGAGAAGCCGGAGGTGCTTGAGGCTGGGAGGGTGTAGTTTGAGGTTACGTTGGAGTCTGCACTAGTTAAGGTAGTACCGCCAGGAAGGTTGAGATTCTGGGTCATCCAAACCTTACCATCAGGGAGTTTGGCGACAGTGTAATTCTGACTGTCACGCGAATCTTTGAGAATTCTAGCTTCACCAGTTGCCATAGCCGCAGCATCACTAGCAGTGAAATCTTGCATGGTTGGAGTCTCAAGCACACACCGTACGTAGAACCCGCGGTAGCGATTGCCGCTGTTGGTATTCAGGCTACTCCCATAGTAGTTCAAGAAGTAACGATTGTCGTCATTGCTGGCAGTAGAGGACCACCAGTACCCGTTGCCGGTACCTCCGAGACTACCTTTGATGTAGACCCCACCAGTAACCGGACTAAAAGCAGTGGTGTAGCTAGTAATGGCTTGTTGCTCAGCATATGTTGGCAGTCTCCAACCGGATGGACAGATATCTGAGGTTGCTTCAGTGGTATTTGAGTTTCCTGAAATAGTACCGGCAGTAGCGGCCATGTAGTTATACCAAGCTCCGTAAGTAGGGTTGCACTGCATATAAGCTTTAGTGAGATTTCCAAGAGTATCAGTAGTGAGATTGCTTACATTTGAAGTATTGATGGTATAGCTACTAGATACATTGGAGTCAGAAGATGAAAGTGAAGCATTCTTTCTACTACTACCATAAGAACTACCAGAACCATTACAGCCAATAGCGAGATTTCTAGTCATCCAAACCCTCCCGTCACCTAGTTTGGCAGCCGTATACTGTTGGCTATCTCGGGAATCAGTGAAGGTATACTGCGTATCCGTAGTCATAGCAGAAACAAATGTAGAATCTACTTCTTGCATCGTAATAATAATACCACTATTAAATTTCTCTACCGTCGTTGGCGCAGTCTGCCGGACACAGCGGACGCCAAACCCGTAACTCTTATTGTAGAGGTCGACTTTGACACTTTTACTGAAGAGCAGGTCGTAGGCGTTCGACGAATTGCTGGCTGTAGAGGACCAGTAGTGGCCGCCGCTACCGCCAGTGTAGAAGGAGGAATTGTAGTAGTTGCCGCCGTAAACAGCTAGGAAAGGTGAACCAGTAAGATCAGAGCTAGTGGAATAACTAGATATCAGTGTATTAAATTCTGCTTGAGTTGGCAACCTCCAGCCTTTTGGACAGATGTCTGATGTGGCGTTGCCACTAGATGGGTTAGTACCGGCAGTAGCAGCTACGTAGGAATAGTAGGAATAGCATGGAGAATTACTGCCACATGATGTACTGCCACTATTGTAGACATAGGCAGTAGATTCATCCGAGAAACCAGAGGTACTTGAGGCCGGAAGGGTGTAATCTGAACTTACATTAGAAAGCGTAGAAGTAAGCGTAGTGCCACCAGCCAGGTCTAGATTTTTGGTCATATAGCAGAGATTACCTATAATAGATGTGCTATATGTATTGCCGTCTCTTGCGTCTATTAAAGTACTACCACAGCTGTTTTGTTCAGCTGAATACTGCATACAATTAGCATCGGAAGAAGTACAATAGGCACTGTTTTTCCCCGTCGCAGTAATCACACCATCGTTACTAGCTTTGATGGTAAAGGTAGCTGGGTTAGCTGAAGTAGAGCTTAGAGTACCATAGCTAGTACTGTTTAGAGCCCAACTCTCAAATTCATAACCAGAAGTAAAGGCCATAGTCATAGTGTATGGGACATTGTAAACTAGACTAGCAGTACCACCACTACTTGTAACACTTCTACTAGTATAGCCTGATGCAGCAAAGGTAACACTGGATACACCAGAACCTGCAAAGTTTACTTTTACACTATAGGAGTTTACTGTACAGACACCATGAAGAGTCATACTAGCAGTTGGAGTGATGGTTTGTCCAGAAGTATAGGTCCAGCTGGATGTATTAGTGGAGGTAGTCCAGCCACAAGTGTGTCCAGTCTTGGTGATGGTAGGAAGGGTAATAGCAGTACCATTCCCCCATTGGGCATAGAGGGTTGGAGCAGATGTAGAAGTCCATTGGCTAGATGAATTGGTATAGGATGTATTAGCGACTAGAGCTTTGGAGCTATTAATGATTTGGCTACCACCAGAAGTGGCAGTATACCAACCATTAAAGTTGTAAGTATAGGTCTTA
>JAGCBP010000003.1 GCA_017652105.1 Candidatus Saccharimonadota bacterium
CATTAATGTTTAATTATTGGGAAAGGTCATAATGATTCAAATGAAAAACATAGCAAATACTATCAAGCAAAAGCTCGCATCATATATATATATATATATATATCGGTCGCGCTTAAACTCTTTAAACTCTTACATCAAGAATTCTCGTAATCTCCGGGTGGTTGGTATTTCGGCTTCTGTAACACTGGCTGCTTTTATGACCTTGGCAGCTTTTCCTATAACTCTTAAAGGAAATGTTGCAGAAGCTATGACAGGTAATCCAGCTTCTACTATTCTCACTATGACTTCTGCCTCTGCTTCAGCTAATCTAGATTTAGTAGTTAGGAATGCCAATGGTACCTTCTCTACTTCTCCGGATCTTAATTCAGCTAGGTTTAGTATTACCACAGACAACTATACTGGCTATAAACTATTAATAGCTGGTACTAATGATACTAGAGAGCTAGTCAATAGTGCTAGTGGTACAGCTTTGGAGTCTATTACTACCGCTATGGATGCTGGTTTATTTGGTGGTGATACAGCTACCTCACTCAATGGCAAATGGGGCTATAAACCAAGCAAACTAAACTCTACTACTAATACAAATTTCTTACCAGCTCCTACTACTAGTAATCTAGACACTCTAGATATAACTAATTCTGCTAATAGCACTGCTAATAACTATATTATTGCTCTAGGAGCTAGAGCAGACTATTCTACCATTCCTGGTACTTATACTAATACCTTTGTCCTGACTGCTGTAGCTAATAATATACCATATACGATTAACTTTAATGATAATACAGAGGATTCTACGGTAGCTAACCTGCCTGCTACTATTTCTGGTGATACTATTAGTACTAGTGTAGCATTGCCTACTACCATTCCTACCAGAACTGGTTATACCTTTGCTGGTTGGTGTGATACAGTTACTACTATAAATGCTAATGGTACTACTGCTTGTAGTGGTACAGTCTACCCAGCTTCTACTACCACTACTACTTCCTACTTAGATTTTATAGACCAAACCGTATCAAGTAATATTGCTAACCTATATACTATGTGGAATGTAAATACTTATGATATTACAGTGAATATAACTGGTGCAGGAATATCTAGTATAACTTTTGCGCCAAACGAGACCGAATACCCAACTATAACAATAGTTGCCTCCAATTCCACCGCCAACTTGGTGTATGGTGTTAACTATACTGTTATCGCAAACCTTACTAATACAGACGATTACGAATTTGACTCTTGGGCATTGAACAACTCAAATTATGGTACACTCAGTTCTACTACTACCAACCCTACCACTTTTACTCCAAATCAAAATAGCGGAAACGCAGTAATTACAGCGCTCGGAAAGACAAACGCATACGACAGACTTGTTTCAGGCGAATTAACCGTACAAGATATTGGCAAACTATCATCGGCTGGACAAAACGCCCTTTTTGCTAGAATGACTACCGGAACAGCTTATGATGCAAAAGATATTCGTGATAATGACACATATAAAATCGCCAAGCTCGCAGATGGCAACATTTGGTTTCTTGATAATTTACGACTTGGCGATAGTAACGCGATTACTCTCACATCGTCTGACACTAACATAACTTCTAGCTTCACCCTCCCTGCCAGTATAGGTTATTCTGATAAATTTAACAGCTATACCTCCCCAATTATTTACAATAAAAGAGAAAACTATACACACTATACGGAAGCTGCAAATGTTGGGAACGGCTCCCACAAATCCGGCGTCTATTATAATTTTTGCGCAGCATCTGGTGGCACTTATTGCTATGCTCAAGACTCAGGCGAGCATGGCGACGCAACCTATGATATCTGCCCAAAAGGCTGGAGAATGGCAGGAAAAACAGAATTTATGGGAGCAAATATAGCATACGAACTCGACGGAACAAAAACCGTTACTGCTCTATCCTTACCACCATCCAAATATACTGTATATGCCAATGCCGATTCTTCTTGGACAGCGGGAAGTTATCTAAATACTTCAGACTATGGAAGCTTTTTTTGGACACCTAATTTACTGGTTGGTGATATCGACTCAAGTACATATAGAGGGAATAGTATGCTTATGCTATATACAAATTATAACTATCAAGACGAATCTTTTAGGTACATAGCCAATGGAACCGATGGAAATAGCTGGAATATTCGCGCATCCGGAATTCCAATGCGTTGTGTTCTTAATGCTAAACCTCAGACGATGACAAGTATAGCCTACACATACATGCAAGACATAACTTCTGACAAAATCAGTAGTTATCAAAATGGCTCTACAGCTATTTTGAAAGACAAACGTGATAACCAAGAATACAGTGTAGCAAAAATTGGAGGTAGGTTATGGATGACGACAAACCTCAATATTGCTGGCGGTACCACATTAAAACCAGTTACTTCTAATGTAACATCTAATTATACACTCCCAGCATCTTCAACTTCTGGTTTTTCGGATGATACCACAGCTTATGTATATAACAGCAATAATTCGAACTGTAATAATGGAGACCCATGCTATTCGTACTACTCTTTTTATGCAGCTGTTGTGGGTACAATGGGAAATTCGGAAACCGGAGATGCGTCTCAAGATATATGCCCTAAAGGATGGAAAATCCCGACATCAACGGAATATGGATCTTTAAAAGATATGTATTATACAGCCGAAAAAATAGCCGCGGAGCCTTTTAACGCAACATATGCTGGGAGATATACAAGCAGCGGATATTCCAATAATACATCTGGACAATACTTTTCATCCTCCAAATGGTCATCGGGTTCAGGCACTAACTCCGTAGGTGTATTGTCATTCAATTCATCAGGAAACACAGTCTCAGTAAGTAACGGAGCCGGCAGAAGAACAGGCTTGCCAATACGCTGCGTAACAAAATAATCGTTATTCCCTCCTCATCCACCTCACCGCGCACTATTGTCTAGTATTCCGTTATTCTTCTCAAATCTCTTCTCGCATAGACAATCCGTAGCACAAATACTCTCTTGTTTTCCTTGTCTACACGGTACAGTACCGCATATTTACCTACTTTACCTAAACGATACCTAGAATCAGCCCAAAAAGTTGGAAATCTTTCTGGCATATAATCTAACGACAAAACAAAATCTAATATTTTATCACTCCATTTTTTCACACTTCTAGGAAAACGTGATATCTCAGCAACAGCATCTAAAATATTTACAAGGTCCTCTCTGGCTTTTGGCATAATTACAACATTATACTTCAAAACCATATTTCGTAGCCATCTCTCTCCGCACCTCATTTATAGTATAGTGTTTGCCAGTCTTCACCTCTTTTTCTGAATCCTTTAACATAGTTTCGATCTCTGTTTTACTCATTCGTGACAGATCCAAAATATTTGCTCTATGCTTTAATCGCATTGGAGTTTTTTTATGTTTTACAGTCCACGCCAAAAACTGTTCCACTGCTTGTGACATTGTGGTTCCATTTTCTTCAAAATAATCCTCCGCTTGACTTTTTAGAGTTGGGTTAATTCTAATATGCACATCTGCAGTTTTTGTTGCCATAATATTTCCAAATCCTAGTTATTTACTATTATTCTAACAAATTTGTGTACACATTTCAAGATTAACTTTGTGTCTTTTTCTAATTTTCATCAAAAAATCCCCCCGCCCATAGCTTATGGTTATTTTTTAGAGAAAAAGAATAATAGACCGGGAAGGAGGATAATCTGAAGCGCATTCGGAAACCCAGAAAAGAAAATCAGCGATACCCCGTAAGCCACTAAAAGGGGAAGCAACACCTCCGGTATTTCGCATTTTTGAATTATCATTTTTACTGCCAAAATCAGCATCGCAAGAAGAAGGAGCGCTCCAACAAGTCCAGTCTCAAGCAAAATCGAAGCGTATTCATTCTGCACAATTTCTCTCGGCGCCGGAGAATCACCATTATTATATAGAGCCTGCCCAGCTCCACCAATTCCTACCCCCACCATCACAGTTTTAAAATCTTTTTTCCAAATGTCAAATGCAGCTCTAGACAGTCTCACTCTGGTGTCCGTAGATTCCGCCACATATCCATCAAATGCCGCCTCGGTCTTTCCCTCAGTTTTTGTCTCACTTTTCTCAGAACTTTCCACCGGCTCAGTAGATTTTCCTCTTATATCAATCACCCCGAGGGAAAGATGGTTGATCACTTTGGCTACTCCATCACCATAAGTATCTGCGGTCGGGGAAGCCGCCGCCAAAACCCCTTGGAGATTCAAAGTGAAGAGAAAAGCCGCCACAAAAATCCCCACGGTCTTCATGATGTTTTTACAGACCGCCTTTTTCTCAGACTTCTTCGCCCGCGCCCACACGAAGAAATCAAAGAATACTAGCCCCACCACGCACGCATAAATCGCCCCCCGCGAAAATGTTAGAAACAGTGTAGCAGCAAATATCGCAAACAATATTAAATATTTTTTATTTTTATCACTAATATAGAAATATAAAGAAGCAATGGTCGGAGCCAATAGCAAATTCCCCATAAACTGCGGTTCTATCGCAAACCCATTCGGATGCGGGAACCCAAACATTTGATATACGCACCCATCACAGAGAAGCGAAGCCTCTTGCGGCACACCAGCAACATCTAAAATACATTGCACCACACACCACACACACACAAACAAAGCCGCCCCAAAGAACCACCGCCAAAAGATTTTCCAAAACTTAGTATCCAAATTCTCTCTAAGCTCAAAGAAAAATACCACCGCAAAGAATAGCGCCCACATCACCCCCACCGTCAAAATTCCTCGAAGCACATTTAGCGACCAAATCACACTAAACGTCACAAAAATAGGGAAAAGCCACCAAAGAGCACTCCCAAAAACTTTTGAAAACAACTTCGATCGATATTTATCCACCACCATCACCAGTCCAACCGCGTCAAACACCATAAGCCAAATAAGCGGCAGGGAAAGTTCAAAATACATTGTCTCGTTTTCACCCAACTTAATCAACGGGTAATAAGAAAAACAGAGAATTAACGGCAGTATATATATTAAATATCTAAACAGTTTTTTCATGTACAAACTCCTTTATTTCACGGTCAAATCTTTCCACGCTAAATTCCCTCGCGGTTTTGCTGACTTCAGCCCGGTCAAATTTCATTTTTTCAAATTTCAAAATCGCCTCCTCAAGGGAAGTAACGGTTTGCTTTTCAAACAAAATTCCATTTTTACCTTCAATTACATAATCTAGCGCTCCACCCTCGCCAAAAGCAATCACCGGCGTCCCAGCAGCCAAAGCTTCTACCGGCGCAATTCCAAACGGCTCCAAACTCGGAAACAAATAGCCCTTTGCTTCGCCCAAATATTTTGCTAATTCCCCCTTCCCCACCAGCGGCACAAATTTGACAAATTCAGAATTTGATGCTATTTTTACAAGTCGCGCATGCTCAGGCCCTTCCCCCACCACTATTAATTCCCTCTTCAGTTTCGCACACGCCTTCACCGCCAGATCCAACCGTTTCCAATTCACCTGCCGTGATGTCACTATATAATAATTCCCTATTTCCTCATTTTTATGTGCAAAATCTTTGATTTCCACCGGCGGATGAATCACGGTCGCTTCTCGCTTGTAATATTTCAAAATCAATTCTTTCGTATAATTAGAAATTGTTACAAATTCATCTACATATTGCGCCGCTTCATAATCTTTCTCTCTAAGTGGCTTCACCAGAAGTTTAAAGAAAAATCTCACCAGCGGATTTAAAATCCCAAATCCCGGATTTTTCACATAAGTATCATATAATTGCCAGTAATATTGTGTCGGCGCATGGCAATAAGAAATATGTTTTGCACCCGGTTTAGTCGCCCGCACCGCCTTCGCCTCCGCACCGGTCACCGAAATAATCAAATCATATTCCGAAAGATCCAGTTTAGAAAACCACCTTTGCCTCAGCGGCCCTAAAAACCTCCTAAGAGCCACCGGAAAAATCTGCAGCCAACCAGTCTTCACTGTCGCATCGTCAAACCAATTAATTCCTCGCCGAGAATATTTAGAAGTATAAATCGGCGCTTTTGGATATAATCTATGTATCTCCAGCAAAACTTTTTCTGCTCCCCCCACATTTGTCAACCAATCGCAAACAATCGCGACTTTCATAGGCTACTTAGCTCCCTCACCCCTAAACACCGCCGCAATCGTCCTAAAGAAAATCTGAAGATCCAGCAACAACGACCAATTCATCACATAATAAATATCCAAAGCTCTACGTTCCTCAAACGAAATATCTCGCCGTCCAGACACTTGCGCAAATCCAGTTAGTCCAGATTTCACCGACAAAATCAACGACCTATCACCATAATATTTCAATTCACCCGGAATCAATGCTCTTGGTCCAATCAAAGAAATATCGCCTTTCAAAATGTTAAATAATTGCGGTAGTTCATCAAGAGATGTCCGCCGAATAAATCTACCGAATCCATCAATCCTCGGATCATCTTTTAAAAAGTCTCCATTTTTACGATATTTTTTAATCAAATTCGGTTTCCCCATTTTGATAAACGCTTCCTCTGGCGTCATCCCACTCCATTCTGGTCTAAGCGAGCGGAATTTATAACATTTAAATTTCCGATTATACCTCGTCAATCTCTCTGACTTATAAATCGCCGGCGCTTTGAAATTTCTAATTTTCAGAATCAAAAATACTATCAGCATCGGGATAAATGCCAATATCAGACCGACCAAAGCAAACAAAATATCAAATATCCTTTTCACTACCGCCCAACCGCCTGAAAGTGGTGTCAATTTCACCAAAACTGCCGGCGTATTCCCTACTAATTCTAACTCGCCAAAATGCGAAGATAGCTCCGTTTCTGAAGGCACAAAATAGTACAAAATGTGCTGCTTCACAGCCTGTTTATATACATATTCTGTCTCTTTTTCATCGGTTTGAAAAATCACATCTACTTTTGCTTTTTTCAAAGCTTCCTTGAGTGACGAATATTGATGCGTTCTCACGTCCGGCGGAATATATTTACGATTTGCCACCACTCCAGCTACCCTATATCCATATTCTGGCGTAGAAGTAATAAAATCTACCAAATATTCTGTATTTTTATTGTTTCCAATAATCAAAACTTTTTTCACGCCATAATTATTTTTAAAAATCTGCCGCGCCACAAAAATCACAAATATCCGTTCCAACATCAAAAATATAAACGAAATCCCCACCGCCAGCACTGCCACCACTCTCACTGGAAAAAGATTTCTGTCCACAAAATAATCATATACGATTAGAGCCGCCACACTCATCACCGCCGCCAGAAATACTTTCCCTACTTCCGGAAGCCGCGATTTATTTAGAAATACTGATTTTTTGTATAAGCCTAAGACCGCCAAAATAATCAACATTATCGGCACTAACCATACAATTTCAAGCGTAAATTCCTCAAGTTGCGATTCAAACATGTACGGGCGTGGATCTACGTGCACCCGAACAAAATACGCCAACGCAAATGACAAAATCAACATCGCCGCGTCGCCTATAATCAACGCCAACCTTAATATGTGATCGGATTTTTTCCGCATATATATATTATACCATAAACCTATAAAAAACTCGGCTACCTAGGTAGCCGAGCCCCTTAAGTCAGAGAAATTAAGCTTTCTTAAATTTCATCTTTTGGCCATTAAGTTCCAAAGTCAAAACACCATCTTTGTATTCATAATTAGATACAGCTTTTTGACCATTATTGTCCACCGTCATTGTCTTATCGTCATAAGTAACATTTAGTGTTGTCTCAGATTTGAGTTGGCTAGGATCTTCTACATAATCACTATATGCACTCATGTCTATTTTCATCACCATCGTACCAGTTTTGTCACCTTTGAGTTCAATGGTATATTCCATCATGTTACCAGCAGCGGTAGCATCAACTTCATTTCCCTCAGAATCGATTGTAGAAACGAGGTTATACTTCCCTACAATTCCATTGTTATTTAAATTGATTACTACAACCACAACTACTGCCACGATCACCGCGACCACCGCAGCGCAAATTGCCGCAATCAAACCTTTGTTATTCTTTTTTTCTTCTGCCATTATAGCTCCTTAAGATTATATTGCTACCATTATAACACAATTTATCAAAAGCTTCTATGCTATAATAAGCTTATGGTTACCAAGAAGAAATCCGCCAAAACTAGCTTAAAAACCTACCAAAAAGTCGGCATCGGCCTTTTGATTTTTGTGATTGCGGGTGTAGTCGGTTGGATTTGGGAATTTATATTAGCCATCATCGAAGAAGGCCATGTGTATATGAAAGGTGGCAACCTCCTTCCTTGGATCAATATTTATGCTATCGGCGCTATATTGATTGTTATCACTACTACCAAATTCAAAAAATATCCTTGGGCTGTGTTTTTAATTTCGTTTCTCGTTACTGGACTTTTAGAAGGCATCGCTGGATGGTTAGTTTATACGATTGGCAACGGCACCAGATATTGGAATTATGACCACGGCATTTGGAATGTTTGTAGCATTAATGGTTTTGTCTGCCTCGCTAGCGCCACAGCCTTCGGCCTTTCGGCACTACTTCTCATGTATGTAGTCTTGCCATTTTGCACCCATCTTGCTACACATATGAGCAAAAAATCGTTTATTATTCTCGCCACCACTCTTTTTGCATTAATCATGCTGGATGAAGTCGTCAATTTGACTCTAAAAAACTTGGACCAACCCACCGCCATGGATTTCTACAAATCCCTCGGGCTAGAATACCAAGGATTTTAAATATACAACAATACCCCCTTCAATTTTTCCTTATATATATTATATAATATAGATAATATGACGAGGATTTATTTTTCCAAATTCAACACTCAAAAGGCGTCTAGCAAAAAAAGACAAAAAGAATGCAGCCTTTTTACTAAAAAAATTCTCTGCCACTCGCCCAGAATCAAAGAAACAAAGCAAAAAAATTGAACAAAAATTAATCTTCACCGAAGAAGAAAAGAAGAACTTCGCATAGAAGCCCAAAAGAACTCGCCCAAAAAAATCATAGAGACCCGTCCAGTACGCATAGCTAGCTCCACTTCTAAGCATTCTTCTCCGCTCAGACAAAGTAGAAAATGGAACGATTCTGTAGCAATAAAGTGGCAGAAAGAAAAGGAACGTCTAAGTAAACAAAAGACCAAAGACCCGAATTCTTTTGATCGTTTTGCGATGAAATAAATCACACTTCCCTTTAATTTTTCCCTGTAAAATGGTATAATTATGTGAATGGATAGTAACTTCAACAAAAAACAGCTTAGCGAGGAAGATATTAAGAATCGCTACATCACGCCGGCATTAAATAGCGCCGGATGGAATAATGACGAGTTTCGCATGGAGCTCAAAGTTAAAACACAATTTACTGATGGAAAGATTAGTCTAAGTGGCAATCGTGCCCATCGTGAAAAACCAAAATTTGCCGATTACGTTCTCTATACAGAGACAAATTATCCAATAGCCGTAGTAGAAGCAAAAGACAACAACCACACCGCAATTTATGGCCTACAGCAGGCTATGGATTACGCCGTGAAGCTAGACATCCCATTCGCCTACAGCTCGAATGGTGATTATTTTGTTGAACACGATTTCTTAACCGGTCAAGAGCGCGATATTCCACTCGCAGCATTTCCTGGAAAACCAGAATTGTTAGCGCGTCTAGCACGAGCAAAAGGTGAAGCGCCAAGCGTTAAATACTTCACGCCAGAACAAGATATTATTAAGCAACCATACTACTCAGGCCAAAATACAAATACGCCACGCTACTATCAGCGTATTGCAATCAACCGTACGATCAATGCCGTAGCAAATGGCCAAAACCGTATCCTACTTGTGATGGCAACTGGTACCGGCAAAACTTACACTGCATTTCAAATCATTTACCGCTTACTGAAGAGCGGCATGAAGCGCAAGATTCTCTATCTTGCAGATCGCAACATCCTTGTCGACCAATCTATCGAACAAGACTTCAAGCCACTTGAAAAATCTATACATAAGATCAACTTCCGCAAAGATACGCGCGAAACAATTGGCGCCTACGACGTATACTTCTCGCTATACCAACAACTTGCAGATCGTGACAACGATGGCCTAGGCGACGAAGAAGATTACGACGAAGATGGAGATGGTGTAATCGAAAATGGCGATGTTTCAAGCCGCCTCGAGCAGTTATTCTCTCGTGACTTCTTCGACCTTGTTATTGTGGATGAGTGTCATCGCGGTAGCGCAAAAGAAGCAAGCAACTGGCATAAGATCCTGGAGTACTTTAACGGCGCAACTCAAATTGGTATGACTGCCACGCCAAAAGAAACAAACGACGTTTCGAATATCAGCTACTTTGGCGAACCGGTCTATACATATAGCCTCAAAGAAGGCATTGAGGACGGTTTCTTGGCACCTTTCCACGTTATTGAAGAAACTACCAACATCACTGACGGTTGGCGCCCTGTGGCCGGCCAATTAGACGAAAACGGCAACGAAATCCCAGATCGTATCTATACTAATTCCGATTTCGATACAAATATCGTACTCCGTGATCGTACTCGTGAAGTGGCCGCAAAGATTACTGATTATCTCAAATCTACCGACCGTATGCAAAAGACGATCGTATTCTGCCCTACCGAGGACGCCGCTGATAGAATGCGAAAAGAGCTTGTCAATTTTAATACTGACATGATGCAAGAAAACTCAGATTATATTGTGCGCATTACTGGTGGCGACAAATTTGGCAAGGACAAACTCGATTATTTCATTTCCGTAAGCGAAAAATATCCAGTAATCGCTACCACATCAAAGCTATTATCTACTGGCGTAGACTGCAAAATGGTGAAGTTGATCGTATTAGACGAAGTAATCGGTTCCATGACGGAATTTAAACAGATTATTGGCCGCGGCACACGTTTGCGTGTTAACGAAGGCAAAACTCATTTTGCAGTTATGGACTTCCGCGGAAATACTAAACAATTCGCTGATCCAAAATGGGATGGCCCGGTCGAAGTTAGCCCTGGCTATGCGCCTGGTAATGGTGGCACCACAAAACCTGCATCAACTGGTGGCGTAATTACGTTTGTTGACGACGAAACGCCAATCGTAGATTCTGATGGCTGCAAGGTCCAAGTCGTAAACGAAGAAGTAAAAATCTATGACTTTGAAAGCGGTAAGCTAATTCGCACCGAAAGTCTTTCTGACTATATTAAGCGTACATTTACCGAAATGTTCCCAACCATAGAAGATTTCAATGATATTTGGCTAGGCCATGCGTCAAGAAATGTGGCCGAGCATGATATTGCCGCAAAAGGCATCGATCTAGAAGCGTTCAAGAACGAGACGAATTCTGAGGATGTGGACGATTATGATCTTATTCGCGAGTTAGTATACAATTTACCGGCTAAATCGCGCCACGAGCGCGCTAAGGCGGTCAGAGAGGGTAATTTCCTTGATAGATACCCAGACGAATTCCAGAAAACTATCATTAACCTACTTCTAGACAAATACGTAGAGTTCGGTCTAGACGAAATCGAAAAGACATCCGTGCTAAAGCTTGAAGAATTCGAACAGTATGGAAGCCCGGTTAGAATCGCAGAACGATTTGGCGGAACAGAAGCCTACGACAGAATGACAAAAGACTTAATCAAAGAATTATATAAGTAATTTCAGAAAGGATAACCTATGGCAAGCATATCAACATTTGTAAAATCACTACGCGACATTATGCGTAACGACTCAGGTGTTAATGGTGACGCGCAGCGTATTGAACAAATTACGTGGATGCTCTTTCTAAAGGTTTACTCCGAAAAAGAGAAAGAATGGAAATTCGAAGATCCTAACTGGACTTCAATTATTCCAGAAGAATGCCAGTGGGATAACTGGGCACATGATGATTTCACCGGCAAAGCCATTACTGGCGATAAGTTACTAGATTTCGTAAATAATACTTTATTCCCAACACTCAGGAAACTAGAAATAAACGACAGCACACCAATCAAAAAATCCATCGTCAAAACAACATTTGAAGACGCCAACAACTACATGAAAGACGGCGCTCTTCTTCGCCAGGTTCTTAACGTCATCGACGGAATTGACCTAGGTGATTATCAGCAATCACATGCATTTGGCGAAATCTATGAATCGATCCTCCGCGAACTTCAAAGCGCAGGCTCTTCCGGCGAATTCTACACGCCGCGCGCCGTAACAGAATTCATGGCTGAAATGATAGATCCGCAAATTGGAGAGAAAATGGCAGACTTTGCCTGTGGTACTGGTGGTTTCTTGACGAGCTGGATCCACCAACTGGAAAAGAAGGTCAAAAGCACTGCAGACCGCGAAGCGCTTGGCAATTCCATCTACGGCATCGAGAAGAAACAATTCCCATACATGCTCTGTATCACTAACATGCTTCTTCATGGTGTAGATGTGCCGAAGATTTACCACGACAACTCACTTACTAAAAACGTGCTCGATTATACCGAAAAAGAGAAGTTTGATGTGATTCTCATGAATCCACCATACGGCGGCAACGAAAAAGCAGATATTAAGAAACACTTCCCAGCCGATATCGCATCTAGTGAAACCGCCGACCTATTCATGGCCGTAATTATGTATCGCCTGAAAAGGAATGGCCGCGCAGCAGTAGTCCTTCCTGATGGTTTCCTATTCGGCACCGATAACGCAAAACTGGCGCTTAAGAAAAAACTTATAAGCGAGTTCAATCTCCATACAATCATTCGTCTACCAGGAAGCGTCTTTGCGCCATATACATCAATCGCTACCAACTTACTCTTCTTCGATAATTCTGGTCCAACCAAAGAAACCTGGTTCTACCGCATGGAAATGCCAACTGGCCGCAAAGCATTCAATAAAACTAATCCGATCGCCTTGAAGGATTTAGCGCCAGTCAAAGAATGGTGGAGTGACCGTAAAGTAATTGAAGACGAGAAAAAGAGCGAAGACTCCGCAATAACTTATAAGTCTAAGAACTATACCGCAGAAGAAATTGCCGATCATGGATATAACTTGGACTTGTGCGGATTCCCACAAGAAGAAAAAGTAATCCTAAGTCCAGAAGAAACAATCACGAATTTTATCGCGAAACGTGAAGCGTTAGAAAAAGAAATCGACGAAAAACTAGAAGAATTAAAAACTCTTTTGGAGATTAAGTAATGTCTACTATTTGTGATGATTTACGAACTTCTATCATCGATGCTGCGTTTCAGGGGAAGTTGACAAAGCAGTCACCAGAAGATGGCGATGCCAACACTCTACTAAAACAATTAGAGATGGAAAAAGAACAACTAATAAAAGATAGGGTAATAAAGAAGCAAAAAGAACTTCCTCCAATAAGTGATAATGAGATACCATATGCTATACCTGACGACTGGAAATGGATAAGATTCAATGATTTCTTTGAAGTATCAGGCGGATCTCAACCCCCAAAATCCAAGTTCATTTTTGAACCCAAAGATGGTTATGTTAGACTATATCAAACGAGAGACTATGGCAAAAATCCTCAACCGGTCTACATACCAATAAAAACGGCATCGAAAACAACGAAAAAAGGCGACATACTTTTGGCTAGATATGGCGGATCATTGGGTAAAGTATTTTTTGCAGAAGATGGTGCGTACAATGTCGCAATGGCAAAGGTCATTCGATTATTTCAAGAATCTAGCATAGATACAAAGTACCTATACTATTTCTTTCACACTAATTTGTATAGATCTGTAATATTCCAAAATAATCGTAGCGCACAGGCCGGCTTCAACAAAGACGATCTTAACATTCTCCTTTTTCCATTACCGCCACTTGCTGAACAAAAACGCATCGTAGAAAAAGTCGACGAGCTCATGGCTCGCGTCGCTGATTTAGAACAATCGGCTGACACTCTCGCGTTGCTAAAAAAAGCTTTTCCTGATGATATTAAGGCCTCTTTGTTGCAATATGCCATGCAGGGTAAGCTTACTAAACAATTGCCAGAAGATGGCAACGCAGAAGACTTATTAACACACAGACACGACGATTGTAGTAAAAAACATAAATCGACAGCAATTTCTGAGAATGAAAAACCGTTTTCTATTCCTTCTACCTGGCAATGGATTAGAATTGGTGATTTTTTCGAAACTATTACTGGCGGCACGCCAAGTAAAACACATAGCGAATATTATGGCGGAGATTACGCGTTTTTCAAACCGTCAGACCTAGACGCAGGAAAGTATATCACTGATACATCAGAATACCTAACAGAAGCCGGACGTATGGTCAGTCGTCAGCTCCCAGCAAATACGATTCTTATCTGTTGCATTGGCTCTATAGGAAAAGTCGCCATTATGGGCATCGAAGGGACGACCAATCAACAAATTAATGCGATTCTCCCAAATGACAGCGTAGATATAGAATACTTATATTATGCAATAAAAAGCCCTGTATTCTTTGAGAAGATCTGGTCATTGGCCTCATCTACGACGATATCAATAGTAAACAAGTCAAAAATGGATTCGATCATAATTCCACTACCACCGCTCGCCGAGCAAAAACGCATCGTAGAACGTCTAAATAGCCTAATGCAAAATATTAACGCGGTGGGAGAATTAATCGCGAGTGAATAATGACCGCAAAATTTCAAATTAAGCTACCACTAGACATTATAGAAGATTTTAGAAAAGAAATAAACCAAGATGATTTTTTGCTTCTTGAAAATGAATCCCCTATATTTCATGATGGCGCAACTTATAAAAAGCATTACAATACTATATGCGCTTGTATGGATAGAATCCAAGACACTGCCAAATATCTCAACGAGAAACCACTCGGAGAACAGCATGATTATGGTTGTGCATTTGATTTTATTGAATTTATATCACATTCAGCAACAATGCTCGATTGTATAAATTCACTGGCAGACATTTTTAGCTGCAAAGAAAAATTCAATTTAGATACGGAATTCTTTAAAAGTAAAAATGTTTTCCGCCCAGAAGAATTAAAATATAAACTAAAATCTGGGAAAAATAATGATGATCGATATTTTGAATACATAAGAACCATTAGCTCAATTCACCCGAATGACACAAAACGGCATAAAGCTTTTCAGCACACCGACAAAGAAGTAAGCCCCTTTGTCATTTGGAATAAATTCGCTGGACTAGATAAAGAAAATAGTGGCGATATCTTGCTACGTATATACGACAAAGGCGAAAAAGTAGAAATATATAATCTAAATTTATATCTTAGTGAAATTATAAATTATATAAAAGATAGATACAGTCATTTGATAATAATTCAAGATACTATAAGAAGAATCAAAGAAGAAAGAATTAATTCGTTAAAAATTTCACCTATCAAAAATCCAAAAGAATTTAAAAACTATAGCATCTATCTTAATAACTTATCAAAAGAAGCAGCTAAGAGAGATGGTTATGCCTCTGAAGATATTAAGCAACTTGCAAAAATGGTCAATATTGAAACAATACCCGCTAAAAACAACCAAAAGTTTAAAAAATACAAGAATGCCATAAAATTTGCTATCAAAAAATTACACTCCGCTCTAGAAGAAATGGATAGCGAGAAAATACGCAAATCCGTTCAATTATTAAGGAGCTTAGATCTTCCAAATCTTGAAGAGGAAGATGCAGGTCTTTCTTGTAGCTACAACTATGAAAAAATACGCAAATTATATTATGAAGATGATACTTGGTCCAGACAACTTGCTAGTCATATGTCCGATATTTTTAATAAGTACGTTTCGGTAAACGATGAAGAATTCTTTTCACTAGCCCCACTACAGTTATTAGCAACCATAAATACTGCATTATATTTTTATTCATTAAAACATGATACTGTCACAAACAGACAGATTCCAAAAACAAAACAATATCGATAACAGACACCTAAACCCATATATCATTCCATGTTATAATAAAACTAACTAAAAGGAGCTCAAAAATGGAAACCCAAACCATAGACGAAACCACCAAAATCTGCCAATCTTGTGCGATGCCACTCACTTCGCCAGATCTCTACGGCACCAACAAAGATGGCAGCGTAAACAAAGATTATTGTAAATGGTGTTACGACAAAGGTGAGTTCTTAGACAACTGCACCATGGAAGAATATATTGAAAAATGCTCCCAGTTTGGTGAACAAGCCGGCATGACTAACGAGCAAATGAAGGAATATTGCAGCCAAATCTTCCCCACTCTTAAACGTTGGAAAGTCGAATAACATGTCCACCACCAAAGATTACAAAGATTTCATCCTAGAACAACTTTCCGAAATCGAAAACATCGAATGCAAACCCATGATGGGCGAATATCTTCTCTACCAAAATGCCAAACCAATGTACTTAGTAGAAGACCTAGATGACAAAGAAAAACTCAAAGAAATTGTCACAAACACCGTTAAGGGTTTATAATTAAACCATGAAAAAGCTATTCATTTATTATAGTCTTACGGGCAATGGTGACGAAGTCGCCAAAACTCTCAAAGAAAAAGGCTACGAAATCCGAAAAGTCAAAAGCAAAGTCAAATATCCCAAAAATCTTTTCCCTCTCATGATGAAAGGCGGCCACCGCGCTCTCACCGAGAAAAAAGACGAACTCGAAGATTTCGATACCGACATCAGCAAATACAATAAAATCGTGATTGGTTCCCCAGTTTGGGATGACCGCCTCGCTCCCGCCACCAACACCATGCTAGATGTTCTAGACTTAAAAGACAAAGACCCGGAATTCATTTTATACAGTGGCAGCGGCCAAGCCAACAAAGCCACCGAAAAAATCCAAGAACTTTTTAACAAAGAACCAATCATTCTAAAAGCCCCCAAAAAGCATAAAAAAGAATTAGAAAAACTTAAAGATTTTTAAAGGACCAATATGTACCAACCAGAATTCATGAAAAAAGCCATCGAAGAAGCCAAAACCGGCATCGAAAACAAAGATGGTGGCCCCTTCGGCGCCGCAATAGTAAAAAACGGAGAGATTATCGCCACCGGCCACAATTGCGTTCTAAAAAATCACGATTCCACTTGTCACGGCGAAATCGACGCCATCAGAAAAGCCGAGCAAAAATTGCAAACTCACGACTTATCCGGTTGCGAACTTTATACCACCGGCGAACCTTGCCCTATGTGCCTCGCCGCCATCCTCTGGGCCAATATCAAAAAAGTCTATTACGGCTGTACTTTAGAAGACAACGAAAAAATCGGTTTCCGTGATCTCAAGTTCGAAAAACTCATGGGCGACCGAAACAACTTACCAAAAGATTTTCTAGAACAGCATGATCGTGATTTATGTCTCGAACTTTTCGACACATACAACCACATGGACAAAACTATTTACTAGCATTCTTTTCAAAATGCAAAAACGACAATATCCCAATCGGCAAGAAATATAAGCACCAAAATTCCAAAGCCATCACTCCACCAATTGAACCAGAACCACTACCGCCATGAACAAACATTCCAGTCATTGGCATGATCAGACACCCAAAGAAAAACACACCATGAATCAAAAGTAGCCAAGCTTAAAATCCAAAAGCAGAAAAATCGCAAACAACGCCACGGTAATTGCATTTATAATTGATCCTATAATTCCAATTTTTCTATTCATTAAACTAGTCTTTCTTTTTCTTGAATCTTCCAAAGAAATCCGCATATTGTTTTACTTCCAAAGCTTCCCCCACACCCGGAATACTCCGCGCTGCGTCCATCACTTTTTGATTGGCCGCCGCTCTACTTGTTGGTACTACGCCTCCAGTCGCACTCATTATCGCACCCCGCGCTGCATTGGTCGCCGCACCCACCGCCGCCTGTTTAGCGAAACTCTCCGCCACATTGGCAGTGGCAGCACCTTGCGCCAATTCCGTAAAAATATCCATATATTTCTGATTTAGTGGACTCGCCGCAAACTTCGTTTCAAACTCCGAAACATCCCCACACTCCGCACCCAATTTTTCAATCTCTGAGAACAAATCATCGATTTTCTTCACCATCCCTTTATCTGTCACTTCATACGCATTAAAAATCGCATCTTTTCTGGTCTTGATACTTGATTCAATATATTTATCCATATATACATTATATCAAATACCTAAATATGTTAAAATAAAACCAAAGATATGTACCAAAATTTCCGCACTAAACTTCTTTCCCTCTCTGATGAAAAATATCGCGAATTTTGTATGCGTGGTATTCCCTCCGATCGCCCATTCCTCGGCGTTCGCATCCCCGAAATCAGAAAATTAGTCCAACAAATCCCACCCCAAGATTTTCAAGAATTTTTAAACCAAGAACCACTTGCCATCGAGGAAGTCATCGCCCGCGGTTTTTTAATCGCCCGCCTTCCCTACCCAGAAATGTTAAAATATTACGACTCGCAAATCAAGCTCTTAGACAACTGGTGCACCGTTGATACTTTTTGCGCCGCCTTAAGAAAAACCATCAAACACCACGAAGCTGATTTTCTCGACCAAAAAGTCGAAAAACTTTTAAAATCCAAAAATGAATTCGCTGTCAGAACCGGCCTTGTTTCCCTACTTGATTTTTATGTCAACCCAGACTATCTCGCTCTAATTTTTGATCGCACAGAATCGCTCAAAAACCGCGATGAATATTATATCAAAATGGCCATCGCTTGGCTGCTTGCCGAATGTTTTATCAAATTCCCGGACGAAACTTACGCCTATTTAAAAATTTCCAAATTATCCAAATGGGTTAAAGGCAAAACTATTTCCAAAATTTGCGATTCTTACCGTGTCGATTCTAGTTCAAAAGAACAGGTTAAGAAGCTCAGAAAGGAACATTATGCTACTTAGCGTAGCCATAAAATCTCAAACAACTCGCCATTTTGTCTGATACTACTTTAGATGATTTAATTATGGAAGACAAAACCGCAAAATCAATAAAATGATATAAAAAAGACCAAATTGTTACTTTAGCAGAGTGCCATTTACATAAAGGTTATAACCATTTGTATGGATATTACTATTGGTCGTATCGGCATTAGTAAGCGATTTAACATAAGTATCGCCCATTAAGGTTATTGAGCTAGAACTATCTAAAGTAAGCTCTACTTCGCCATCATTATCGCTATTAATCGCGCCACTAAACGATGAACCGCTAGCAAGATTCATCGTTAGTTTTGAAATAGAATCTACGACAATATTGCCAGTAGCCTTTTGATTAGTCATATTAAGCGTAACTGTACCACCATTACTACCAGAATTTCCCCACGAATCTTTTTGAATTCGGAGAAAGTTTCCACTCGCATCATTATTTACAATCGTATTATTCTCCAAGTTGATCACAGCCGTAGTGTTAGTCACATAAAAACTATCCCCTTTATTTGTGGTAATCGTAGAATTTTTAGCCGTAAATACTGCCTCGCCATCAGCCGCATCACCACTCATTGATTGATAAAGGAAAATATTTTTATACGTAGTAGACTGGCCATTTAATTCGCTATTGGTATCAGTCAAAGAAACATTTTCCAGCGTAATACTGTTCTTCCCTTCAATAATCGCTCCCTCAGAAGCTGTGGCAATCAATGTGGCGTTTTTCACTGCGATGTCAGCCGTAGAATAAATCGCCGGTGAACCTTTACCAGTAGTTTTGTAAGTGCCCTTATTTACTGTCACCGTGCCACCGCCACGATCCGAACGGATCGCCGCGCTAGAAGTTCCAGCCGTCGTAATCGTCAGATTTTCCGCATTCATAATTCCCCCGCCAGTCGTCATAATTCCGCCAGAATTATCTTTGCTCGTAGTAATACTAGAATCGGAAATATTTACCGTCGTACCGTCTGACGAAGAATTGTTCGTAGTCGCCGAACCACCATAAGAAAACACCCCATTTGCACCCGTCGCATCAGTCGTAATGTTCGCATTTTTAATCGTCAAAGTAGCACCGCCCTTCGCAATAATCGCCGAGTTAGTCCCATAAAAACTTGTGCTATCGCCACCGTCCGAATCACCAGTCTTAGAAACCGTAATATTAGACAAACCCACCGCAATATCACCAGAAACCGAAATCGCATTTTCATCCGCATTAGTTGACGCAAATTCCCCATCATTAATTTCTTCATCTGCTGTGATTTCTTTTACGGCAGAGTATGATGCAGATGACGAAGTCCCAGCATTCATTGAGCCACCACCATTGTTTGCAACATAATTATTATTTACTGTGTCTACGATCAAAAACCACAACACACCAAGTGTCACCACAAGCACAACGATTATGCTTGCATAAGCTAAATATTTTTTATTATTCATTAGTTATTTTCCTCACTTGGTTTTTCTGGCGGAGTGCCACCCTGGCCGTTCCCAGAATTATCGCCGCTCGGCATTTCTGGTGGCGTACCACCACCTTGCATCTGCCCAGATGTCGAGCTAGAATTGCTAGTTCCCAAAGTTTTGGTATAAACAAAGAACGCCGCCGTCGAAATCACCGCACCCAGAAGCACCCCAATCACAAACAAAATTATCTTTTCCTTCGTCACATCTTTATTTTTTGGTTCGTTATTGATATTCTCATTTTCCATTTTCTTTCTCCATTTTAAAATACTTATATTGTATATTATATATCTTTTCCTGAAATAAAACTTAAAAACTAAAAGGCCGTGTATATTCTGAGGCACATATATACAGGCAAAGAGATAAGGATGTCGCTTCGCTCCATGGGGATGTCGCTTCGCTCCATGGGGATGTCGCTTCGCTCCATTCGAACTTTTAAGGGTTTATAGCTTTACTGGGACCGTAGAAGCTTAAAACAATGACAATGGAGAAAATAAAGAAATACAATGTCAATGGTATAATTATAGTAAGTAAACAAAGGATCTTTTATGGAACAAACTATTTGCCAAAGCTGTGCAATGCCACTAACTTCAGAAGATATGTATTCTACCGAAAAAGACGGTAGTATCAATAAAGACTACTGTAAGTGGTGTTATAAAGATGGCGAATTTGTAGATAAGGTTTCCATGGAAGAATATATCGAAATGTGCTCGAAGTTTGGCGAACAGGCCGGTATGACGAACGAGCAAATGAAAGAATATTGCACGAAAGTATTTCCAACACTCAAGAGATGGAAGAAAGCGTAATATGGATCTAAAAAAGATTGAAAGATTTATCGACAAGCAAAAAGTTAGCATTATTTGCTCTATTGACGATCAAGAATGCCCAAACGTTAAGGCAATGCTAAAACCTAGAAAACGAAATGGGCTGAAAGAGTTTTACTTTTCTACTAACACTTCATCTATGAGGGTAAGTCAATACAGAAAGAATCCAAAAGCCAGTATCTATTTTTATCACAAAGGCCTAATCAAGTACGTCGGTGTTATGT
This sequence comes from Candidatus Saccharimonadota bacterium, assembly GCA_017652105.1. Taxonomy (GTDB): domain Bacteria; phylum Patescibacteriota; class Saccharimonadia; order Saccharimonadales; family Saccharimonadaceae; genus Nanosyncoccus. Next base: position 21,339 of record JAGCBP010000003.1, read on the forward strand.
TAAAAGGCAAAATGGAAGTTTTAACGGACCAGAAGACAAAGGACATGATTTGGAAGCGTGGCGACATGATGTTCTATAAGAAAGGCGTGACAGATCCGGACTACTGTGTGCTAAAATTCACCGCAACAAGCGGTCGGTATTATTGCGACCTCAAAACAGAGGATTTTGGAGTATAAATATTATGAAAATTTTAGTTACTTATAAAAGCAAAACTGGATTTACGAAAAAGTATGGAAAATGGATTGCCGAAGAACTAAACTGTGAGACGAAAGATATAAAAAATGTTTCCTCTAAAGATGTCGCAAAATACGATCTCGTAATTCATGGCGGGTGGATATTTGGTGGGGTAATTAGTGGATACAAAAAAATTATTAGTTTTGGTCCAAAAAAGTTGATTGTGTTTGGCGTTGGTTATACGCCAAAAGCCAAAGTAGACTTAAAGAAAATGGCGGAAGAAAATAAACTGGGTGATACCCCGTTATATTATTTTGAAGGTGGTACCAACCCGTTAAAAATGGGTTTTGTTGGCCGTAAAGTAGTCGAAATGGTCACCAAAGAGAAAGTAACATATCAAGACAACACAGACAGAAAAGCTACTGCAGAGTTACTGAAAGCGGTCAAAGCGCTTAAATAAACACTGCCTTGCGGCAGGTTTAATAGTTTCTTCATTTGGTGATCCGGGAGGGACTCGCACCGAAGGTCCGAGTCCCGCTTTTTGAGTTTTTGTGCCAACAAAAAATGGTGATCCGGGAGGGACTCGAACCCTCGACACCAAGCTTAAGAGGCTCGTGCTCTAACCAGCTGAGCTACCGGACCAATCCATTCATCAAAATGAACTCATATATAATTATAGCACAAAATCTCGCATTTGAAAAGCCCAAAGCCTAGAAGCAAACCCCAAATCCACTAATTCAACACCGCAATCGAAGCGTTGAGATACCCCGCAAACGTCGTCCAAAGAATATACGGCAAAAGACACCAAAACGCCGCCCGATTCACCTTGAATGCCAAAGTCAAAAGCGCAATTTCAAGACCCCACATCACAACGAGTATACCAAACGCCACCCAATATATCCCCGCATTAAAGAACAGTGGTGTCCACACAAAATTAAACAAAAGTTGCACGCCATAAATCACCAACGCCGCTGCCCCAATTTTATATTCCGCCTTCTTCCCTTTTACCATAGACAAATAAATCAAATACGATGCCACACCCATCAGAACATACAAAATCGTCCACGCCACTGGAAATAGCCAAGCCGGCGGAGCCAGAGGCGGCTGTTCCAAAGCCCCAAACTGATCCATCGCATTCCGCGTTAAAAGTGATATCAAAAATCCCCCACCAAGTGGCACGGCGATACAAACCACCAAGCGCCAAACTTTGCCAAATGTAGTTAATTTCTTTTTACTCATGCTTTAATTATAGCATAAGCTTTACGCTAAAGTCTAACGAAGGATCTTCCCCGGGTTCCCCACCAAAATCTCTGCAAGTTCCGCATCGCTATAGTATTTCCCCATCTTTTGAATAGCCGATGCCACAAATCCATCCCCCCGCGGATGATGAATATCCGTCCCTACACCCCAAATCATTTTAGCTTTCGCCATTTTCCGTGCCGTTTTCATAGCAGCTCTTCCATATTGTCCAGCAAAACTCCCAATATTGCACTGGAGTAGAACCCCCATTTCATACATTTCATCAATCAAAGAAAAATCTTTCTGAAAACTCGTATATCTCTCCGGATGCGCCAGCACCACATTATACCCAGAACGAATAAGCTCCAAAAGTATATCCCGGTATCCCGGAAAATCTCCACCCATCGGCAGTTCCACCAACAAATACTTAGAACCGCTAAGGCTAGAAATCTCACCAGATTTCAAAAAATCCAAAATCTTTGGCATAATATAAATTTCATTCCCAAGATGAATCCGAATATCAATACCCTCTTTTTTCACCAAGGTTTTTAGTTTAGAAACCAATTTTTTATTAGTTTTAGCAGGCGAAGTATAAATCGTTTCGTCAATATAATGTGGCGTTGCAAAAACATCCGTCACTCCGCCAGCCGCCAATTCGCGTATCAACACCATAGATGCATCAACGTCAGCGGCCCCATCATCTATCCCCGGCAAGACGTGCGAATGCAGATCAATCATAGAAGCCCCCAAAACTATTTCTTAGGCGTTTTTTCCTCGCCATAACCATAGCCGTGACCATAATAATAGCTATAGTATTTCGAGGATTTACGATTCACCATATTAAACACGATACCAGCCACCTTCGCGCCTACTTTTTCAAGCTCACCCTTCGCCGCCATCAAATCGCTCTTAGAAGTATTACCGTCTTTTACCACAATGATAGTTTCATCCATAAGTGAAGACAAAATCACCGAGTCAGCCAAACCGCCAATTGGCGCCCCATCAAAGATAATAATATCATAGCGATGGCGAAGCGAAGTCAAAAGCTTCTTCATTTTACGAGATGCTAGAAGCTCAGATGGGTTTGGTGGATAAGTACCACAAGTAATAATATCAAGATTATCAACACCCGTATTGTGAATATAATGTTGAATGTTATCAAGATCATCAGTCAGAAGGTTAGAAAGACCATCAGTATTTGGCACATCAAATAGTCTATGCACACGACCTTTTCTAAGATCGCAGTCTACTAGAAGCACCTTCTTTTCAGCCTGCGCAAACGAAATCGCGAGGTTTGCCGACACAAAGCTTTTACCTTCAGAAGCATTCGTAGAAGTCACCAAAATAGTTTTGAGATTCTTATCAATCGCGGTAAACTGCAAATTCGTCCGCAAAGATTTGATATTCTCACTCACGATCGACTTTGGATATTTCTCTACCACGAGCTCCGAAATATTCTCACCTTTTTTGCCAGTCTTCATATCGCTCTTACAAATCCGCCCAGTTTTTGGAAGACCATAAATCTTCTCTACTTCATCACCATGTTTCACGCTATCATCAAGATAAAATCTAAGGAATGCAAAACCACCAACTAGAGCAATTGCTACTACTACGGCCAAAATCACATCCCGAGTCAAAGTATTATTAGCTGGATTTTCTGGCACCTTTGCTATTGAAAGTTGGCTCACGTTATCAAGTTTATAAATCTTTGCCACTTCTTCCGAAAACACATCAGCAATTTCGTTAGCAATTCTTGCTGCTTGCCAAGCATCCGGATCTTTCACCGAAACACTCAGAATAGAAGTATTTTCTAGCGGTTTTACGGTTAAATTACCACCCAAACTTTTTGCATTTGTATTCAAATTAAGGTTGTCCACCACTTGATTCAAAACCAACTCACTTTTGACAATTTCACCATAAGTCGTGGTAAGTTTCTGGCTCACATTTACATCGTTGAGCGTAGAAGCAGCATTAGCGCTGTCATCGCTCTTGGCAATCACAATTGTAGTTTGTGCTTGATAAATCGGCTTTTTGATCGCTAAATCATAGGTCACGATTCCACCTACACATAGTGCAATCATCAAAACAAAAGCCAAAATATAGTGCTTCAGATAGATAAAAAAGTCTTTAACATTAATTTCTTCCATAAAAAACCTTTACTTACTACTAATTATAGCACAAAAACCATAAAATGTAAATACTTTAAACATAATTTTATTCATTTACCAAATATTCTTTAATCTTGGTCTGAGCATTGGTAATTGACTCTGGATAAGCCAACATCACATATAGCGGCCTATTTGCCCCCATACTGTAAGTTCCTTGCATCGAACCAGCCCCATCAATAGAGATAGATTCCACTTGCCAATTTGTACCATCATTTAACTGCATCCGAATAAACGAAGTGATATTATCCTTGGAAAGTGAGGTCTCAAACGAATCTGCTGCGATGTCTAGGATGGAAGGTAGCTTCAAAAGATAATTTTTAGATCCAGACAATTTGTTAATAATTGCTGTAATCACTTCCATTTGATTCTCACCACGATGCCTGTCGCCCCTCTCATAAGATTTGCGTTCGCGAGCAAATCTAAGAGCACATTGGCCATCCACCAATTGTTTACCCTCCTTATACTCGCAAGTTCTATTATAAATTTCTCCTTCTTTAAGAGTCATAGCTTTGTCTGAATAAATCTCAATCCCATCAAGCTCATCTACCATTTTAACCACCGTTCCAAAACTCACTTTAGCCGTGTAATCAATGTTAATTCCAAGGAAATCTTCAATCGTAGTTTTACTCATATTAATTCCATATACCCCCGCATGGGTAAGCTTGTCCCGGATTCCAGTTGTCCCATGAAGTTGTACATAGGTATCCCGTGGGATTGAAACAAGCAGGATTTTGCCTTTCTTTGGATTCACCACGGCAAGGATATTTACATCAGATCTAGAAGTAGCCTTCAAACCCGCCCGAGAATCCGTCCCAGATATATATAATATAAATGGTTCTTCAGTCACTTCTTTAGTCACGATTTCTGCATTTTCAGTAGATAGTTCAATTTCAAAAGTATAAATCACTTTAGTATTTTTTATAGAATCCGCCGCATCCTCTTTTAGCATTTCCAAACGATCCGTTTCAAGCACAATACTATCTACGATTTTGCTAGTAAGCACACCAGTGAGAGTTTCTATATCATCATAAAACTGTGGGGTAAATTTCACCAAAGTCTGCAAATATTGCTCTGCGTTTCCAGCCTTTTCATCGGCCTTAAGGAGCCCTACATTTTTATCAGCCAAACCTTTGATTTCACCAATTCCGCTATCATCCATCACCATTACGCTGTATTCTTTAGCTTCTTTGCGATTAGTGATTTTATTTACGAACCCATTAAATGCGCTAGTATAACGAAACGCCACAATCGTACCCGCAATACAAGCTACAGAAATTATCCCACAAATAACTTTTGTTATAGTAGAAACTTTATTCTGCAAAAGTAGTTTAATTGCACTAAATCCAAGTAATACTACTAAAACTGCAATTACTACTGCAATCCAAAGCCCACTGATGATATTCATGGTGATAAGCGAAATCAAAAACATCACCGAAGTCACTGCTTGCGCAGCTACTAGTAGAGCGCTAAGCCCCTTCCAACTTTTTTTGCTCACAGAACTTTGTTCTGCAAATCTTTCGTTTGTAAAATTAGACATCTAAATCCTTTGGTTAATTTTAAATGCCCACCAACCCCACTACTATTACCATAATTCTACCCTATTCTTGACTTTTTGTCAATTATGGTTTTATTGTTTGATCAGACGGTAAGACTACCTCTCTTCATACAAATCATCGAGTGATTTACGGGTGCTGCACGGTATCACAGAACTCTCCGGATAGTGCCCAAGAGCTATCACTACTACTATTTTCTCACTATATTTGATATCTAATATTTTTTTCATAGCTTTTTCTTCTCTATAATTATTATTGTATTCCAAAAAACAGCTTCCTATGCCAATAGAGTGTAAAGCGTTAATAAAGTTCATCGCAAACAAACCTGCATTAAAATAGCCTTGCATAAATTCACCGGCATCAAACAAAGATGATTCATCATATGTAATAATAGCGAAATTCGCATTATCAACATTAAAACCAGTCAAACCATGCGGATATTTTAAGATTTTCTTCTTCATATCTATATCTTTAACATAATAAACCTTTACCATTTGCCGATTGCATGCTGTAGGAGTATGAGATGCCATATCAACAGCTTTTTTAATATCGCTAGTCAAAACAGGATCTTTAGAAAAGTCTCTAAATGAATGCCTACTCGACAAAAATTTGCCAAAGTCTATCGATGCGTCCTTTATAAAATTCTTTTTACGAATTTCGCACACGCCAGTCTTGAGATCAACTGTTTTATCAGCATTTCTCTTTTTTACAATTTTATACTCTTCTCGATCAGTCCATCCCATAGATTCATAAAATTTCATATATGCATTTAAAATACTTACACCTAGTTCGTAGGAAAAATCCTTTTTCCAGCCATTCTGATCATACAAATCTAAACAGTTAATTATTTCTTTGACTTTTCCAACGCCAAAATATCTTGGTGATTTATTAGACATGCCTTTTTCAAGCGCATGGACATTCATTAATATTCTATAACCAACTTTTATAGAATCCTGAGTGCTGTTAGCCCAGTTCTTTATAAAAAATCTTTTTTCATCGGCGACCCTATTATTAATAGCTATGCGACGTCTAATGTCTGCTATAATTGGTAGATTTTTCTTAATAAAATCTTTCATTGTTTACACCTTTCTTTTCTTTAAAATATTTAGTACAAAATCCATATTTCTTAAATTAAATAACAACATACCCATAACGGCAACTAGAATATTTACTATATTTGCATATATATTATCTATATAATATATACTCAATACAATACCAAACGAAATAAGCAAATTCAATATTAATCTAGCACTTATTTTTATACCTATATAACGTTTTTTAACATTCAGAAAACGATAAAAAGCTAGCATGAAGAAAGATAGCAAAGTAGAAACGACCGCTGCAAAAGACCCCATAAAACCTATCAAAGCGATATCAGCTATAATATTTATTACAGCTGCCATGATCGAAGAAACTGCAATAGATAAAGTGTTTCCTTTAGCAATATATATTACGCCTAATATACCAGCACAAATTTGAAATGTAGTGGCAGCAATAGCTATAGGAATTAATGGATAAGCCTCATTAAACTCATGACCCACCATAAGTTTAAACAAAAACGGCATACAGGCAATCAAAACACCACCTATCGACACAAATATATTCAATACTATATCAAAAATCTTGTTGTAGTACAAAGACAAATCCTTATCTTCAACACTCAACGAAATAGATTCTGTCAAACTCATGTTGAAAACATTGAAAATTAACAAACTAATTGTTGAAAATTTATAAGCAACTGACAATATACCGGTCGCAGCAACGCTAATAAAGTTTGCCACCACTATTCTATCGGATGAAGTAAAAATCCACCAAGACAACGAGTTCGGTACCATAGGCAACGAATATTTCAATAATTTCTTTATCAGACCAAAGTCAACAAACTTTATTGATATTAATCTTTGAAGACCCATTTTAAAGAAAAGGAAAATGATGCCCGCGATATACCCCACAACGGCACCATATAATAATCCTTCAGCACGCAATCCGATACCAAGCAAAAGAAAGATATTTGCAACAGCCGTCACGATAGCATTTATTATATTAGAAACCGAATAGCCACCATTATCACCAAGACCGCGCGAAATTTGCATCAATAAAGATGAAATACCGCCAAAAAACATATTTAATATTAATAAGCCCATATAGTCATAATTTATAAATATATTTAGGACACCCATTCCTATAGCGAAAATAGCACTCGAACCTAACACAAAAAACACTGATGCGGATACGAGTTTTTTTGTCTTCTCCTTATTACCCCTATTGTCAATCAGAAATCTAAAAACGCCCTGGTCCAGTTGAAGACCAACTATCGGTACCAATAAATTCACAAAAGTATTTACAAGCTCAACCTCACCGTATTCACTAGCAGTTAGGATAGTAGTATATAATGGCAACAATAAATACTGAACACCTTTAAGGAAAAAAGTCCCTATAAATAACACTATAGTATTTTTAACTAGTGCAGTTTCACGCTTCATCTCGCCCTCTTTTCTACTTTTTTGAGCACATCCCGAACGAAACTATGTGACTTATTGTATTCATCCTCCAAAATAGTAGTCAAATTAGAGTAATCAGAAGTATCAAGTAACTCCGCCAATCTCAAATTATCAGCACGATATAGTATCCGTTTACTTAACCCCAATCTATTATACAAATCCACCATTCTACTACCAGTTTCTAAATGCGGTATTACGCAGCAAGGTTTTCTATAAATAGCCGAGAAAGCAGCTCCATGGAACGAATTGGTCACCACAAAAGTCGAATTTTTAATCAAATACAAGAAATCCTCTGGTCCAGCATCCGATATCACAGTTTCATTTTTGTATCTTTTCTTTTTAGCTATACTTACAACCCTCATACCCATATTCTCAGAAATTGCATTTACTACCTTTACTAATTCTTTATTTTCTTGTAAAACATAAGTAAAAATATAAGGCTCTTGGCTTAGGTTTAAGCTACTCTCTTGCAGAATATTATCCCAATCTTTTTTATCTATTAGAAATGTAGGATCAATGTTGACAGAAATCTTTTTTGATAATATTTTTTTCAATATTTTTCTTCCCGATTCCTCTCTTACGGATATTGCATCAAACGCATTCACAGCCTGCTTGTAATCATTCAAATATCTCTTTTCAATTTCAGATCTAGCTATACTTGCAGCATAAGATGCTTTAACGGTGTTGCTAGATACAAAATTTAGATAATAGGCCCCATCAAATCCCTCAGTAATACCAGTGTTCCATACTTGATCGCTTCCCACAAAAACCACATCATACTTCAATCCAAGCTCTTTTAGCTCTTCGCATTTGCTATATCTTTTACTAGTCATGATATAGTTGTTTCGAATAAAATCATCAAATTTATGTTTTTTCCTCAATCTTGCTTGTAAGTTAAGTATTCTCCATCCCAAATGCAACATTTTATTGAAAAATCCATGGAAATCTTTATATATCTTAAAACTAAATATTTTATACATTTTTTCAAAATACTCAGGTCGATAATCAATAATCTCCACATCGCCCAACTCTTTCTTTAAAAATTCTTGTAGGGCATAGGCCTGCAAAACCGAACCATAGTTATGCGCACTATGTATACTAATTAAACCTACTTTCATATTTTTTCCTCCGCAAACTTCAAATACTCATTCATACAATACTTATCATCACACAATTTCAAGATAGGATTTTTATTTACCGGATATGATTTTAATGCTAAATTCATTTTATCGATATATGACTTTATGTCATCTTTTTTAACAAGATACCTTGCAAAATCTCCAATCAATATTTCACTAGGACCATATTCACAATCAGCAGAAACGATAGGTGTGCCACATGCAGCCGCTTCAATCATATTCATCGGGAATCCTTCAAAATCAGAAGTACATAACAATAACGCAGCATTTTTCATCCATTTATAAACATTGTCTTGCCAACCCAAGAAAAAAATACTTTTATCAATATTCATATCCAATGCCTTTCTCTTCAAGTCTTTCTCCAACTCACCAGTACCGCAAAAAACCAAATCATATCTTTTATAAAATCGCCCGCTTTTATAGATCTCCAGCGCCCTATCAAATCTCTTCTGTTGTTTTAACCTGCCGACTAACAAGATGTATGGTCTATTAATATTATTATCTTCAGTAGCCATGCTGCGAATCTTTTTTACCTCTATTGGATTATAAATCACCTTTAGATATTTCTTTTTCAAACCATATATTTCTTCTAATTCATTTTTAATGCCATAAGACACACAAACAATCTTTCGTTTTCTATACAAAAGTCTTAACAAACAACGCAGTCTAAAAGTACCGTGACTTTTTAACAGACCGAAGGTACAGTGCACAACATAAATAGCACGATCACCAACATGAGAAAACCTAGTAATTATATTAGCTAATGGTAAATGACTAGTGATTAGTACATATTCTTTTTTACTTTTACTAATTATTCTATTTAATTTCAGCGCGCCAAATAATACACTTCGAATCTTGCCAGTCTTCTTACTCAAATCATAACCGAGAGAATAATAGCGTATTCCTTTTTCATATACTATGGTTTTGTTATTTTTTGCCACCGATACAAAATCAACCTCATAACCCATTCCCACACAAGCCTTAGCCATATTCTCACACACACGCTCTGCCCCACCATTCCTAACAGAATTTACTACAAATAGCACTTTATTTTTTCCCATGCTGAATTTTCCTATTACTATATGCTATCGGCAAAATATACAAAATATAAACGACTATCTGTAAATATATAACTTCAAAATTAAGAGCAAAAACCAGTAAAATAATTACTAAAACCTTATCTAAAATCGAATCATCATCCAACATTAATCTTTCGAAAAATACAATGCAAAACAACACTAAACCAACCAAACCAGTTTCTGCTAACAGCTGCCAAATCGTACTATGAGTCTGCACATACCACCCACCAGTATAGCTATAATTCATACTAATCACGCTCCTTGCCGAGCTAATCCCATTTCCCAAAACTGGACTTTTTCCAAACGCTTCTCCCGCCATACTCCATAATTTAAATCTAGTCGACAGGGTATTCATACCAGCAAAAACATGGATTTTTGGCATCAAAACAGACAGCATCGTTATCCCTAGCGTAAATATTGTATTTAAAAACTGCTCAACTTTCTTATTGGCTTTTATTATTTTAACAAACAAATAATATATTATACCTACAGGTAAAGCCAGCAAAACAGTTTTTGAGCAAGCAAAGGCAAAAGCAATACCAAAGATAATCGAGAGAGTTACACGATACATTTTTCGCATCTTCAGCTGCCATAACGACAAAACTCCTGCGATCAAGAATAAACTTGCGTAATTTGCATCTTCTGCGTAACCAGCAATCCTATAATCACCACCGAAAAGATTTTTGTGTTCTATAATCGCATTCGAAACAGACATCGAACGGGCATCCGAACCGGATATCTGGGAGAGAGACAGCCCCATACCGGTCAAGATGAAACTTAATACTAATACACAACACGAAAAGACCAATATTTTTCTAACAACCTGGTCGTCTACAAAATCTTTAAATCGCCTATAAACCAAAATTGCTAACAAATTATTTGCTATAAGAATATTTAATCTAATCATCTGGTCTAATTGTATATCTATATTATTCCATAACCACGATATATTAGAGAGTAAACACCAACCAAACAATAGTATCAAACTTATAGATAGTCTATTTATTTTTTTATTATCATTTTTTTGTGCATCTTTAACATTTTTAGTAAATAATAAGATAAAGACTCCCAATATCAGTACAATATACCTCAAGTCTAAGCCAAAAAACAAAAATTCACGGTTGATAGACGAAAAAATAAACAAAAATGAAAATAGATAAAACAATCTTAATTGGATGCTCTTATTTTTCATTCACCAACTCCATTAAGAAATTTTCAATCTCACTTACAGAACGCTCGTAGTTGAACATAGATTTTCTTTCTGCAACTTTACAACAATAATCATCATAGATAACACCGTCCATCATAGATCTCAATCCCATATATAGCGATTCTTCGTCATTCTTACATATTAAACCATACTCAGAGTTATTGCCCAAAATTTCGCGCATACCAGAACAATCTGTTGTCACAACTGGCTTGCCTAAAACTACAGCCTCCGAAACTGAAGTACTAAAGCCTTCAGCATGCGATGAACAAACAAAAGCGTCTGCATTCTTTATATATGGATATGGGTTATTTTTATATCCAAGGAAATACACATTCGACAACCCTAGTTTTTCTTTTTGTTTCTTTAACTCACCCTCAAGAACACCAACACCTATAATCCAAATATCACAAGCTAAATTATCGTCATTAAGTCTCTTTACTGCCCTTAATAGTCTATCATAACCTTTTTGCTTAGCCAATCGCCCAACAGTGCAAAAAGTAAAATTAGTTTTTGTTAAATCAGTAATCTCCTCAACGCTCTTTTTTTGAATCGTTTTTTCATTAATTGGATTGTAAATTACTTTTACTCTATTCCCATCAAAATCATATTTTTTACAGAAAGATTCCTTCACTACACCCGAAACGCACACGATTTCATCAAAAGCACTGTAGACTTGTTTCTGTTCATCAACACTAGTAAAAAAGCATTCTGATTTATTTTCATTTATAAGATCTACGTGCAGCCACACAACTTTCTTAGATTTAGGATTGGAAGAATGACTAATTATTTTCGCAGGAATTCCCTCCAAAAAAGCAACTTCAATATCGTATTCTTCTTTTATATGTTTTCTATAAAATTTATCAAGATTTGCAATACGCCAAAAAGATTTATAGCAGTTAATCAAAAACTCCTTTAATAGATTCTTCTTAGTTGAAGTATTTATCGTTTGCCCATATTTTTTATTACCGGTTATCTTCTTCAAAAACTTAAACTTAAATATACTTCTATATTTTATATTTTTATTTAATTGATATTTCAAATCACCAAAATCACAAACTGTCATTACTGTTATATCAAATTTATTCTTGTCTAAGGCATTAACTAAATCCACTAACACTTTTTCCGCCCCGCCAGCTTGTAGGGTATGGATTAAGAACAACACTTTTTTCATCTCACCCCCCTCCTCATTTTCTGCCAAAAAGAGATCCCGGCTTCATATCCTTTAATCGCCATCACACTATGCATTCCATAAGCAGACTCTACCCTATCAAAAACCTTTTTCCACACACTACCATCTTTCACATCAGCTATTTCCATGTCTTTTTTAGAAAAACGTGACATATCAAACATTACCGTAGAGGCCAAAACTACTCCACTCCGGAGTACCTGCCTATACGTAATCGTCTCCGGCACTCTCACCACCTTCCCGTTCGGCCGGCCTTTAGAGTCCGCAAACACATAGCTCGCAAACGAAAACGCGCAATCTTTTTTAGCCATAAATGCAAGTTGTCTCTCCAACTTATCCGGTTGCCACAAATCATCCGCATCAAGAAAACACAGAAACTTACCTTTACTAGCCCCCACCCCCCGGTTCCTCGCCTTTGCTGCCCCACCATTCCTCAAACATTTAATTACCCGAATCCTCTCATCACCAAACTGCTTCACCACCTCAAGCGTCTTGTCAGAAGACGCATCGTCCACTACAATCAACTCCCAATTTCCATAACTCTGCCCCAAAACCGAATGGATTGCATCATCAATAAAATCCGCCGCATTATGAGCCGGCATCACAATACTAACAAGTGGTCCATCAAAAACCGGCTTTTTTGCCCTAGTTTTCCGGATCTTTTTAGCCGAAGCCTTCTCTGTGGATGATACTTTTTTCATCAAAATCTTCCAATTCACCCACCCGATATATGTATCTCTATAATTATATCACACTTACGCCTAATAGTCAACTATTATCCCACAAATTACCTCTATAGTAATACAGATATATAGTGTACTATCTCGCCTTCAATTCTTGAATATCATCCCGCACCCCCTCTTTTCCGGCATCCACCCCATCGCCAGCAAACACAGTCAAAACGGTCATGAACAAAATCTTTATATCTTGCCACAACGAATAATTTCTCACATATTTGAGATCATACTCAATCTTTTCAAAAATCGAAATCCCGTTACGCCCCTTCACCTGCGCTAACCCAGTAATCCCCGGCAAAACTTTTCCCCGCTCTCTCTCCTCCAAATTCATATTTGTCCAATACTCCACCACCCATGGCCTCGGCCCCACAAAAGACATCTGCCCGGCTAACACATTTATAAGCTGCGGCAGCTCATCGATCGAAGTCCGCCTAATTGCCTTTCCTATTCGCGTATATTTGTCGCTGCAAGAAGAATCTAAAATATCATTATCAACAGTCATACTTCTAAACTTCAAAATTTTAAAAATCTTTCCATCCTTCCCCACTCGCTCTTGTTTGAACAATACCGGCCCCGGACTATCAATTTTTATCAAAATTGCCACGATCAAAAACACTGGCGACAGGATCACCAGTGCTATAAAAGCGAACAATACATCAAGCACGCGCTTGACTACTTTATAAACCGCAAACCTTACCGCATGTGGGTGTCTATAAACCCCCACATTCAAAAACCCGTACCCAGGTTGTACAGCAAGTGTTTCTTGCTCAATCGATTTTGCCTTAACGGTTCCCGGCATCAGTTTCTAACTCCCAATGAATTCTGATGCCCACCCTTTTATTACAAAATGTTAATTAGTTACATTATAACACTAACTATAAAATATGTCAATTATTTCGCATACTCAATCGCGCGAGTTTCTCTAATCACATTTACTTTGATCACACCCGGATAACTCATCGTCGCTTCGATCTTGTTTGCAATATCCCGTGCCAATTTAAGAGCCGAAAGATCATCAATTTGTTTCGGCTCTACAATCACGCGAATCTCACGTCCAGCCGAAATCGCATAGGCCTTATCAATGCCAGGAAATGAAGTTGCAATATTTTCAAGATCACGCATTCTCTCAGCAAAGTTTTCTGCCGAAATGTTTCGCGCCCCCGGCCGAGCCGCGCTCATCGCATCACAGATCTTAATAATCACTGCTTCTGGTGTAGTCGGCTCAATATCATCATGATGCGCCGCAATCGCATGTACTACTTCATCCGGCATACCATATTTCTTTGCCAATTCCGCACCAATCTCTGCATGTTTACCTTCAATCTTATGAGTCACAGCCTTACCCATGTCATGCATGAGAGCCGCAGTCTTAGCTACTCTTTTGTCTGCACCAATTTCCTCAGCAATCATTCCAGCCACGTGCGCCATCTCAATCGAATGAAGAAGCACATTCTGTCCATAAGAAGTTCTAAACTTAAGCTCACCAATGAGATGCACCAACTCACGCGGAATGCCCACTAAACCAACCTCACGCACCGCATCTTCGCCAGCCCGCACTACTTCCTTTTCAATTTCTTTCTCGCCTTTAGATACTGCCTCTTCAATCGAAGCCGGATTCACCCGACCATCTTTCATCAAACGCTCAAGCGCATATCTCGCTACTTGCCGCCTAATCGGATCAAACGAAGACAAAACCACCATTCCCGGCGTATCGTCCACAAGAATATCCACACCAGTAGCGCGTTGCAATGCTTGAATATTTCGCCCTTCTTTACCGATAATCCGGCCTTTCATATCATCATCCGGAAGATGTAACGCGGTCACAGTCCTATCCGCAGTAACTTCAGAAGACATTCTTTCCATTGCTGTGAGAAGAATCGCCTGCGCAGTTTCATCCATATCATGTTTAATTTCTTTTTGCTCTTTTGCCACCAAATTCACGAGATCTTGCTTGATATCGTTCTCGGTCATTTTCATGAGCTTATCCCGAGCTTCCGTTTTAGAAAGCCCCGCAATTTTTTCTAGCTTCTCGTGCTGCTTGTTGCGAATTTCTCGCACTTCATTTTTGAGTTCTTCCAACTCTTTTTCTTGAACTGCCAATTTTTCAGTTTTCTTTTCCAGTTGATCTAGTTTTGAATCCAACACACCTTCCCGTTCAGAAAGCCGATTCTCAGTTTTTTTCCATTCTTTACGCCGTTCATTTTCCTCGGCTTGATTTTTCTCAGTAATCGAGGAAGCTTCCTTCCGCGCCGAAAGCACGATTTCCGAAGCCTCTCTTTTGGCCTTTCTCACCAAATCATCTGCTTTATCTTTCCCCCCATTTTCATTGTGTTTATTGTAGGCAAAAATCCCTCCCGCCCCTGCCGCGAGGCCTACCACTGCGGCAATAATTGGGATTACAATTTCCATAAATTCCCTTTCTAATTGTTTTTGTCGATATTTTTCTCTATATCAACGGGTTAACAAATAACATCAAATTAATTAGTTTCCGTTATCTATTATACCACAAATCAAGAAAAATGAAATTGCTTACGCTGGAATCCGGTATTCTACGCAACCAGTAGAAACATTTCTCACAATCAAACTCACCCCATCCCAAGATTTTTCAATTTTGTGTGTCACCCATCCCGCCGAATTTCGGACTACCAAAGAATTAGATAGCAAGCTCCCCTCAATATATGCCGATCCTTCCGGCCCACGATAAATTACTCCGTTTCTGAGCAACATTTCTTCTAGTTTCCCCATTTAAAACCTCCACTTTATTTTCTCTCATTTTAAACCTCCAAAAACCAAAAAGCAAGCATAGCCAAAATCTAGTTTCAATCCTTGCATTTATTTAACATTTTGTTTATACTTAAAACATAGCAGGCACTAGAAACCTGCAGGTTGGTTTGTTACTGTTCTGTTTGAACAGTAACTTTTTTAATCTTAGGTTTTAATACGAATCTAAAGTGAAACTCTATTTCCATATTAGTCTCCTTTTTAGTATTTATTTACTAAATAGCTAACGGGGAAACTTCAACCCAGTTTATCTAGTATCACTACATTAATAGCTCCCCGTTGAGAGACTTATGGACAACCATAGCAAACAGCGCCACCTATCCAGGACCTACAAACGAAAATTAAAACTAACACCAACCCGGCCTACTTATAGCACACCCCAAAAAATACTTCAACCCCCACCCCCTGCTTATGCTAAATTCCGCAGCTATCTTCCAAAAATCCCACGCTTTTTAGAATTCTTAAATTCTTCCAAAATCTCTTTTTGTTTCTTCGACAAATTCTTTGGTGTTTCTACAATAACCGTTACAATATGCGGTCCCCTATCACCATCCGCCCTAAACGGCACGCCGTGTCCAGACAATTTAAACGGCGTTCCACTTTGTGTCCCCGCCGGCACTTTCATTGTAATCGGTCCATCCACGGTCGTTACTTCTATTTCACATCCGAGCGCCGCATCCACCATGTCAATCTTTTGCTCAGACAAAATAATCATGCCTTCTCTGGTCAAAGACTTGTGCGGTTTCACTCGCACTCTTACATAAAGATCGCCCGGTTCCGTGCCACCTTCTGGCGCCGGACCGCCTTTACCATGCAAACGGATACTCATTCCATCATCAATTCCTGCCGGAATCTTCACTTTGAGATCAGTGCCATTATTGTCTACCATCTTAGTACAACCAAAAATCGCTTCCTCAAAAGTCACCGTTACTGCCACTTGATAGTCCGCGCCTCTACGTGGTCTGCGTGCTCCACCAAACCCAAACAAATTTCCTAATATATCATCAAACACCCCGCCGTTACCAAATTCAAAATTAAAGGTCTGCCCATTGTAATTAAATCCACCGCCAAACGGATTTCCCGCGCCACCAGCACCACCACCAAAACCAGCACCGCCTACTCCCGCATGGCCAAATTGATCATACCGTGCTCGTTTTTGTTTGTCGGACAAAACCTCATGCGCTTCATTAATTTCTTTAAACTTCGCCTCGGCCTCTTTGTCACCCGGATTTCTATCCGGATGATACTTCACCGCCAATTTACGATAAGCCTTTTTAATCTCATCATCAGAAGCGTTCTTAGAAACACCCAAAACTTCATAATAATCGCGTTTTTCCGCCATAATATATATATTATATATCACTAGCACTCAAAATGCAAGAGTGCCAGCCATCTACCCTAATGTATCCTTCTATACACTTCGTAGTGTCTAGTGCCATTTCCTGTTCCCCCGTCAGACAAATACACCCCCTCAAAATGTTCCCCAGTCCGATCATTAAACGAGGCCGAGGCTTGCATTCCGTCACCAAGATATATATAAATATGTCGCCCATTTTCAGTTGTTACCAAAATATCGCCCGGCTCAAGATCGCTCACATCCGAAGCGTCCACCTTACTATACATATCTGGATGCGACTCCATATGCTCTTTCTGTACTGCCGGCCCAGTCAATGGAAAATCCGGATCCGAACCTGAATATCTCATCACCGCACTCACAAACACATCACAGCTCGCTCCCGGTGGCGCACACCCACTATCATTACAATATGATTTATAACTACCAATCTCTTTCATTGCATCTATGTATTCCGGCTTTGGATCATCCTTCGCATGGTCATGCCCAGGCCAAGAAAGAAGCAAAGCTGTGTCTACAATTTCCCCGCCATTATTAGAACAAAATGAACTCCCGGCCAAAGCTTCATATTTTACGAACGCTCCAAACACCATTGAAGTAGAGGTCGGATCATAAACGCCATCTTTTACATATCTACCCGGCCAATTCGGATCCATTTCACCACTTGCCGGATCCCGTCTTGCATCATATCGGTTCATTACATATGGCGATCCCTCACCATTCGCCGCTTCTTCAGAAGAAAAGCCCATAGCTAACGCTTTTTCTATATATCTAGAAGACATCCCATTAAATTTAAAGAACAGTTTCTTCACATTATCAGGTTCATTCAAATCCCCCACTTCAGTACTCACAATTTCCGCCGCGATCAAAGTTTGCCTTCTGAATTCCGCTTCATCTATCGGCCCAGCCGGCAAAAATGCCTTATCATTAGATCCACCACCAGTATAAGTATATAGCTGATAAACGCCTTGCCCATTCGCCGGGTTATATCGTTTTAAAGCTGTTTCCATGCTATGAAGGACTGCCAGAACTTGCCACGGAAAATCATATTCATTCGCCGCTTCTTCATATATAGCTCTATTGTCATCAATTGCCGCAAGCTCCGCTTCGCTCCATACTGGCACGCCTGCATAATTCTGATTGCCGCCATCAGAAGTCGTACATTTATCCGAGTCACCTCGATAATAATAAATTCCATTTAATCCGTAATAATATAACTTAGATTCATCAATTACTTTTGCAGCTGAAACACTAGAAACTGGCAACAAAAACAACAAAGCCAGAAATATCAGAAAACACTTCCGTTTCATACTTATATTATAACATATTATTTCTGATTAGGGTTGGTAGTGATCAGGCTTTCCTCTGTTTCTGAGGCAATCACTTGAATATGTACGTGGTTTTGCCCCGCAAAGAATAGCCCTTGCCCCACCGGGAAGTTCGCCAACCTTCTTTTCTCTTCCTCTGTCAATTTAAACACATCCGCTAGCACATCTACCGCCGATGCCGACTGCTTCAAAAGTAGTTGCATAGAGGAGTTTGCCACAATCGCCCGGCCCATTTTCATTCCCATAAAGTCCTCTACATCCTGCGTAATCGTTGTGAGCCCAAGATAATATTTACGGGCTCGTTTCGCAAGAGAAAACAAGAAATTCGCCGAATCTTCAAACTGCATCAATTGCCACGCCTCATCCACAATTAGAAGGCGTTTCTTTTGATTTGCCCGCACAATATTCCAAATGTGCGACAAAACAATATACATTGCCACCGGCCGAAGCTCATCCTCAAGATCGCGAATATTAAATACTACCATTTGATTATTAATATCTACGTTGGATTGCTGTGAGAAAATTCCCGCAAAAGTCCCCGTGGTATATTTGCGAAGCCTTTGCGCTAATTGCGGTCCCGAGCCTTCCATATGTAGCAATGTGTCATAAAGATTCAAAATTGTCGGCGGTGTAGATTGATGTGTTAATGGATCCGACGTAATTCCCGCCCGAGCATAGGTATCAATCAAAGCCTGATCAAGATCAGCTTCTTCATTTGGGCTAAGCGCTGCTTGCCCACTTGCTGCCCCACCGAGCATCAATCTAAAGAGCCCGTGCAGCGTCACTAGGTTAGCTCGAAGGGCATCATTGGCATCCTCAGAATCTATCACCTTTGGAAGGTCAAATGGATTAATTCTTACATCCGAATTTAGAGACAACCGAACATAAGAACCGCCCACCGCATCGCAAAGTTTCTGATACTCATTTTCAGGATCGATAATAATGATTTCCGCCCCCACCATCATCGATCTAAGAGCTTCGAGTTTCACTGTAAAAGATTTACCTGCACCAGACTTCGCAAACACCACCATGTTGGCATTCTCAAGCGAAAATCTATCAAAAATCACCAAACCATTATTATGCATATTGATGCCATATAATATACCTTTGTCCTGTGTCAGATCCGCCGAAGTGAATGGGAATGAAGTCGAGATTGCACCAGTGTTCATATTTCGCCGAATCTGCAATTGATCAGTACATTGCGGCATGATTGAATTAAGTCCTTGCTCTTGCTGCGAGTTCGCCACCTTCGAGAAAATCATTTGCTGGCCAAAAATTGTTTCAATCTTTTGTTGCACAAATTTAAGTTCATCCAAAGAATCCGCCCAAATTGTCACATAAAGTCCAAACCGGAAAAATCTTTCTGCTCCCACCTGCAATTGATCACGCAATTCCTCAGCATCGTTAATCGCCGCTTCAAGCTCTGGATCACGCACTTTACCTTTTTCTACATTAAGATTCATCGAGGCTTCTAGCTGAGTCACCTTAGTCCGCAAATTTTTCATCACTACTGCCGATTCTACTGGATAGATATACATCGACACATCAATTACTTCATCAATATTAATAATCGGCGAAATCCAACCCGTATAAAGACTTCGCGGGTATCCATATACATAAATAGTCCGTCCGTATTTAGTGCCAAGTCTAAAATAATCCGAATGAATTTCAATTGCCGATGGCGAAATCAAATCTCTAAGAGTATTTGTACCCTGCTCAAAAGCCTTTTGGATTTCTGCCATTTCCATCGCTTCAGCTTGCGCCGCGATTTCTACTGCAGTCAATTTCTTTTTCTTAGCCATTTTCTTTCTCCCCTTTCTTTACATAAAGTGTCGCAAGTTTAGAAAAATCTACCAACGGTTCTCTCACCGCCGTATCTGGATTATTAAAGTTATAATACAGCTGCGCTAGCTCTTTAGTGTTAAGTCTCACTGAATGTATCCCAATCTGGAATAATCCCGAAATCACCGTATCTACTCTATTGTTAAGTTCCGTCATTGCCTTATCGTAAGTCACTCTATCAATTTTCGTTACCTCTGGCCCTTTAGACTTACCAAAAGTTTTAAAGAAATTCTTAGTTTCTTGCAAACCTTTTTCTGCATCCGGCGAAGTATAATATGGTATCACGATAAAGAATGATTTGTCCATAATATTAGCTTCTTGCGAAAGAATCTGGATGAAATTAATATAATCATCCATCAAAACGCCCAGAAGCATGTTGTCGTTATTGCGGCGAATTTCTGTCAGGCGTGAAAGATATGGCCCAATATCCACTCTCTGGCTTCTCACCAAAATTTGCGTAGTAAACTGCAATGAGTTTAGGAAATTTTGATATGAATATTCTACGCCTTCCCGTTCCATATCACTCATGAGGTCAAAGTTAATCGATTTACAAGCTACCACCGCCCGAAAAGATCCATCTTTCATAATCACCACATTATCGCGAAGCTCAGAAATCATCAAAGTCGCCTGGGTAGACATTGGGTTGTCTTTATTCGGCGAAACTGGTGCCGCTTGATTAGCCGCCATCGCCACCGAACCCATACCCTGCATATTCATATTTGGCTGTTGCATCATATTTTGCTGCATCATTGGCTGCTGCGCCGGCATTGGCTGCTGCGGCATAATTTGTTGTGGTTGTTGCGGATTCATAATCTAGTGTAGCGAAACAAATACTTCGCCATTTTCCTTTCTATTTATTCTATTAGCTTCTTTCGCGATGGTCGCAACCGAAAAATCATCGTTGTGTGCTAATTCCATTATACTATTGTTTATCGGTTTTGGGGAAGGTTTTTCTTCCGGCTTCACTTCGGCTTCTTCCGGCTTTATCAAAACATCATTATTTTCAAGCTTCTCATCCGCCCTTAAAATCACTTTCTCCCCGCCATGGTAAGTAGGTTCATCCAACGCCATTGCATTTGCCGCATCATTTTTTTCGATCGCCGCTCTCATTTCATCCACCGCCGTGTTGTGCCGACTCATTTTGTCTTGGTCAATCACTCGGTTAAGCACTTGCGATTGATAAGTTTCAAACATATCCGGCGTAGCGTTTGCTTCAGCCACCAAATCCTCTCGCATCGGACTAGCCCCAGCTCCTTTAATCGCATAGCCTTCCGTATCCACAATATCGGCAAGAAACGACAATCTATGCGTGGCTTCCTCACTAGAAATATCTCGGGTTCTCACATCCTCCGCAATTTTTGGTGCCGTAATCAAAATTGTCGATTCCTTTTGACCCGGCATCCACACCCTTTTGCGCGGCTTCAAATAATACGATACTAATGCCGCTAGATATGTTTCCATCGGCTGGTCTTTTTTGAGCGGCAAAGCTAGTGCCAAAAAGAAAAACACAAATGGTACCGGAATTATCGCCAGTACTGGAAATAATTGAAAAAGTCCCACCGCAAGCGCAATTAATCCTCCCGCAATCAAAAGATAAACAAACTGCCGAAAGCTAAACGGTCCGATTAATTTATCATCCGCCTCAACATCCTGAGGCACTTTATATTGCGCCATATAATATATATTATAACATAAAATTTTAACCATAAGAAAAAACCGCCGGATTTCAAATCCAGCGGTTTCAGGTTAGGCGACGGATAATAAATCGGATACTACATTGTACAAGATGTCTTCCCATTCACCGGGAACGTATCTACCTTTACCATTCTTTTCACCTAATGCCCAAGTGTAATTAAACATGCTAGCATTATCATACCAAATGAACAAACGGTACTTCGAGCCGCAGTTTAACGAAACTTTGACAGTATGTCCTTCTATGCTAGTAAAGTAGGTATACCTTGTAGTGCCATAATCAGTGCTACAAGATATCCCTTGGTCTTTGGCCAGTGCACCGCAGCTAAGAAAGTAGTTTGAAAGTATGTTATTATTTTTCTCAACTTCCTTCTTGCAGGACCGAAGGAGCAACACTTTGCTGTAAACAGAAACCCTCTTTTCGTGCTGTTCATGGTCCAACAGATAGCTTACCAATTTTTCCCAATTTCCTTTAGAAAAATAGGTTTCACCAGTGTATTCATCGTGAAAATAGACCTCCCGGTTGCCCGCATAAACTTGGATACTTTTTCTACAAATTCCCATTACGCAAATCTTCTTATATATTATTTGAAGACCACATTCAAAAGAATCCTCATAGATTCCATCCTGCCCGTACTCTTTAGCCAATTTCTTGCATTTTTCAAATACATCCTCCATATCCACCTCCATTTTAAGCTACAAAAACCAACAAAACATTAGCTTTACCCTACCATTATATCACAAAATGCCAAAAAAGTCAATACTTATACCCTATCTTTATGCATCTGGGTATTTGCTTTCATCCTGAAGCAAATCTTCTAGATTCTGCTTCAGATTGTAAGGCTCGATGTGAGTTCTGTTTTTTACTTGCTGCTCATAATATTCTTTAAATTCTTTTTCTACCAAGCTCGTATTCTCTCCAAACCATTCCTCTAAAAGATCTAGACAAAGCCCATAAAATTCACCCGTATCCATATCTTGATGATCGTGATATTCCTTATCTAATATATCTCTAAAGCTCTGTCTCGTACCCGCATCATAAATTCTTACAGTAGGCTCTTCGCTATCATTAGAATCGCCTTTTTTCTCTTCATCACGCTGAAGTTTCCTTAGGTTTTCATAATATTTAACTTCTTTCGCCATCGTTTCTTCATCATCAAGATTAACCCATTTGCGCAACCAGTCTTTCGCATTATTAGCGGCACCAGAACGTCTAGTTCTATAAATTTGTTCAAGTTTACCAGTTTCACCAAGAATCTTTCTCACTTGTCTACCAGCAAATTCCATCTTGAGAGCCTTGAGATCCTTCTTTCTCAACTCGTTAGCTTTATCTTTATCCATATCACCATATCTAGTTTGAATTTCAGCTTCTCTCTTTGCGTATTCAGCTTTTCTCTCATCATACATTTCACGCTCTTCAGGATCCTCATTTTTAGATTCTAGACCATC
This sequence comes from Candidatus Saccharimonadota bacterium, assembly GCA_017652105.1. Classification (GTDB taxonomy): domain Bacteria; phylum Patescibacteriota; class Saccharimonadia; order Saccharimonadales; family Saccharimonadaceae; genus Nanosyncoccus. Next base: position 44,774 of record JAGCBP010000003.1, read on the forward strand.
AAGATAGGTAGCCAACAAATGTTCCATTGTTGCATCACGATAATCAGTTCGCATACCAAGTATCTGACCAGTGGTTTGGTCCTTAAAGTAATCGTTCGTTTTTCTACGATAATACTTTTCCACGTCATCACTAAAGTCTTTATCATTTCCATCCTTATCTCGGCCTTTAAAACCTTTACCCCATACTGGAGTCAAAGCATAGGTTGGTTCGTTATCCTCTAATATTGGGTTTCCATCACTATCTTTCTTTTGCTTCAATTCATACCCAGTCCAGAATTTGACCGCACTATTTATCTGTTCGCTACCAGATAGCCATTTCAAGCTAGCCGAGAGGAATGCTGGTTCAAGCGCAGTCTGGATCTCTTCACGTTTCTTCAACCATCCAGCCACATCCCACTGAGCATCATCGCCATTATATCCATACGCTCTCTTCAAACTCTCATCTAGGTTAGAGAAGGCCGTTCTCTCAATGTTATCAAGCGAAGTACCTTCAGCCAACTTAATTATATCCTTCTTGGCATACATTCTGCCAGTTGGATTCTTATCAGTTATCAAATCTGGCTCACCGTCATGATAGCCCTTAATATACTCATCATATGTAAAATCTAGCACTTTACGTTCGCCCTTATTATACACACTTGCTGTCTCAAGATTAATATATTTACCAAATCTTCTCAGCAACGGGTCATTATCTTTTACTTCAAACATCAAGAAAGATGCCAGCGCTTGAGAAGCGTGTGTGCCAAGCTGTAACCCTCCACCAATGTTCTTATTCAAAATGTTATCCATCTGTTCTTTTACGAGATCGGTATCGCCACGCATATTAAGCACTCTGAGGCCCGAAATAATTGCATCAATATTATCAGCTGCTTTTGCCGCCCCCATATCATCGGCTATTTTAGTTAATTCATCCAGCCTATACATCACATCTTTAGTCGGCGGAGTAAGTTCAAAGTACTTTTGCATCTTCGTAGCCATCACTTTAGCTTGCGTATCATAAGCCTGCGCCGCCGCAGCCACCGCATAGTGCGTATCCACCACATCGCCTTCCATAATCTTAGAGAGATCAGTATATCTATCCGCTGCTTGCACCGCCGCCAAGCTACCAGGCTCAAAGTGCCGCTTGTATTTACTACTTGCGATTCTCCGGCCATCAGCATCCGTCGTAGTCCCATGCGTTGCATCCATATGCGCATTCATTGCCGCTTCCATCCGTTCACGGAAACCAACCGCATTCTTGTAGTCAATTCTCTCGCCTCTAGCCTGTTCCATTTTGAGCTTATCAAACGCCTTCACATTAGCACTATCAAGAGCACTAAGTCTTGCTTTTTGCGCCCTTGTACCATTCTTTTTCAATGCCTCAAGCTGGCCCATACCCTTGTTCATATTATTCTTGTGCCTCAAAATCTTGTTTTGATACTCAGCGTTTCTAGCCTGTGCCTCATAAGATTCCTCACCCTCCTTTGAAGGCAAACCTTTCCTCGTGTAATTTCGCATCGCTGAATAAGCAAGACCTCTGTTTTTTACAGTCTCCATGTGTTCTTTGGTTTCCTCATCACGAGCAATCTTTCTGTCAGACAAGAATTGTCTTAGCTTGAGAGACGGCGTATAAGCGTTTGGCGAAGCCAAATGCTTTTGTTTCGAAAGCTCTTGGTGCGAAGTAGCCCAGCCCCGTACACCACCAACCGCACCGCTTGCCAAGCCATTGAGTTTGGCATTGACGGTCGATAGGAAAGTACCAGACATCTTCATCAAGCTCCAAGCGAAAAATAGTGGGAAAATTTGTACCGCCACCCCAATTAGCACTCCAAAACCATTCTGAGATGAAACAATAATTGCCCAACCCGCTATAGAGGAAGCCCCAAACAAAAGCGAAAATGCCGGATAAAATATCAGCATTTGGAACAAAAGCTGTCGCCATTTTTTGAACCATTGTTCTGTGTTTGGCAAAATATACGCCACCATTGCAAGAGGTGCAATCATAATTAGAAGTGTCACCACCGCTTGGCGCATTGCGATTGTCACAAGTCCAATCACCACCGATACCAGAGCACCAAACGCCAAAGGTATCAACATCCATATCGCCCCTGTTTCAAAGGCGATCAGCGCGCCACCAATTGCAAGCGATGTACCACCGGAAATTGCACTATACATTTCTGACATCTTTACCCCCGTCATTTGAACTTCGCCTTCTACGCCTGGCGTTATAGACGATTCAATTGACTCAAACAAACCTCTAAGGCCATCGCCAAAGATATTGGAGACATCCACCGCCAAAGAACAAATATAAAATGACAAGTTTACCAATATTGCTGCAATGATTAACTTCGGCAAAGCCTTTTTAACACCATAATTTGTAATTCCCACCCCTGTAATTTGCGAAAATACCACCACTAACAGGAATACAATAAACAGTACATTCGTCACCCCCTGAAAATACTTCCATATTTCAAAAATCGGCGAGCCATCTTTAGGTTCTACCGGATTAACTTCTAGTACATCCTGGGTTTTATCATACAAAAAGTCTACAGCTTCAGAAATCTTACCTGTTGATGGACACACCAGCCACCCTAACGATCCGAGACTATCCTCACAAGTAGCCCCAACCGCCGGTTTTTCCTCTGGTTCAGCATATACATTTTTAGAAGTTCCAGGTATCATCCCAAACAAACTGGAAAGCATTACGACAAGAGCAAAAAGACACCCAAAAACCTTATTTCTGATACCATTTTTCAGGTTCCTTATTCTTATCATCATAAAAATCGCCTTCCAATTAGGCTTGTCAATAATTATAGCACACATAAGCGTTTTTGTCAATGCAAATACCCCTATTTTATTGACTTTTCTCCAAAATCTCGCTATTATTTAAATATATGAGTAATTTTCTCAAAAAAATTATCGTTTTTCTGGGTATTATCGCTTTACTTTCTGCCACTTTTTCTATAATCTCACCAGCTTCCACATTTGCCGAAAATGACCTAAAAAGAATAGATGGCAGTAGTTGTGAACCATTACTCGGCCTAACCAACTGGGACTGTGGAGTTTCAGAAATGAATAACGAGACTCAGCTCGTCAATAATATTGCTGTCATCGCTACCAATATTCTCACCGATCTCACCGTTATTGCCGCTTACCTAGTACTAGGCTATGTCATCTATGGCGGCTATCTCTATATGTTCTCCTCTGGCGATCCAGGCAAAGCCGCCGCTGGCAAAAAGACTCTCCAACATGCTTTCATTGGCCTTGCCATCACTATGTCGGCCTATGCCATTTTTGGCGCTATTCGTATTGCTCTTGTTGGCAATAGCGTCGAACTCAGTCAATGTGCCGAAGAAGGAGGATGCGTCACTGGCGATGTTATGATCACTAACCTTATTCAATGGGTACTCGGCATGGCCGGTGCGGTCGCCGCCATTTTTGTAGTGGTTGGAGGCTGGGGCTATATTACCGCTTCTGGCGATCCAAACAAACTTCAAAAAGCCAAAACCACTATTCTATATGCTCTTATCGGTTTAGCCATCGTAGCCCTTGCCGAAATTCTCACCGCCTTCATTTCCAACCTAATCAAAGATGCCAACGGAGAAACTTCGTTTGTTCAAACCACAGAAGTAATCAATCTAAACAAGGAGAATATTAAATGAAAAAATTTACCACCATCATTACTAGCCTCATTCTAATGGTTTTTGGGCTTGCTTTAGTCCCTGCTAATACACATGCTGCCATAAACTGTAGCGACAATACCATCCCGCCAAGCGTCTTAAGAGCTAACGGCTGCTCTTCCGACGACGATGAGCCAGAACTTAGCGATATTATAGTTAATATTATCAACGGAGCAATCGGTGTCCTTAGCGTCGTTATTGTTATTTTCATTATAGTCGGTGGCGTTAATTACATGACTTCTGCTGGCGACCCAGGCAAAATTGAAAAAGCCAAAAAGACTATTCTCTATGCTGTAGTCGGTGCTATTATCTGTGTCTTAGCTTTTGCTATTACCAATTTCGTAATTGGAGCATTAAAAAATGCCGATAGTGGCAGTGAAATTGATGGCGGTGGACCAATTAGCTCAGTATTTTACCCAGAAGATTAAGTCGAAAAACTATTGCAATTATAGAAACATTGTTATAAAATAATGATAAGTAAAACAAAGGATTTTTTAAATGAACAATATTCTTACACATTTCGCCGCCAACACTGGCATGAACGGAGTAAGCCAACTCAAAAATGTCGGTAATAGTGATGCTGATTTACAAAGTGCCGTAGTTAATATTATTAACGCCGTTATTGGTATTTTAGCCGTTGTCTGCGTTATTATTATCATTATCGGTGGTGTCAACTATATGACTTCCTCTGGCGACGCTGGTAAAGTCAAAAAAGCCAAAGATATTATTCTTTATGGCGTCATCGGTATGATAGTTTGTGTTCTAGCCTTTGCTATCACCAACTTCATCATTGCTAACGTCCTAAAGGCAGCCTAAATCTTTAGTCACAAAAGCCTAGCAATGCTAGGCTTTTTTGGTTGTACTTAATAAAAAATGTGGTATAATTAAACTATGAAAAAGATTTTGAGAATTATCTTACCACTGGTTATCTGTGGAGTTTTTATTGGTATTAATATAGCTAGCACATTTGACGCTTCTGCCATGACCCTCCGTGAAGGCGCTGAAGCCGCCAAATGTACCGAATGTCCAGAGAATCTTTTTGGCGATGCCGGTGTATTCAAGCAGATCACCAATGTTGTCTTGTATATTGTAGGTGTAATTGCTGTTATTATGCTCATTATCGGCGGTATCAAATACGTCATTTCCGGCGGTGACGCCAAAAAAGTTACCGATGCCAAAAACACCGTTCTCTACGCTATCATCGGTCTTATCATTGCATTCTTAGCCTACGCTATTGTTAACTTTGTTATTACTTCACTTCCTAGCTCCGCTAGCTAGAATAAGCGATCACGGCTATTATAATGCGCTTCGCGCCTCCCGCGCGAAGTTTTTTTACGGCCGCCTCTATGCTAGCACCCGTAGTCCATACATCATCTAATAATATATATGTTTTGTCTTTATCGATTCTGGCTCTTGGATTCAAATCATAGGCCAAATTAGCCTGAGAAAGCCTCTCTTTTCGATTTGCTCCCACCTGCACAGTATTTTTATTACGAACAAGCATTCGTCCCACTGGTATTTTGCGTATCTTTGACAGATTTTTTGCAATCAAATACATATGATCAAACCCCCTAGCTCTAACATGATGAGTCGCAGTAGGCAGTGGCACCAAAATTGAATTTTGAGGTAGTCTCACCGGTAAACTCTCGCTCATCATCTCGGCCAAAGGTTTTGCTAAAGCTTTTATAGAATAGTACTTATAGTCATGGATCAACTCACCCAAAACCCCCTCGCGTGAAGACACTGTATATATCGGCGGTAAGTTCTTATGGTCTCTAAATTTTTCACAAACGCCATTGCGGTTATGCATGATGTTATTTTTACAACACTCGCAAAATGCTTCACCAAGTCGCCCACAACCCCTACAAGAGTAGGGAGAAAGCAGGTCCAGAAGGCTCGGAAATGTTGTATTTTTTACAATAAAAGCCATAATTCTCTTGATTTTACTACAAAAGTGCTTTATAATAAAGCATAACAATATATAAGTGGAGGAAATATGGCTCGTACAAATAGTGATGATTTGTTAGACGATGAGCTAGCTGCAGCATTCCTAAGCGAGGGTGATGACACTACATCTACTCCAAACGCAAAAGAAATTGCCGATGAGCTAGTAGCAACTGAAGAGTCTAGCGAACCAGCAACTGAAGATGAGTGGGCGAACGAAACCGACGATTTCCCTGGACAGCTTGCAGTGGATGTCTACGAAACCGCCGACAAATTAGTAGTAAAAGCAAGGACTGCTGGCATCTCAAAGTCAGACCTTGATGTAAGTATTGCCGACAATATCTTGACTATCTCCGGCGTACTTTCCGGCGGAGAGGATGAGCAAACCACTAGATGGCACATTCAAGAGTGCTACTGGGGAGAGTTTTCCAGGATGATTGCATTGCCTGTACAAGTACGCGAAGATGAAAATAGCGTCAAGGCAGAGCTCAAAGATGGCGTTCTTACCATTACCTTTGAAAAAGAAAAGGTTGAAGCGCCAAAGAGAATTGCAATTCAATAGAGAGTGGGCGAATGGGTTGTACTACAATCGGACTACTTTAGTAGTCCGATTTTTGTCTCTTATATATTCTTACAATTTCTTCCCAATCATCATTTCTATCTTCATAAATCTCTTCGTATCTTACGTCATCAAGATCAAATAATCTATCGTCATCGTAAAGCAACAAGTAATCAAAATTATACTTATCCAAAAAATCTGTTTTTTCGATTTTGTTATGTTGTAAATCATACCATTCCACAAAAATATCTTCCTTACCATTGTTAGCCTTCAAGAAAACCTCCATCCGAGAGTCCATATAGGTTTTATATCCTCTATATATTGCATACCCACCCCCGTCAAATCCTGCATATATTTTTAAAGTCTTTTTATCAATATCTCCTACATCTTTATCTAAGGCATCCAAAGCCGCCACAGCGTATTCAGGTGGTTTACCAAAACCAGCCGAATCAAACATTTTTGCCACCGTCACCGTTATAATCATCACTAATGACAGAATCCCCATCCAAGACAACACCATCCATCTAATTTTTCTAGTTTTCCATTTTTCTATCCAAACATCTTTATATACAGCAGCCAATGGGAATAATAACACTAAAATCAATTGACTTAGACCCTTTATTGTATTAAGTGCCAATGCCAAAAAGCCAAAAATCATTAAAAGCCAACGCATTCGCATATTCTTCTTTCCTTCAAAAATATATAATATCAATACAAATGAAAACGTTGCACAATACATCATTGTAGTACTGTCCATAAACGGAGCAAACGGCTTCAATTCTTGAATAGTATCATGCGCCTCTGGCACTCCATAACTTGTCAGGATAAACGTCATCATCTTGAATCCATACGGATTCAAAAAACCTACCACAAAAGAAATTGCCAACACTAATAATAATGGTTTAGTTCTGTATCCCTGAAGATGTAGTTTTTTAGATTTAAACGAATCTATTATATATACACCGATTATCAATATTATTATTGGCCACAATGATGCGTGTAGATTAATTTGCAAAAGCGACAGCACTGGAATCCACCACAAATATTTACTTTTATTAGTTCTGATATAGAGCTCCAAAAGATATATTAAGAGCATCATGATACAATAGCTCACCATCTGTGCTCTCGTCACCACAAACCACCGCCCAAGTAGCAGATCCGTCAAAATCATAATCAAAAGCGACAGATTTTCATTTTTGTTACTCACTACCATACAAACTTTATAAATTAGATAACAAAGTAACACATTTAAAAGTAACATCCCGATATATATCCCCACCGGCCCAAATACCGAATAAATCAAATAAAAAATCGCCGCAAATCCATAGTTCTGCACGGTTACTTCCAAACCTTCATGCATCGACAGCTGGTCCTCATAATATATACCGTTCGTCACAATCTCTCTTCCCTCAGCCAGCACGTACCAAGTGTCACTATCGAGCGAATTATTACATACCATCACCCCCGCCACCGGCACCAAAAACGCAATCAAGAACTTCAGCCATTTCATCTGTTTCATATATCTATATTATACTACAGCGAATCTCGTTTTTTGATGTTTTTGCGTCAACAAAAAATGGCGGAGGGTGGGAGATTCGAACTCCCGCTCCAGATCACTCCAGACTAACGATTTAGCAAACCGTCCCCTTCAGCCACTTGGGTAACCCTCCGTCAATATTATTCTATCATATTTCAACTCAAAAACAAAGATGTGCTATAATAAGATTATGGTAAACAAATCACAAATCACCTGGGAAGCCGAAGAATATATCATTAAATCGCACAACGGCTGGTGGTATTTTGGTCTTGCTATCGCTACTATTGGTCTTGGCGCTCTTGCTATCTGGCTCCAAGGTTGGACTTTTCTTGCTCTTATCATAGTCAGTGCTATCACTGTTCTTATCTTTAATCTTCGCCCTCCACGCAAAATCCGTTACACGTTAAATTCTGACGGTCTAGAAGAAGGCAAGGTCAAACATCCATTCATGAATTTTCGCGCTTTCGGCATCGTTAAAGAAGGAGATCATTACAGTGCAGTTTTGATTCCTAAAAAACGCTTTGGCATCAATGTCAAAGTTTATTTCCCTGAAGGTAGTGGCGAAGCCATTGTCGATGCTCTAGGTGCTAGACTCCCAATGGAAGAAGTCAAATCAGACTTTCTCGATAAAATTGTTAATTTTCTTAGAATTTAGTATTGCAAAAAACTAAATGCTTATGCTATAATAGAAATAAGTAATTTTATTAAAGGTGGGTAAATGAACCAAAATACATCTGTAGATAGTGATCTACAAAAAGCAATCGACGATATTACTAAATCTACCAACGGTGATCCGCTTTTTGCTGACCCAGTAGCGGCTCCAGCTCCAGTCGGACCATTCCCGGTAGCTACTCCAAACGGAGCACCAGGCCCAATGCCTCCAGCACCAATGCCTATGCCAGAGCCAGTTACTCCGGCTGAACCGGTATCCGCTCCAGTAGAGGATATCAAACCAGCTCCAATTGAACACGAAGAAGAGGAAGAAGTTGTAGAGGAAAAAGTTGAAAAAGCTCCATTTGTGGAAGGTAGCAAAATGGGCATCAACCAAGTCAAAGAGGCAGCTCTTCGCGATCTTGCACCGCTTCTTTCCAAACTCGATGTTCCAGCCGAACAAAAATTCGACATTTACAAAGATGTTATCGATAACTACCACGATTCTAGTGTCATTGCTCCAGCTTATCAAGCTGCATCCGAAATCAAGGATGATCGTGATCGTGGTGAAGCTCTTCTTTACATCATCGATTCAATTGACAAAATGTAAATCCTCCAAAGTTATTGTAAAAACTGCGCGCCCACCTCGCGCAGTTTTTGGTTCTAAAGATTTATTGGCGCCAACCTTTCCCTTGCTGTTTTGGTTAAATACATGATATCGCCGAGCACTCGCTCGATCTCATTTTCAAGAAAACCTCTCTCGCCCCACTCAAAAACTATCTCCGTAATCTCTCCTGCGCAAATTCGCAAAATTTTCTCCGGTTCCCTAATTTTTGGTTTTAGTTTCAAAATCATTTTTATCACCACCTCTCTATTACCGAATTTCAAAAACAATTCAAACGTTTGCCGATTTCTTACAATAAACACCAACATGTAGAAAAACAGCTTCCTAAGTTCTATATTTTCAATTTCTATTTTTTTCCCTAGCATAAAGTCGTATTCCGCCAAGATATTATTCTCACAATCAGGCATAATCCGTTCAATCGAACGGTGATGAGTGTAAATTGTAGAACGTGCAATACCGGTCTTTTTCGCTAGTTGCCACATCGTACAATTTGGATTATCAAAAAAGACCGTAAGAATTGCTTCCTCGGTCTTTTCATAACGCCTACTTTTCGTTCCCCCACCCATATCATTATTATAGCACAAGAGATTAATACATCTCAGGTGCAGCCGCTGCTGGTTTCTCCTCTGGAATTTCACAAATCAACGCACCCATTGTCAGCGCCGTAGCGGCAATCGAAGTAGCGTTCTTTACCGCTTCTTTTGTTACTTTAGCCGGATCAATTACACCTGCTTTTTTGAGATCAATCAAACCTTTTTCTGGCTCCATCACATTTACACCAAAACCTGGCTTCGCCGACTCTACCTGAGCTAGAAGCGCTTGAGCATTAAGGCCCGCATTTTCCATAATATGAATAAACGGAGCTTTGAGAGCTTCTTTTACAATTCGTGCACCGTCATCAAAAGCATCCAAACTATTAGCCAACTCTACCAACGTTACTCCACCACCAGTCACAATACCTTCAGCCAAAGCCGCTTTGGTCGCTGCTACCGCATCATCTACGCGGAATTTCTTTTCATCAATTTCGGTCTCAGTCGCACCACCTACTTTAATTACAGCCACTTTACCCTGAAGCGCCGCTGCACGTTTCTCAAATTCTTCTCTTTCGTAATCAGATTTGGCAGCATCGGCAAGAGTCCGAATCAAAGCAATTCTTTTATCAACTTCGCTTTTAGCTCCTGCACCCTTGATAATTGTAGTCTCATCTTTAGTCGCAATCACCTTGCCGCAAGAACCCAAAACCTCGAGTCCAGCCTCTTCAAGTTTCAAACCTTTGTCGGCAGACACCACCGTAGCATCGGTCAAAACCGCGATGTCTTCCATAATTTCTTTTCTACGCTCACCAAAAGCCGGCGCCTTGAGGACCAACGAATTAAATACACCTTTGAGCTTGTTTAGTACCAAAAGTGACAAAGCTTCGCCCTCTACTTCTTCTGCAATAATCACCAAATCTTTCTTACCCGCCTGTGCACATTTTTCAAGTAGCGGCAAAATATCATTCGCCGCCGAAATCTTTTTATCGGTCACTAGAATCAAAGGCTTATCAAACACTGCCTCTTGGCGATTTACATCTGTGATAAAGAAAGCCGAGGAATACCCTTTGTCATAAGAAAATCCTTCTACAATTTCTTGTTCCATTTCTAGCCCTTGCCCAGCTTCCACCGTTACCACACCGTCTTTACCGATTTTAGAAATTACTTCTGCGATTAATTCACCAATCTCCGCATCACCTGCCGAAATTGTCGCCACTTCTGCCACCTTCTTGGACTTTCCTTCAATTTTTTCCGCAGACTTTTCAATTTCTTTCACAATCTCTGCTCCAGCTTTTTCAATCCCTTTTCTTAGCTCCATCGGATTCACCCCAGCGGCAATCAATTTATTCGCTTCAGACAATATATTATATGTCAGAACCGTCACAGTAGTAGTACCATCACCTGCCACCTTGTTTAACTTTTGCGCTGCTGCCTTAATCAATTTAGCACCTACGGCTTCACCCATGGTCTCTTCATTGGATGGCAGGTCCACTGCCTCAGCCACCGTCACGCCATCATGTGTAATCACTGGCGCACCATAATCTTTTTCGATAATTACATTTTTACCCTTCGGCCCAAAAGTCACTTTCACTGCATCATAAAGTTGCTTTGCACCAGAAAGCACTTTTTCTCTAGCTTCCGCTTCGTAATAAATTTTCTTTGCCATTTTTACTCCTTTCTAAATCTAAAGTGTCGCCAGGACATCTTCCTCTTTTAGAATAATATAATCTTTGTCATCTAATTTAATTTCTGTGGTGGAATATTCTTTGTAAACAATTCTGTCACCCTTTTTTACATCTTTCACGTCTTTGCCTACTGATTCTACCACCGCATAAGCTGGTTTTTCTTTGGCTTCACCTAAGAGAATTCCCGATTTAGTCTTTTCTAGCGGTTTTTCTACTACCGCCACAATTCTATCTTTCAACGGTTTTAGTGCCATATTTTACTCCTTATTTGCATCTGATTATAGCACAGGTTTCTAGCACTTGCAACCCCCGAGTGCCAACCCACTCATCCACCGCCTTTTTTACTCCTGGAAGCGCCGGATTATTGTAATCGTGCACAATTAAGACCGCGCCTTTATTCATTTTATTTTCAACCAATTTTAGCCCATCTCTAATTGATCTATAAAAATCACCATCCAAAAAGCAAAAGGCAGCTTTTTCCGGCAAGTCAGAATCAGAAAAATCCGCAAACCAACCTTTTTTAATTATTGGCACCCTCAATCCCGAACGCAAAAATCTTTCCTTCACATCTCTTTTTGTTACCAAAAGTTCCCCCTCTTTAAAATCCTCACCCAGAGGCGAATTATCCTCCACGGCTTTTTCTGGCAAACCTTCAAAAGAATCATAAAGCCACAATTTTTTATCTGAATTCGAATTTTTTAATAATTCCGCCAAAGCTAGCGAGGTGTCGCCTTTATAGCAACCCAGCTCCACAAAATCTCCCTGCACATCCAAACATTCCCGCGCAATTTTTGCAATAAATTCCGTTTCATTTTTAGAAACTTGATCATTTTTCCAAGCCATATTCTATTATTTTATCATATCTCGCAAAAACTGTTGACATCCCAAAAATCTTATGCTAATATGAAGTAAATAAGTCATACATTAATGTTTAATTATTGGGAAAGGTCATAATGATTCAAATGAAAAACATAGCAAATACTATCAAGCAAAAGCTCGCATCATATATATATATA
>JAGCBP010000004.1 GCA_017652105.1 Candidatus Saccharimonadota bacterium
ATAATATCTACCACTGGTAGTTCTGTTTCTAATTTATCTGCAAAGAATTCACCGCCGTAGCCGCTATCAAAAACTACTACTTTTAACATCTTAAAAAAGTCCTTTCCTCCTCCACCTTCAGGTAATTCTAACATAATCCAGGTGAATAAAAATCTTGAACATAGCTCTCGCGTAACAGATGTGTCATTTTATGAAAAGTGGCTATAATATAAACCGCTTTGGGACTTGATTATATTCTAGTGGACATGTTTTATAAACTGAATGTTGGGGATTAATTAGTCAGTTTTTACAGTAAACAGGAGAGTTTGCAAAAAGAAAACTGATATTGTAATATGTGTTTGTATGGGATCTAATATAATACATGGTTATATGCCGAAAAAAGCAACAAGCAAACCAAACATTACTAGTCTTGTATTCTTTATAATTATTGTAACCATTTATGTATCAAACACATTGCTTGCAGGCGTGCAAGTGTTTATTGCAATTTGTTTTGCACCGCTTGCAATTATAGGTCTATTCTTAGCGTATAATTCTGGTATAGCTTTGGCTAAATACAACTATAGTCGAGTAGCAAAAAATGACATAAAAATATCCCTCTATGATTGCAAGGGATTTAACAGACATTTACAAATTACGAAATAGTTGAAAATTATTTTATAACCGGAATGGTGGGGCTTAATTTGCCAGGTTTTAACAGCATATAAAGAAGATATACGTCTGAGGGCAATAACTTACACCTCATGATATAATTAAAGGAATATGGTGTATTTGGACTATGCGGCAGCATCGCCTTTGTTGCCAGAGGTGTTTAATGCTATGCATGGCGCGGAAACGCGTTTCTTTGCGAATGCATCGGCTCTACATACTCCTGGACACCTAGCGATGAACGAAATCGAAGAGGTGCGAAAAACTTTAGCCAAACTGATTGGCGCGAAACCTTCTGAAATTATATTTACTTCTGGTGCCAGTGAGTCGAATAATACAATTGTTCGCACGTTTGCCGGACATCAGATCGAAACGTCGCCGCTTGAGCACCATTCAATCATAGAGCTTGCCGACAAAGTCTCTGGCAACAAATTGCCAAAACTCTATTCATATATGCTCGCCAATAATGAAATCGGCGAAATTTTAGATATTCAAAAAATTGTAAAAGAAGCGCGAAGCCTTACAACCCCGAAAGAAGATTCGCTTTTTGAGCCGATTTCTGAATGGGGCAAGCCATTAGTAACCGATCGACGTGGCGCCTATGTACACTCGGATTTAACGCAGGTGCTTGGTAAGATTCCAATTAACGTTTACGAGCTCGGTCTAGATTACGCTACTTTCAGTGCGCACAAAATTGGTGGACCTATTGGCGTCGGCGCACTTTATGTTAAAGAAGGCGTTCCGTTTGCCCCACTAATAATTGGTGGAAATCAAGAAAACAAACGTCGTGGCGGCACCTATAACACTGTTGGTATTATTGGTTTCGGTGCTGCTCTCAAAAAGATTCAGCGCGAGAAGAGTTGGGAGCAATATAATACGCACGTTCGCAAGCTCCGCGACCTCTTAGCGCGGAGAATTCTTACTGAAATACCAGGTAGTAGTCTCAATACCGATATAGCCCCAGGCAAATCCCTGCCAAATATCCTTAATGCTTCTTTTCAGGCCGCCGAAGGAGAGTCAATTCAGCTATATCTCGACGCTGAGGGCATAGTGGTTTCGACTGGTTCGGCCTGCGCATCTGGTGATATAAAGCCGAGCCATGTCCTGATGGCAAAAACTGGCGATGCCGAAGTGGCTCATTCGTCTATTCGTTTCTCGTTTGGGCTAGATAATACCGAAGCAGACATCGAAAGAGTAATGAAAGTTTTACCAGGAATAATTGACCACTTACAAAAAATCAGTACTATTAGAATGAAGGAGACATAATGGAAAACCAAGAATGGATTTATTCAGATAAAGTAAAAGATCATTTCATGAATCCGCGCAATTTTCTCTTTGGCGATGAAGGCCAGTTTGATTATGACGCGGTTGGAACCGTCGGAAATCCAGTCTGCGGTGACCAGATGAAAATGTACATCAAAGTCGAAGATAATAAAATAGCTGATGCGCGTTGGAAAACTTATGGCTGCGCATCAGCGATCGCTTCAACCTCAGCGCTTTCCGAAATGATAAAAGGCAAAACCATTGATGAAGCATTAAAAATTGATGCTAAGGCAATCGATGATTATCTTGGCAATCTACCGAAGCACAAATTCCACTGTTCCATCCTCGGTCACCAGGCTCTCACCGACGCCGTCAAGAATTATCGAGCACAAAAATAGCCCTCGCGGGCTTGATATGGTGGACCTGATGGGACTTAAACCCACGACCCCCGCAATGCGAATGCGATGCTCTATCAACTGAGCTACAGGCCCAAACCTATACCTATTATAACATAGATTCACCCCTGTTACTATTGACTTTTTAGGCTATCTGTGCTATAATATAGTATTAGGTGTGGGGAGTACATTAAGAAAGAGGTGAATCTATTGGAAAATAGTAAAAAAGTATTCTCATTTTTGTTTATTTTATTTGGATTATTATTACTTGTGCTTACTTTAATGTTTTTACCATTCAAGGTCGGAGCTAGCGTGCTACAACCGATAGTAGAGATTGTCAGAGAAATCGACATCGTAATAGATGAGCGGATCAAGCTGCCAACTATTACAGTCGTAAACGAAGTAACAAGCAATACTATCGCCAAGGAGATAGACATCGAAATTGGCGAACCTGTCGTCAAGACTATTGATATCAATCCGATGGAAGAAAT
>JAGCBP010000005.1 GCA_017652105.1 Candidatus Saccharimonadota bacterium
TAGCTTCGGTTAAGAATGGGGCAAACGGATGGAGAGCAATTAAGAGATGTTCTAGGGTGATTTTGAGCAGTGGGACATTGCGGTAAATTTTTTGAGATTCGAGGAACCAGTCGGCGTATTTATCCCAGATGGTCTGATACAAGGTCTCGACGGCCTCGGCGAAACGATATTCCTTCATGTCCACCTCGATCTGTTTGATGCAATCATTGATCTCGCGGCAGATCCAATCTTCGCCTTGATTGTCATTTGAATAATCGCCTTCGGCATCACCATCCTCATCAATAATAGACTCGATAAGACGGGAGATATTCCAGAGTTTGTTGCAAAGATTGCGGCCGCTTACTACGCTATTTTCAGAGAAAGCCTGGTTCATACCAGCGGAACGACCTCTTAGAATGCCAAGGCGGAAAGCATCGGAGCCGTAGCTTGCAACTAATTCCATCGGGTTAATCACATTGCCTTTGCTTTTGCTCATTTTTTGGCCATGTTCATCGAGGACGAGTCCGTGAAGATAAACTTCTTTAAACGGCACTTCACCAGTAACATAAAGGCCCATCATAATCATCCGGGCGACCCAAGCAAAGAGAATATCAGCACCAGTCTCCATGACATTCAAAGGATAATATGGGGTAGGATTCTCCTCGGACCAATCGGTACAAACAATCGGCCAATGGCTCGACGAAAACCAAGTATCGAAGGTGTCTTCATCGCGCACATAGGTAACACCGGATTTTTCAATTTCAGTAAGGTTGGTGCGGCGATCAAAAATCCAATCTGGCTCATCGGTGGCTTCCTTAGTAACCTTTCTAAACATTGGAATGGCAATACCCCAAGGGATTTGGCGAGAAATGTTCCAATCTTTGAGATTTCCCAGATAGTTGATGAGGACACGCTTCTTGTTCTCGGGGTGGAACTTAATTTCATCATTCTCAAGATGCTCGATAGCGGTTTTTGCTAGTTTTTCGACATCGATAAACCACTGTTCTTTGAGCATCGGCTCAAGCACTGTGCCACATTTGTAACAATGAGCGACAGAGTGAACATTTTTTTTCTCGCCTTTTAAAACACCTAGGTCTTTTAGATCTCTTAAGACCTGTTTGCGGCATTCCTCGGTAGTGAGCCCCTCGTATTTTTCTGGCACGTTAATCATGTGGCCATCTTCAGAAATCACTTGGATGCGTTCAAGATTGTGACGCTCGCCGACTTCAAAATCATCAAAATCATGAGCTGGGGTGATTTTGACCGCGCCGGTACCATACTCAGGATCAGCGTGTTCATCGGCAATAACCGGAATCTCGCGATCGGTAAGCGGCAAATGAACGGTCTTGCCAATTAGGTCCTTGTAACGAGGGTCCTCAGGATTAACCGCTACGGCGGTATCACCAAAGAGAGTCTCTGGCCTGGTGGTTGAAACGATGATATCATCATAAGCAATTTCCCAGAGAGTGCCTTTTTCATCTTTATGCTCGACCTCGATATCGGCAAAAGCGGTTTGATGCTTTGGACAATAATTAACGAGTTTTTCACCTCTGTAAACGAGGCCATCGTTCCACATTTTTTCAAAAGTGGTGTAGACACGGTCAACCACATTTTCATCTAGAGTAAAAGTGAGGTCATCCCAAGAGCAAGAAGCGCCAAGGGCACGAAGTTGCAATTCCATGTTGCCGCGCTGCATCTGAACGAAATCCCAAACTCTCGCGTATAAATCATCGCGGGAGAATTCAAAACGGGTGTGACCATCTTTTTCGAGGGCTTTTTCGTATACTACCCAAGTCTCAAAACCGGCGTGATCGGCACCAGGGATATACCAGGTAGAATCGCCTTTTAACCGGTGGTAACGGGTAAGGGAATCCTCGAGAGCTACGGTGAGACCGTGGCCAATGTGGAGATTGCCGTTGGCGTTCGGCGGTGGCATCACGATAGAATAATGGCGGAAGTTTTCTTCAAACCTATCATCTACGCCATCGCTGTCGTTGTCTACAGGGATGGTAGGGATGGAAGGTTTAAAAGCGCCGGCGGCCTCCCAGGCAGCATAAATATCGGCTTCATATTGGTTGGGTTCGTAACTAGATGCAAATTTCATTTAGGCCTCCTCTTTCAATTCTAATTTCGCACGGATTTCTTCGAATTCCTTGGGCTCGAGTTCGAGAGTTTTGCCATATTCCCAAGTTTCGTCTAGCGGCATAAGGTGGATGTGGGCATGAGGGACATCGGTGCCAACTACTTTCCAAATGGTGCGACTACCAAAAACTTCTTCCATGTGCTTGGCGAGTTTTTTGGCGGTAGCCATGAGGGCATGATAATCTTCATCCGCAAGATCGTAGATTTTATCAACTTCGTTTTTTGGAATCACAAGAGTATGGCCTTTGCTTTCTGGGTGAATATCAAGAAAAGCATAAGTTTTGTCGTCCTCATAAATTTTGTAAGATGGGATTTCGCCGTTTACAATTTTGGTAAAGATACTACTCATTTTTTGCTCCTTTGGTTAATTTTTTGACAATCACAAAGTAAATGCCGGCAAAAATTACAGAGAAAATGAGGCCACCAATCACGTCTGAAACCCAATGTTTATTAGCAAGAACACGGCCAATTGGCACAAGAATAGTAAAGGCCAGCATAATGAGATCTAAAATGACAACAAGATATTTTTGCTTAATATAGCGCGGCAATATAGTGATAGTGCAGAGAAAAATTGTAGCAGTAATCATAGTGTGGGTAGAAGGGAAGCTAGGTTCGCCGGAGCCATTCGGGCGAGTATTTAATATAAAAACCTTGTCAAAAATTAGCCATGTAGCGACTACGAGAATCGCCGGAACGATTAAAGTCAAGAGAGCTTTGTCGATTTTTTTGAAAGATTTGCGAGTAATCCATTGATAAAGAGCTAGTACCGCAAGAATGCCAGCAGTGGCAAGGGCGGTATACACCATAATATCTGTTATTTTGTCCCAATTCATAATTTGATTATAGCACAAAATATCCACTACCTTGGATGCAACTTGCTAGTTTTTTTATTGCGTTTATGCTATACTTAAACCAATAAGAAAGGAACATACAGGATGGAGGATTCTCGCCAAATACCAACAGATTCAAGCAATGCTGAGGAAAAAGCAAAAAATTCTGAAGAAAATTCTACTGTTAACAGAGAGCTGGCAAGGGCTGCGATGAAAAACGCTGAGTTGGCAGTTTCTGATATAGAAACACACCGTGCTAGCTTTTTTGTCGCTGAGCAACACTTGCCAGCTGAATACATAAATATCATAAGAGATGAGCTTACTCATATTGATGAAATTGAAAACACTGAAACAATTGAGATGCGCCGTGAACTGGGAACTCTTCCAAAAGATTTTATCAAAACTGAGCATGCGCTTATTGCAAGCGGGATTAATCCAAATCTTTTGACTGTCGATGAAGCACAGGGGCTTTATGATTACGCTTCTAATGTCAATCAGGAAATTATCGAACAAAAAGCCGAATCGGTTGCTAATGCGATTGCAAGAATTCGTAATGGGGCAAGAAGTCGGCGAGATTGGGCCTTTGACCCTGCGAAAGCCGAGCGTATGGATCAACTAGCCAAAAAATATGAACGTTATGAGCGAGGCGAGATTGATATTGAATGTGGATTCGACAAGGCTTACTATCTTGAAGATGAGAGGAGGGCGGCCGAAGATTTTAATTTTACCAGTGCTAATGATAGAGCTACAGAAGAAGGTATGAGGCCAGATGATTATTCCGTACAAGCATATTCTCGTTTGGTGAGAGATATGAAAACGGATGGATATTTGGAACGTGCATTCGAGGATATGGATGTAGAAGAACTGCTTGAAGAAGGCATCATTGAAGAAGATGATTTGTTTGTTTATGGGCCGTATACCCGTAGAGATCTACGAGAAGATTACGGGATCTTCAAAATGTCGACCTGGGTTGATGCAGTTAACTTTCGTGACAAATCAAATGTAGCAAATATCCTACAAGAATCGGTCATCGCCAGAAATGAAGATACAGAATCCGATCTCTTACGTGAATACGTTGCAAAGGAAATCCTTCCAAATCGTCGCCCAACACCAAAAAGTGAGCTTTTGCTCTTTTCGGCTCTTGGCGCCGATTTTGCTGATAAAGCAAATGAGGAAATTGAGGCTGTTATGTCAAAAGAAAAAGCGAAGGAGCTTCATGACAATCTTTCTTGGGCCTCTTATTATGCAGCAAAGATTCTCGGTATGAACTCGGATGAGCTCAAAGAGGAATACGGCTCAACTCGCCCAGTTAGTAAAGAGTTCTTTGAAGAGGTATTGAAACGATCTGAGGCGCTCACAGAGCAACAAGAGAAATGGATGAAAAAGAATGTTGCACCGTATTTGACAAAGCTTGATGATAGAATATTTATAGCCGAAGCTCTTTATGAACCAGTCCTCTCTTCTGAAGACACTGGTAGAGGCTTCGAAGGGCTCGCTCTCCCTGATGACCTTTTTGCGCCAGATGCATTAAACCATGATGGGGAATAATGAAAGAGACACTAAATTTTTCAAAAGATAACGAAGTAGTTATCGATGAAACGGAGACTCTTGAAGATAAAGAGGCGCAAGCTTTTAATGCTCAACTAGATAGGGGGCTAGATTTTTATTGTCAAATTTCTGGCGAGAAAAAAGAGGATGTAGACATTCACCCCGAACAAGAACTCTTCTTTTCTTATCTAGACAAAAATAGCCGCCACGAACTAGATAGGACAGTATCAACCCCTACTTTAACTGAATACGGTTTGGCAATAAAAGATAGCGTATACAATTTTACGGATCCCTACAAAGAACAGGTTCTTCGTTTTGAGGCAGAGCAAATTGCTCAAGGCTCGGATGATATTAATGCTTTTCGGAAAAATTTAGAAGCATATAGCTTGGATTTTAAAAAAATATATATAGAAAAGATTAAGAAGAGCTTCGTATCAAAAGCTCGCGAGCCATTTTTGCTAGAAAAAAGTAAGATTGAAAAAGAAACAAATGCAAGATATTTGCAGAGAAGCATCGATAAAGTTGGGGCAGAGACTATCTTAGACCGCTATCCAGAAACTCCTTCAGCAGAGGCAAAATTGGTCTACAAAACTATCGCATTGCACGATAGGAAGATTAGAGGGCTTCGTTCGGAAGAATTTGATTCTATGCATAATTCTGGGATGACTAAGCAAGAGTTTGAAAAAAAGAAAGAGCAGAGAATAAAAGCCGAGGAAGCAGATTTTAATGCTTTTAAAGACCGCTACAAATTACAAAATTTGAATGTAGATGAGCTACTAAAGAGTGTCTATGATCTTTTTGAAAAGGAAAAAACCGAATTTATCACAAATGGTTTTATGACCAAAGAAGAGTATCAAGAATATAAGAATTCTTCACAAAAAATAGAGGCTTTTGTTCTTTCGATTCGCAACAATAAAGATCTCTACAAAAGAGATGCGAGTGAAATTCTTGATGCATATCAAATGCTTCGAGAATCTGTCAAAGTTAAGCTCGGAAAAGAATATGAGCGGGAACATGGTACTGAATTTGATTACCCAGCAAACAAAAAACCTTTTCATTCCCAAAGGCAATCCCAACACAATTCTGCTGTTCGACAAAAAAAGATGTGGGAAAATGGAGAGTTGCCGGAGGAATTTGCATTTTTGGCGCCTAGTTCAAAGATCCCGCCGGCGGTTCCATCGGTTGAAGAAAGTCGCAAAAAACTAGAACAAGTTTTTGAAAAATATTATGATGGGAAACCATGGCCGTTTAGCATTGATGAAGCAATAAATCTTACTGAGAGACACTTAGAATTAGCAGAAAAATACCGTCGTGGTGAAGTAAAATTTGGGGTAACCCCAACTCATGCGAAACATTATATTTCTGAGGAAAAAGGCAGGCTCACCGAACAAATGTACAAACAGACCGAATCCATATCTTATAGACATGCAGAGGAGTCAGCTAATAAGATTGCCAAAAAGCTTGCTTCTGGCGTTTTTGGGATAGATAATACTAAAGAGGTAGTTTTTACGCCATCAGGTTGTTTTATAGAGCTAGAAAGCGGTACGTATGAAATGAAACCTATATCTCCATTTGATGCTCGAATTGAGACTGCTTTGAACCCCGATGAGACAGAGGCATGGGAAAATACCTGGAATACCCTTCAAGCTAATGCGCTTGATGAGGGTGCAAAGAAGGGTAAAGAAAATAAGCTGGCTGACTTTGTAAATCATCAATTCAGAGAAATGGTTGATGCCTTCTCAGATTCAATCGATGACAAGTCTTTTAGACAACTGCAGGAACTTCGTGAAAAATTCAGATTTGATATAGCCGGCCTGTTTGATGGCAATTCGAAGATGAACCATTTTCCGACTTCACAAGAAATCCAATTTTTAGGCGAAACTATACCCGGAATAGCAGATTTTATTACAGACATTAACTTCAATGCGGTAAAAGATGATGGCCATCACAAAATAGATCTAAAGACCCTTACATCAAATTTGAAAATGGCGATTTGCGGAGGCAATTATTCATCATTGAATGCTGTGCCGAATGATCTTGTATATATTCAAGATGGTGGAGCAGTACTAAACTTTTTCTCCTATCAAAAAATTCTCTATGATACGAATTACGATCACAAGAAGGCTCGCTCTGTTTTGTATTCTTGCCTTGGATACGAATTGATGAGGACATTGGAGGATGAAAAAATTAGAGAGTTTGCTACTCTTCTAGGAGAAAAAGCAAATATATCGAAGCAATCTATCTTCCGAAACTACGGAATTGTAGTTGCAAACCCTGCTGAACGAAGAAAAATTGCTATAAGGACTTACTTTGTGAGCGAATTTAACAAGTTTGCTCTTGGAACAGCTGATGATGATTATAAAAAATTCTTCAACTCGCTAGCAGGCTAATTACAAGTTACCGGAACAAAAAAAGACCTCAAAGAGGGCCTAATTTCAGAATGGTACACCCGACACGATTTGAACGTGCGACCTTTTGCTCCGCAAGCAAACGCTCTATCCAGCTGAGCTACGGGTGCTTACATAGATGCGTTAGCCGGCCTTTAGGGCCGGCATAACACAAGTGTGGATGTAATATTAAATATAACATCCACCTAGAAATTAAATGAGCATCACCTTAGAGGTGACGCTACTATTATAACACATTGTTTTATTTTTTGCGAGATTTTTTGCGAGATTTTTTGAGATTTTTGAAAAAATCGCGATGAGCTCTGAAGCCATATTTGCCGGTGACTGGGTCTTTAAAAATCGGTGCTTTCAGAGGTAACAACGTCAAGGTCATATACGAGCCAAAGAACATAAAGAAGCCAATTGCCGACATAAAAGTTGCCCAGTACGGAACCGGTGCAAGGCTAATAATCGCGCAGAAAGTAAATTGCGCAATGACAATAGCGGCGGCAAAAGTAACAATGTCAATGAAAAGAATTGGTTTTTTGCTAAAACGCGTGTAACCATAAAAAACGAAGGGAATGAAAAAGGTCAGCATCAAAAGACTAGCAAGTTTGGCGGTAAAATAATTGGGGTTGTTGCCATAGAAAAATCCATCCACTAGGCTCCAGAGAAGAGTAGGAGTGATGGCAATTTTGATGTGCTCCCAAGTAGATTCATTGATAGCGGTGAAAAGCCCAAGAGCCTTGGGACCCTTCAGAATATCATAGAGAAAGTGGGCGAGACAACCTATAGAAAAAATTACGATGATACTAATCCAAGTGAACAAGATGATATCCATACACTAATTGTATCATTAAAATGGGACTTTTATTAGGCCTAATGTGTCGACATTGCGTTCTGTTGGAATCGAATAATACAAATCATCCGTATAGCGATTGTGTTCGATCCATTGAGGTTTGAAATTGGTTTTTGAGTTGTCCATAGAACTATTAAAACCTCTGTATTTGGCTCCTTTGAATCTATTGCAGTCTAAACAACAAATTACAAGATTATCTAGACTATTGTCGCCGTCATAATATAGCGGCACGATATGATCTATTTGGGTTCTAGAATCGTATAAACTAATCTTTCTGCCACACCAAGCACATCTGCCATGTTGGCATTTGAATTCTTCTTTTTTCCATTTTTTGAATAGCGGTGTTTTCTTTAACTCTTCAAATTCTAGGCGTTTTTGTTTCCATTCTTCAAAACCGCTATAGCGCTTTACGCAAGTGCCATTAACCTTAATAATCCCATCGGCTGCAGTAATGACTGGCAATTCATAAATCCGAAAATAATCATTAACGAAAAAATTATGCGGTTTGACATGCTCTTGAGCTAGAATTGGGTCTTGATCTGAGTAATATTGGCAAGCACAGGTGTAATTGTCGGGATATTCGGTGACTAAAAAGTTCCACCAATTTTCTTTGTCGTATTGAGTAAGGACATAGTCATCAACGCCATTAGTGTTTGGTTTCATTTTCTTTACGACACCTTCCAAGGGCAATCATCCTTCGGACATTCTCTCGCACTTTATCGGCGGAGATTGTCCCCTTCCCAAAATTATTGTTCATTCTATTATTATATCATATGAACAATATTTTGTCAATGAATTAGGCTTTGGAATGGGCTTTGGCGAATTTGGTAGACTTTTTGTCTAATTCTTTGAAATCGCTTTCGGTGATAGTCTCCGCCTTGCCAGAGTTGATGAAGTTTCTGAGTACGCCGATTAGAATGAATGGGCGGACAAAGGTGGAATGGAGAATAGACCACATAATTACGCCGATGACACCTGAGCAAGCTAGGGTGAGCGTGGTAACATTGCGGGCAAATTCTGGAACTTCGCTACCTTCGTAAATTTCGACAATTTCGTTGCTTAGCGCAGTCATGGCGTCTGGGAAAGCCTGCAAGATTAGATAGGAAATGCCGAAGAATATACCGCCGATAACGATAAAGGAAATTAGGCTGATGCCAAAGACACGACCGAGGTTTTTGGCGAGAGTTTTGCCGTGTTTAAAGAATATAACAGCGCCTTCCAAAGTGGCTTTTGGCGCGCTAATGTCGCTTCGATAAAAGACCCAACCGAGACAACAATCACAAAGATAGGCGACGATAGTATTGATGACACTTGAAATGGTGCCGCCAACAGCTCCGCCGGTATCACCACCGACAGCTTGACCAACGGCGGTAATGCCGGTGCCAATCTGATTGAAGATGCCCTTGATCACACCAGTAACTGCATAGTAACCAGCGACAGTAGTAAAGCGTTTTTTGACAATTGCCCTACCAGCTTTGACAGTGTCTTCAGGAAGTTTGCCGGTGGTAACACCTTCGGTCATCATAGCAATCTGACCGGCTTTATAGGTGTAGGCGATAAAATGCACGATAATATACGAACAAATACCCCCAAGAATAGCGCCAATAGCAAGGCCAATCAACCCCTTATTGGTAGCGCTGTCAGCGATAAAAAATCCTGCGACAATAAAACCGACAAGAACGATTGTCGCTAGCAAATCCCAGAGGACGCGCCAGAGAGAAAAACTAATTGTCTTTTTATAGATTGCCTTGTTGTCCATTGTGACTCCTTTTGTTATTTTTTATTTTAGCATAGAATCATGGTTTTTTGAAAAAGTTGAGATTGTGGGGAATCGATGAAGCGGTGCATAACATTTGAATAATAGGGGGAAATATGGTAAAATAAGAGGCGGAAGCGTGGCCGAGTGGTTGAAGGCGCACGACTCGAAATCGTGTGGGCTCGCAAGAGTCTCGGAGGTTCGAATCCTCTCGCTTCCGCCAAACATAGAAAAAGACCCGCATGGGGTCTTTTTAAAAGGTTCTATAATATTGGTAGCGAAAATTGAGCATTGATTTGGCTTTGGGCTAACATTTTGTCAGTTTCAGCGGCTCTAATAGCGATACGTCGCTCTAATTCCCTGTAATCATCTTTGGTTGGCCTTAGTTCTAGGGGGACTTCTACAATTCTTACTCCCTCTATTCCAGCTTCATCAGCACACATTTTTAGCTCTTCATAGAAGTTCAATTATATCACCTACCTTTCTAAAGAACTAAGTTTTAACTTCTATTACATTATAGCAGTAAAGTTCGAACTTTGTCCAGACGCTTCCGCCATTTTTATTTGATTTTTGTTCGGATAATTACAGCGGAGAATCATGATTTTAACCAAGTGCCATACTATGATATAATCAGTAAAATGACCGAGGCAGAAAAAGAATTAAACCGATTAGTTGAAAAACTTCCTGAGAGAATTAAAAGTCGGATAGTAGACTGGCCTGCTAAGGGTAGTATGGGCAAAAGCTACAAAGGTAAAATTTTTCTAAAAACTATAGAGCTTGCAGAAGATGAGAAAAAGGACTACTGCGGTAAGCGCATCACGGCAATCCATATTCGCCCATACAAAATTTATTTAACCGATAAAGTTGTAAACGCGGGTGGCAGCAAAGACCCCTTCAAAACAGATACTCCTGGAGTCCAAATAAATTACGATGGGGGAACGGGGAATTTTCATAAAAAAATTGCTCTTGAAGATAGAAATATCGAGTTTCAAGTGGTTTTGTGCGCTGAGGGGGTTGGCAATGAGAGATCTTGCCCGGGTACACCAAAAGGTTTTAGAGGGAAAAAGTGGACCAAAAAAGATGGTGTTAATATTTTAACTGAGGATTTTTTACGCGCGGTAGATGAAATGGAAATGTATTTCCCGAAACTTTCAGAACCTGCAAAGCCTGATCTTTGTAGTGTTCTAACAGATGTGATGGGGAGAATTGGGCTAAACTTATAGAGGTCGCTTTCTCTTGACTTTTTTAATCACTTATGCTATAATTAAAAGATAGTTTAAAAGCTAGTAACTTATCAAGTAGACCAAAGGGGGTGAAAAAATGGCAGAGGTAATGTATGATTTAGGAGATGAAGAAGACATTTACTTGAATCAGGAGGAAAACGAAACAAGTCAGAGTCCTCGAGAGGAAATATATTATTTGGCTCGGGATATCAATAATGACCTTGACTACATCAAGTACGATCAAGTACTAAAAAGACTGGAGGCTTACCGTATTCGCCTCGGTCAAGATGGATTCTATCTCATTGGGACCGGAAACCGGCCCTACAAGTATTCTACTCACAATCAAGGAGTGTTACAAGCAATCGCTTTCAACATTCACTCAAGGAGTGGAATAAGTATGCCTAATGCCGAAAAGGCAAAAATGCTGATGGCAATTAGGGCATTGGCGGTAGACTTATCTATGTGATAAATCTGGCCAAAAACTTAAGGAGCCCCGCATTAAGCGGGGCTTTTTCTTGAGTATTTTATTGAAAAATACCCCATTTTTTGCTATAATCAAGATGAGATCAAGGTGAGGAGGATTGAACATTAAAAGCTGATTTTTTCTGTTTGAAAGGGGGCGCCATTATGGTGAAAACAGGTTATCCGTCAATCGATAAAACACATCTTCAGGGCATCCCTGAGGAAAAGTTACATCCTGAAATACTGCCGGTATCTATGTTGGCTACTTTTGCAAAGGTCAATGATGGACACTTTGAGGAGCCTGCCATTGAGACAGATGGCAAAATCTATACCAAACAGATGTTGAAGGATGATACCATAAAGTTTGCTGGTTGGTTGCTCGAAAACGGACTTGCGGCGGGGGATAGGATCATAATCGTCGCTCCGAACTCTTACGAGGGGGTTGTGGCTACTTTTGGTGCCAATGCTATCGGTATTAAAATAGCCGTTATAAAACCTATCACAAAAGAGGAACTGGGTTCGTTTTACGAGGAACTGGACAGGCATCATCCTAAAATGATCTTGTTCTACGATGATCCGACTGATTTAATGAACGAGGCGTCTTACGCCAAGTATGCCAAGGTTTGGTTGGTGGCTAAGTCCGCCGGTTTTAGAGAGGCGATAGATTCTATTTCAATCTCGCTTGAGACAGTGATGAAAGAGATAGAAAGCCACAGTATCTCCAAGAGTGATGAGCCGATGCTCTATCTGAAGACTTCTGGTTCGTCCTCAAAGCCAAAGACCTTGCCTTTTTCAAATCGGGCGATTTTTGCTTCACTGATCTACGCGGCAAACTCCACCGGTACCAGCACCAGAGATGAAAGCGTAAAAAAGGCGCTTTGCCAGGCTTCGTATTACCATGGCTACGGTTGGATGCCTTTGTTTGTGAATATCATGGGAGGAAATCCGGTGATTTTGGCCGGGCCTACTCCTGAGGATATCGCAAACTACTACAAGCTGCAGCCGAGCTACATCTATGGTTCGCCTCTGACTCTGAAGCAGTTCATGAAATTAACGCCGGAGGATGCCGACATCTCTATGCTCGTAGCGTTTTTCTGCGCCGGAGCTTCGCTCTATGAGAAGGACTATGAGGATGGTATGGAATATTTCCGCAAGCACAATTGCCAGGCAGAGATTCGCAATAATTACGGCATCTCTGAAGGTTTGTGTATTGGTACCGTTAATGACAATATTCCTCATGTCCCGAACACCGCCGGAAAGTTTTACATTGGCCCGGAATGGTTGGTGGTTGATGAAAATGGTAATGAAGTGAAGTACGGGGAAGTAGGCGAAGCAATCGTTGCGGCCGACTCGTTGTGCCAGGGATATCTTGGCGATGAAGAGTTGACCAAAAAACATTTCATTCAGAGAGATGGCAAAACCTTTTTCAAAACTGGAGATTTCTTGAGCTTGGATGAGACTGGCTATGTCAGTTTTGTAGGAAGGGAACGCCGCTTCTTTATCATCGAAGGCATCTTTGAAAAGGTCAATTGCGAAACCGTAGAAGAAGCTATCGCAAGACTTGATGGGGTTTATCAGAACGCCGTGATCGTCACGCCGGATGAAACTGGGGCCAAGGCCTTTGTGGTGTTGGACCCCAATTCCTCTGCCAAAGATCTCACCGAAGCGGAATTCCGTAAAGCTTTATCGGAATTCCTGAATGATTACCAGATGCCTCGGGAAATCGTCTTTGTTGATGAAATCCCGATGATGAGCAGTGGTAAAGTAGACTATAAACTGTTGGAAACAATGTAGAAAAAATCAGCTGAAAAGATCCCACCCGAAGAAATTCGGGTGGTATTTTTTAGCGTTTATGCTATAATTTAATTACAAGTAACTAAGGAGGTTTATGCAACTAATCCGCGCGCTATTAGTAATGGCTGTTATCATTGTCGTGCTATCTGGCATCTCTATTTTCTTTGGTAGTAGAAAGCAAGAAAAAAGGGGTTCGATCTATTTTTTGATAGCTGCTCTTGGCGCTGGCCTTTGGAGCGTAGCTATAGCGACTTCCTTGGATATGCCACACGCTTCTTCCGACTTTGTGCATGTGGTGGTAACCTGCATTATTGCCGGAGTGGTGCTCTGCGATGTAGGGCTTTTGGCCTTTTTGGGCTGGAATTATAAGGGTGGTAAAACTCTCACCTTTATATTTGCGCTCTTTGGCACTCTACTTATAACCTTGCTTGCTTATGATTCTTCGTTGTTCTATAACTCTTATGATTTGAACCAAGGATATGTACAAATCTTCGTTAACTACAGTTGGTATTACTTTGCTTTGATTGCCTATTTCTTCTTGATTTCAATTGCTTTTTCTACTTTCCTGATGAAACGCATCAAAGAAACTACGAACTCTAGCCTAAAAACCGGGTTGAAGGTTTTTTATGTAGGATTATCGATCGGTGGAATTTTGGCCTTGGTTTTCGATTTGATCTTGATTACTTCTTTGCCAAACCTCACATGGATTGGGCCGATGGCTACTATCATCTCCATAATGTCATTTTACTATTCCGTAGTAAAATTCCGCACTTTGGATATTTCTACTAGATGGATGAAGATTATGTC
The DNA here is from genome assembly GCA_017652105.1 of Candidatus Saccharimonadota bacterium. Classification (GTDB taxonomy): domain Bacteria; phylum Patescibacteriota; class Saccharimonadia; order Saccharimonadales; family Saccharimonadaceae; genus Nanosyncoccus. The sequence continues at coordinate 13,788 of JAGCBP010000005.1, forward strand.
TTATGCTATTCTCATCGCTACTGCCGTGATTCTTTACTTATTGGTTTTCTATATCGTCTTTACGGCTATGTTTAGAACCTCTAGCCCGTCTATGGAGGTTTTGATTCTAAACAGTATCATGGCAATTTTCTTGATTACTTTGATGCCGGCGCTTCTAGAACTAACTGATTTTATGAAAGCAAGCTTTTTGTCCGATAAAATTCAACTGGGCTATATCACCAAAAAATTAGACAATATTAGTCCAAAAGATTTCAATCCAAAAGAAATTGTCGATTTTCTCGCCGATACGCTACATTACGAAGGTTGCGCCTTGATTCTATCGAAGCACACTTACGCTACTGACACCTTGAGGCTTTCTACTGATGAAACTGAGGATATTTTGAAGTTAAAGCCGATGGATGGTTTGATTTGGGTAAAAGATCCTGAGATGACACTAAAAAGTGGCTCCTCTATTTCTGAGGTGGCATCACTTAGGAATAGTAAGGGGATAGAAATTGGAAAGATTGTCCTTGGAAAACGGGTTGGCGACCGGGCTTTCTCGAAAAAAGAATTCGTGAAGGTTGAAGCTGTTGTTGAGATGGTGTCGATTCTGATTGAAGAGAGCCACAAATCTTAATTATTACAAGAAAAAGGGGAGACTCGGAGCCTCCCCTAGGGGGTTATATTCTGGCAAAAACTGTAGTTTCAGCTATTTCGTAAATGACGGCACCGCTTTTGGAAAAAGCCACCGCCATCTGTTGATGGTGAGTGGTACCGATACCTATAGTCACGACAAACTGCATAGAGGGAATATACAGGAATGGAAGCGTCAGGGTCTGCAACTTTTCAGCATCGGCATCCACGACATACTCCATCTTTACCCGACTACCCTCGACGAAAAAGTCTAACAGCTGCAAAGTGTGCGCATTTAGGGCATTACCTTTTAAGGCTTTTTCTCCGTATGCGGCAGCGTCAACAGATGTAGGTTCATACGAAAGCACTTCTTCCGGACGATATAAGCTGAGCTGGTTATCTGGCACCCTAAAGGTGTAGTTACATACATTCAAAAACTCACCGCAAGTATCCCCACACGGACGAGGATAAACTAATTTATACCAACCCGTGTAGAAACAGTCTTCTCTGTTGTTGTACTGACGGATCTGCTTCAATACAGAACCGCCTTTGATTTCTCTATATCTTATCATAATCGTACCCCCTGTATTATGAAAAATTCACCAGAATATAAAAGAACGCCCCCGATGCTTTTATTATATCATACTTATGCCAAAAAGTCAACCTTGCAACGATGTAGCAAACGAAAAACCGCCGCTATCTATGCGACGGTAATTCTAATTTTTCGATTTGGCTTTGAACAAGTCGGATTCTCTCTTCGTACTCCCTAATTTCTTTTTCGGCTTCGAAAACTGCACCTTGAAAACACAAAGAGACGAAGATAAAAATACAAGCGAGGATCAGAGAAACCATAGCGCTACTAGAACCGCGTTTGGTTATGAATAGGATAATCGCCATTAAGCTAGTGAGAGAAAAGGCGACTAAAGATAGTGTACCCAGCATGGCGTAGATTTTGTCATCTATTATTTTTTGGGCCCTATTTATTTTTTTCCTATATCCAGCTATTTCGGCTCTTTTCTGATCTATCTTCCTCTGACGCTTAGCTAACATACCTTCTCTTCGCCTCGAAACCGCATTCTTTTCTTTCCGTTTTTCGCTTGCAATTTCGTTTGCTCTCTGACGGAAGACATCCACCTCACGCTTTTTGACGGCGTTTTTGTAGCTATCAGATGCTTCAAGCTTGTTTTTTTGCTTCGTTGCCATATCAACACCCCCTTTTTAATGTGCTTTTTATTATTATAGCATAAAAAGTTTATTTTGTCTAGATAGATTTTTTATTTACCCTTATGTTTTGTTTTTTTGAGGTTTAGTGGTAGAATAAAAGTATGAAGAAGGAGAGTGATAAAAAAGGCAAAAATAAAAACGGTGGGATGAAGGTGCGTTCGCAAAAAATAAAATCGAGATTACTTCGGTCTTATTACGGTAATCCGATGAAAGATATGAAGTTGATTGCTATTACGGGCACCACTGGCAAAACTATCGTGGCGCATTTTGTACACGAGATTTTGAGGGCTACCGGCGAACAAGTGGCGGTATTCGCCTCTGATCAGCCATTCAAAATGGGGGTTTTGCATAAGTTTTTGTCTGATGCATGGAAAGCGGGAGCTAATTATGTAATTGTGACTGTGCCGGCAGAGGGGCTTAGAGATAACGTCTTTTATGGGCTTCCGGTAGAAGTCGCGGCGATGACAAACTTTGTGACAGCCGGACTCAAAGACATGACACCAGAGGAATACATTGAGAATGAAAAAGTTCTCTTTAATATGAAACCAAACCTAGTAGCTCTAAACCATGATGATATCAATTACGACACCTTTAAGGACTTTAAAGGAGTGAGAGAGACTTTGGATTTTGGAAACACTGGCACAGGAGTAAAAGTTTTGAACTCCAAACTTTATCCTAAGGGTACAGAAGCCACCATGTCTATCCGTTCGGATATTGAGACTGTAGCTTCGTTTGTATCTGGAGAAACCGTGGTATCTTATATGGCGTGTGCAGTCGCGATTGGAGTACTGCTGGGGATTGATACAGAAAAAATTCTTGACGGAATCGCTAATTACGAAGCTTAGTTAGTAAATTTCTTACCACTTTACTATCTTCAAAATCATGGGGACCATCAGCTCTCAAAATAGTTTTTTCATGGCCTTTACCGAGGATGAGGACTAAGTCACCTTTTTTGGCCTCATTTAAGGCTAGCTCAATAGCTCTGCCTCGGTCCAACTCTTTGATGAGATCTTTTCCAAGGGTTTTACCCTGTTTTTCAGCGCCTTTGATGAAGCCTTCGGCGATCTTTTCGGGATCTTCATCACGAGAGTCATCTTCAGTGATAATGACTAAATCGGAGTATTTAGCAAGAATTGCACCCCTAATTGGTCGGGTAGAAGGATCGCGCCGGCCAGCGCCACCGTGGACAGAGATAATCCTGCCTTTGTGGTCTTTAACTGATTCAAAAACTTTTTCCAAAGCATCTGGGGCGTGAGCATAATCGACGATTACGGTAAAATCTTGGCCTTCGTTAATAATATTCATCCGACCCTCAACAGATTCCAGGGTTTTGATGCCATTTTCGATCTGTTCGTTTGAAAGACCTAGTTTCTTGCCGGCAAGCGCCGCTGCCATAGAATTATAAACATTGAATTCGCCGGGGATTTTAGTCTCAATTTTTATATCACCAAGTGAATATTTCACACCGTCTACACCAAGTTTAACGTCTGACGCCCGATTTTGGCCATTTTTTATACCATATGTGATATAATCTCTCGAGAGTTTTTGGTAGTAGAGGCTCGCGGGGTCATCGGCATTTAGAATACTAAACTTGGCTTTTTTGAATAATTTACCCTTGGCAGCACGATATTTAGCAAAAGTTTTGTGGTAATCCAGATGCTCATGCGTGAGATTAGTAAAAATAGCAATTTCAAAGGGAATACCTAACGTCCTAAACTCGGCTAGAGCATGAGAAGTAACTTCTAGAACTAGAAATTTAGCGCCGGAATCCGCAATTTTTTTGATACGCTTATTTAGAGTAATGGCGTCCACTGTAGTCATGTGACCAAGCTCAGGCTCTAATTTTTCAACACCCCACGCCACTGTAGTCATGAGACCCGTTTTGAAGCCGGCTTGATTCAACATATGCCAAAGCATAAAACAGGTACTAGTCTTGCCATTAGTGCCAGTCACGCCAATAACGCGAAGTTTTTTGCCCGGCCAATGATTTTTGGTGCCAGCAATGAGGCTTTGAGCATAGTGGTACGGGAGAACAGCGTCGTTGTAGAAGGGGAGTTTTTCTAGCTTAGTCTTAAAACTCATACGTAATGCCTTAGGGAATCAATCGGTTTCTTGCAGGAAGCTTTAAGAGCTGGATAAGTACCAAAGATAACGCCTACAGCAATAGTAGTAACAATAGTGATGGCTACGATTTGCCAGCTAATGAACGGACTAAACGGTGTGACTAGGGAAACCAAGAAAGCGACAAAATATCCCAGAAAAACACCTAGGACGCCGCCAATAGCAGAAAGGATAAGCGCTTCAAACATAAACTGCATTAGAATATTTTGCCCAGAAGCGCCGACAGCTTTTCTGATACCAATTTCGTGAGTGCGCTCAGATACTGATACGAGCATAATATTCATTACTCCGATGCCGCCAACTACAAGAGAAATGCCGGCGACAAGAGCAAGCAAAGTAGAGATAATATTCAAAAGATTGCTGGCCGGATGAGAGATAGAGTCGCCATAAGAAACCGAGAAGTTGGTGTCGCCATAACGATTGTCTTTTAGAGCTTTTACGATGTTTTCTGAGATAGGCTCTAGCAAACTAGTATTGAGCGCCCTGGCATTAATCTGTTGAATTTGAGTAGAACCCATGAGTTTATCCATGGTGTTGATATTGATAAACAGTACATTGTTAAAATTAACATTATCAAAGTTAACAGATTCTTCGATTTCATCCAACACGCCAATAATAATAAACCGCTGCCCTTGAAAAGTAAGAGTCCGCCCAACTGGATTTGAGGTCTTATATAGATTGAGGGCTAGATTATGCCCGATAACGGCGGCGGTGTCACTATTTTTTTCGTTGAGAAAGACGCCATACCTGAGTGCAAGAGGTTCGATAGTATTAAATTCCGGCGTGGTGCCAAGAATAGTGGCGGAGGGGACGGTATTTTCTTCGTTTGAAAGGGTGTTGGTGGAAATAGCAATCGGAGCAGTGGCGGTAACACCCTCTACTTCTGAGACGGTAGAAATGTCGGCGAGAGTAAGGCTGCTTCTTTCAAAAGAGTTGGCCGCAGTGAGTTCTTCCACGATGCTGGTAATAGAATCTTTATTGTGAGACGGACGAATTACGATAAGATCGGCACCGATATTTTTGGTTTCACCTTTAATGAGATTAGAAATGCTACCAGTAAGGCTCAGTATCAAGATGATACTAGCAATACCAATGGCGATACCAAGACAAGTGAGAAAAGAGCGAGTGCGATTTTGTTTGATGGAAGCACGAGCCAATCTGATGTGAGTGCGGACGAGTAATGACATTATTTTTCCTCCTCTGGGTTGATTTCGCTGCTGATGGTACGGGAAATTTTGCGAGCGCGGCGTTTTTTAGCTTTGACTTCTATAGGCTGGGGGAGATTATGATCTGCCACAGTCTTGACGTCGGTGTCGATCTGGCCATCGAGCATATTAATGACTCTAGTGGCATAGACTGTAAGGGAAGGATTGTGGGTAACCATGATGATAGTATTGCCCTCTTCATGAATAGCCCTCAACTCTTCCATCACAATACTGGACGAACGAGAGTCTAGATTGCCAGTAGGCTCATCTGCTAAAATAATCTCTGGATCCGAAACAATGGCGCGCGCAATCGCTACACGCTGTTTTTGCCCGCCGGAGAGCTGGTCCGGGCGGTAGTATTCTCTTTCGTTCAGGTGAAAACGCTTAAGAGCATTTGATGCGGCTTTGAGTCTAACCGTACGCGGACGATTGACATAGACTAGAGGTAGCGCAACATTTTCTATGACAGTTAGGTTTTGGATGAGGTTAAAATCTTGAAAAACAAAGCCAATTTTCTTGGCGCGAAGCCGGGCTTGGCGACGAGCTGAGATATCTGATACGTCTTCGCCGTTTAAGAGATATTCTCCTTCAGTGGAACGATCCAAAAGCCCAATAATATTAAGAAGGGTAGTTTTGCCGCAACCGGAGGGGCCCATGATCATAATAAATTCGCCGCGTTTTACTTCTAAATCAAAATCTTTGAGTGCATAAGAGGTAGTGTCACCGTAACCATAACGTTTAGTGATGCCGTTTAGCTTGATAATTGTATTGTCTAGAACGCTCAAAATGCTCTCCCGTTTTTGTTGTTAAGTCAATTATAGCACGATTCGGGGGTTTTTTATACTTGATTTTTCTCTTAAATATGCTATAATTTTGATATATAGGACGTTTTGGTTTTTGTACTTTTATAAGGAGGTCATTATGCGTAGTTTTAATTCATACATGGCTGATAGATATTTTGCAGGAGAAATGCAGAAAAAAATTTTTCTTTTGAATCGACGTACTGGTGAGACTAGCAATTTTTGGCAGCGTAGAGTCAACCCCAGCGGTGGGTATCGTTATTTTCTCTCTGTTTTAGCTCTCCTCGGACTTAAAAGTACGGACCGTCGTTTTTGTGGCACAGTCAACACGATACAGAGAGAAGGCTATAGAGTCGAGAGAAACTACAAGCATTCTTGGGTAGAATTTATTTTCCAGGACAAGGCTTATATCTATGATCCTTTGGTGGACGGCGTAATACTCCGTAGCGCATGGCATGATTTTTGCGATCCGCGTGAGATTACCTCTGATTTGACGCAGGAAAAATTACTACAGATGTATCTCACCGATAGGTATGCCTACAAAATCGCTAATTCTACTTGGCAATTCAAGCCTGAAATTAAGGAGCTAGAAGATGTATCGGAAGAAAAAAATGGATACATATTTAGAGCCCTCCAAAAAGGACATCTGACCGGGTATCTTGAAAACGAGGCTTATGATGTTGGTATGTTTATCGCGGAAGAACCAAAACTGTACTATTGAGGCCCCTACCTAAGTAGGGGCTTTTTCATACTATTTTGGCGGAAGCGACAGGATTTATAATCCTCGGTGCTCCCTTCAAAAACAAAATACGAGAGCAAGCTCTCGATTTTATTTTTGGCGGAAGCGACAGGATTCGAACCTGCGGTAGAGTTGCCCCTACACACGCTTTCCAAGCGTGCTCCTTAAACCACTCGGACACACTTCCGCATGTTTATATCATAGCATATTTTAGGGGGAAAGGGAAGCCTTTCTAGCGTAACGGTTGTGGCAAGAAGCTAGAAGTGCAGCTATACTAAAGGTGATTCCGGCAAACACAATGAACACCAGCGGCACGACCCAGTTGTTGCCGCCAAAAGTGAAGCCATAAAAATCGTACCAATTTTTGAGAATTACTACATTTAGAATATATGGCACCGCGTAGGCAGTTGGGGGGATAAGAGAGAACAGACAGTTTTTAAGATTAAGTTTTTCGCCGCCAGTAAAGAAAATAAGGGCAATAGCGGAAAGGAAGGGGTTGAAAAAATGAAAAAAGAACATCGGGCCCATCAGCATCTCAAAATAATTTTTGCCCTGCAGAGCTCGCCCTGGCGCGAGAAACAAAATTACGGTGATGGCGGTGAGCATAGCAGCAGAAGCGGCCACTAAATACCAAGTGATAAAACTTTTGGGAATAGACTTATTTCCTTTAAGATTCCTAGCGCCAAAAATTGCGCCAGCAAAGGCAATAAGGCCGAGAAGAATATTGCTTTGAACTGTAAAAGTAAGGATGTAAAACCAGCTCTCCTCCACATTAGTATCTACTTGGCCAGCTACGGTGCCAAAGCTGAGGGTGACATAAGTCACAATAATAGTACTAATAAAAAGGAATGTATTGATTAGCGTGAACCAAAGCGTACGTTTTTTTGACATTTCCATATTATAATGATAGCACAATTAAATTTTCTATGTGTGGAGTGTGAGGGAAGAAATTAAAAGTCTTAACTGCTTCAATATGATATTTTTCTAGCAAATTTTTGACATCGCGAGCCTGGGTAGCAGGATTGCAAGAAAGATAAATGATTTTTGGTGGAGCAACTTCTAGGAGCCGCTCTAATAATTTATGGTCGCAGCCGGCGCGAGGAGGGTCCAAGATAACTGTCTCCGTATTGTTTATATGGTTTATGATATTTTCTGATTTATCTAAAATAGTTTTTGCAGTGCCAGCATTTTTCTCTAGTTCGCGGTAGGCGGACTTGTCCACTTCCACCAAAGTTAGCTTGCGGTCTCTTGCGACAGAGAGGCCAATAGTGCCAACGCCGGCGTAAAGGTCTAAAACTTCATCAGTATCAATATATTTTTTGATTTCTTTTAGAGCTAGTTCGTAAACTGGGAGGTTGATTTGAAAAAAGCCATTGGGAGAATATGAATATTCGTGGCCTAGAATAGTATCAGTAAGATTTTTAAAAACTGGGTGCGGTTGATGATTTTCGTAAAGCCCGCCGGAGACTTCACCTTTCTGGTTGCAACGCAAAAGCAGCGATTGATATTTGCGTGCCTCCTCGTGCTTTTGATTTAGTTCGTTAATAATCTCAACGGCCTTTTGAAAAATTTCTGGTCGCTCTAAAGAGGAATTTAAAACAGGGATTTTGCTATGCGAACCGCGAGCGTGAAAAGCGGGGAAGATTCTTTGCTTTTCTTTATCGTAGTAGAGTGCATATTCCATTTTGTTGCGATAAAAATAGTCTTTGCCGTCAGTAACAATTTCTGGCGACTCAATATTAATACCGTGCTCGCGAAAAATTTCTTGAACGAGAAGCGATTTTTGTTTTAATTCATACTCATAATTTAAAATTTGCCAGGGAGAAGTGGACAAAAAGTGAGCATCTTTTGGCTCCACACGATATGACGAAGGATTTTCTATAGCAGTAGCGATAGCCTCAGTGTAAGAAGGTTTGTTTTTGGCGATTTGATATTCTGTGACTGTTTCGCCAGGGAGAGCGTTCCAAAAAAAGAACTTCTTGCCATCTTTGCTTGTGGCAAGGGCGAAGCCGCCGGGAATCAATTTTTCACACTGCATTACTAGCCATATTATAACATATATTGTATAATATAGATATGTCTGCCGAAGATATTTTGAAGGCGAGTGAAAGGTCTGCAATCACTACTAATGTAACTGGGAAGGCTATTGCTGCCGGAAGCGGTAGCAAGTTTAAGTCCTTTGGAGCGATTGGGTTAATTACCTTGATGATAGTTGTGTTTGCGATGTTATTTTCATTTGGAAATTTGATTCCGGCGGCGATTTCGGAAAGATTAATTGAGGCGACTGACGTACAATATGCCGATGCAGTAGAAAGTAAAATTTTGGTTTTTCAGCAAGCCTTAGCTTCTGGTGAAGTGCCGGCAAACACCGTAAAAAGGCTGGAAGCGCAGGGGATAAAAGTAGATGGGACTAGTCTGATTTTTAAAGGAAAAACTATTCCGGCGGGGAATTTTGTGACTGAAGTTAAAGGCGATATAAATCTCTACAAAGCTTTTACGGCGGCTACTTATGATCGAGCGGCATATTATTATGACGAATCGGCTGAGATGGTGTTTAAGAAAATCGGTACGAATAGAGACAATTACACGGCAAGTTCAGATTTTGATGCGGTGATGACAGGGCTAGTGGGCAAAGGAAGCAATATTAACGTGAGTACTGTAGGTTTGGTAGAGAAAACTGATGAAAAAGGAAAAAAATATACCGAATACGAAGTAATCGGCGAAAAGGCCAGTTCTGGAACAAGCGCAGAGGAGTTTGTCAAAATGGTGGCAGAAAACAATTTAGATGAGGACGAGGGGAAAGCGACAATGGACGCTACGACCGCGCTGAATAATGCCGACATTATGTCAAAAGAACAAAAATCGGCAATTTTCTTTATGGCTTTTATGGAAAATATTAGCAAGATGAAGGCGGGAGAGGGGAGTAATTCCAAAATTAACGAAGCAATGAATTATCTTTTCCGCGAACAAGAATCCAGTGTAGTAGATGTAAAAACCGGCGAGGAGATAAAGGTAAAAGGAAGTATGCTAGAATCGCCAAGTTTATACGCGATATTGTCGGGAGAAAAAGTAAACGTAAATGATGTGACAAATTATGCATCGGATAGGGTACTGAAAACCGTCGGGAACAAAGCTGGGTTTGATAATGTGTCTGATGAAACGAGAAATAGTACAGTTACCTCTACTGGAGAAAAAAATAAAGGTACTATAGGAAGATACTTGTTCTCTGGCGAAACAGCGGCAAATTATGATTCTTTGTCGGCAGCGACTCCTACACTAAATAGTTCGCTCGTGGAAAATGGTTTTGAAACAATTGGCGGAGTTTATGGCGGTGAAATGTTGGTGGAAGGAGCAGTAAATGTAGGTCGGATGCTGGCAAAAACTAGCGGCTCTACGGTGGGAGATGGAGATTCGGTCAAAGAATACGCCAAAGTTACTTCTGATATACTAGCAATGGACAAAGAAGTGGATAGGATGAATCGTAGCCCATTTGATATTACTTCACCAAATACTTTTCTTGGTTCAATTGTTCATAAGCTAGCTTTTTCTAATATCTTTAAAGTTTTTGGCGGTAGCATGACCACAAAAACTTTCGCGGATAATAATGAAAATGACTATCTTACTAGCTTTGGAAACTGCGAAACAATTGGCTCAATCGGTGGGGTAGGGACAGCCACTTGCTCAGAGATTGACACTTTTGATACTTCTACCCTCAATGATACTTTTCATAACGATGAATTCAATGCTTTTGTAGAAGAAAATACGGAACTGGAGGGAGGGGTTAGGAAAGTTAAAAAGAATTCGGTTCTGGCAGATTTTATTAAATACAATAATGAGAGAATTACCCCGATCGGAGTGATGGATGGAGGAATCCTGGAAGCGATTTCTAAAGAATCGTCTTCTATACCGTTTATTTCTAACATTATATCTCTTATTAAGGCCTGGTTAGGCGCATCAGAAGAGGACAAAGCGATTGCTACTGGCAAAGTATTTGTAAATTCCACTTCAAACCCAGATTGGGAAAAATACAAATACGCACAAAGATATGTGTCGCTAGCTCGAGCGACCGATGCACTCCGCCAATATGATGGGGATGAAACAGCATATTCTAACTTAAAATATTTTGAAGGTTCAGAAAATCCAGTGATTGCATTTCTTACTGAGTATTACAACGAGCTAGCTAATAACTATCGACACTAGTAATGATTACTTGGTGATTTTTAAAATTACTAACTAGCGCTTCGCGGCGTTTATCATCTAATTCCGAAAAAACATCGTCTAAGAGAATAATAGGTTTTTGGCCGAGCTTTTCGTTAATTATTTTAGCTTCAATAAATTTGAGCGCTAAAATAATTGAGCGAGTTTCGCCACGAGAGGCAGAGCCATCAGCTAAGTTATGGTTAAAAATAAACTCAAAATCATCACGATGGACGCCGAAACTAGTGTGGCCTAGAAAATGATCTTTTTCGTAATTTTTTTCAAGTAAATTTAAATATTCGTTTTCGGTAATTGTGTCCGATAGGTCGGTAATGTATTCGATCTCTACTTCATCACTATTATCGGCGATAGTATGATAGATTGGGGTGAGGAGCTCATTAATCTCTTTAATAAGGGCACTACGGAGTTCTTTAATAATAATACCGTTTTTGGCGAGCAAAATATTCCAAGGAAAAAGGGCAGCTTGATCAATTTGTTCTTCTTTTAAAAGCCGGTTGCGCTGCAATATTGCTTTATTGTATTTATTAATAGCGGAGGCATAATTTTGGTTTAGAACGGAAAAAAATCGATCAAAATAATCTCGGTGACGTGATGGCGAGCCGGTAATTAAGTTTAAGTCGCTTGGTAAAAATAAGATGATTGGATATTTACTTTTAGCGGGCAAGCGCCGGTTTTTCTTATCTTTAATTTTGTAAATTTTGGTTTTGCGGTCATAACTTGCGATAATTTCTTCGCCAGTATCATATTTTAGTTTTATATTATAAAAATCCGTGTCTCTTTTAATAATGTCTGGATCGGTAGCGCGAAAACTTTTACCTTGGGTTAAAATATAAATCGCTTCTAAGACAGAGGTTTTACCACAGCCGTTTTCACCTAGAATTAATGTAGTATCGGGTTTTAAATCCAGGTGATATTGCTTGTGATTGCGAAAATTTTTGAGACTAATTGATTTTATTATCATTGGATATCGTCTGTTGGTATTGGTATTATAGTGTGGATATAATCATCAGAGCCGGGCTCTTTTAAGACTAAAATTCGTTCGATTATATTAAGGTTTTCGGACCCGTTATTAAAATTAATTAGTATTTTAGGGTTAGTAAAAACATTTAAGGCATCTAAAAGATAGCGAGAAGTAAGGAATATTTTGCCTTCTTTTTTAGTTTCTGTAATTAAAGATGAGCTATTTTCACCATATTCGTTTGCAATAGAATAAACCGAGAAAATATCTGGGGCTTTCACTTCACAAGCGATTATATCGTTGGTGGCATGGCGAGCAAAAAGCCCAGCTAATTTAGTAACCCGAATAAGCTCCTCCCTATCTACTTCTACAGAAATTTCAGGTTTTTTAGGGATAAGATTATCAGGATTAGGATATTCAGCATCAATTATTTTAGAAATAATTTCCAGCTCACCCAAACGGAAACGAACCAGATCATCATTAAACGACATTTCAATTTCCTCTACTTCATCGTTGAGGGAACGAACAACTTCTTGAAGTGAGTTGGATGGAATAGTAACCTTAATTTCGCTCTGAACGTTTTTAATAAATTTTTTCTTAGCTAACCTATAACCATCTGTCGCCACCGCATAAAGAGCTTTATCTGAAGTGTAAAAATGAACACCAGTGAGAGCTGGGCGGTTATAATCATTAGAACTAGCTACCAATACTTGATTGATTCCGGTTTTAAATTCTTCAGCACCAATCTTAAATACTACAGCTTTTTTCTCGTCTATTTCTGGAAGTTCTGGGAAATCATCAGCTGGAGAACCGTTAATAGTGGATGAATACTTGTCGGCTGTAATAGTAATTTTATCATCTTTGGAGATAATTTTTACTTTTTCTTCTTTAGGGAGAGTAGAGACGAATTCTGCTAGGAGTTTAGCTGGAACCGTGACAACACCATCCTTAGAGTTTGAAACAGGTAGAAAATCAATAATGGCCATATCGAGATTAGTAGTAATTAAAGAAACTTGTTTGTTTTTTACTTTAATAAGCACATTATTTAAAACCGGCAAAGTAACTTTTGAGGTAGCGATGCGACTAACATTGTTTAAAGCTTTTGATAGTTTTTCGGCGGAAGCTTCTATTTCCATTTTATTCCTTTCTAATTATTAATATTATTTTTTATATAGTAATGGTAGTAGTAGTGGCTGTGAAAAAGTGGATAAATATTGGGGTGGTTACCTATAGAATAATTGTTAAAAAGCTGGTGAAAAACGATGGGTAAAAGGTGTGAAAAATTAAGAGTTTTGCACCGGAATATGTGAGGATTTAAAAAATACACATTTTTTTGCACGGGTTTTGCAATATAATTTACACATAGTTTTACACAATTAATATATAAACTAGTCATAAATTTTGCCCTTAATTTCGTTAATTTGTTCTCGGAGATTGAAATTTAATTTAAGGTCATTTTTAATTTTCTTAACGCCATGAAGAACAGTAGTATGGTCGCTAACACCAACCTCGGCGGCAATTTTGTTGGTACTAAGGCTCAAGTCTTCAGATAATAAATACATAGCAATTTGGCGAGCATTTTTAATATTAGCAACACGAGATTTGCTTTTAAGCTCGGTAGGTGTGAGACTATAATATTTAGCGACTTTTTCGATAATACGCTTTGGAGTGGCAGTATGAAGCTTAGGTTCATGAGAGACATTTACAGAGCCATTATTAATAAGTTCTAGTGGAGTGAGGCCACGAACGTCTGACATCAATAATATAGTGGATAGCTCAGATTCGAGATCACGAATGTTAGTGTTTACATTTTCGGCGATGTATTCGATGGCTTCATCTTCGATTTCGGCACCGGTGAGGTTAGCTTTGGAGCGCAAAATAGCACATTTATCCTCGAATTTAGGGAGCTGAAGGTCGAATGCGCCAGCCCAAGTAAGTCGATTAGCCATGCGTTCGTCTACGGTTTTAATTTCTGATGGGAGACGATCTGAGGTAACAATAATCTGTTTATTTGACTGGTGGAGGTTGTTAAATATATTAAAGAATTCCTCCTGAGATTTTTCCTTATTAACGATGAGTTGGAAATCATCAATAATTAAAACATCTAAAGAACGGAATTTAGTGCTAAATTCTTTGCCTTTACCTTTTAAGACGGAATCTACGAAATCGGCGTAAAAATCAGAAATCGGGGTATAGAGAACTTTAAAGTCTGGATGATTTTTTAAGATTTCATTACCAATAGCCTGAATTAAATGAGTTTTGCCAAGCCCGGAGCCGCCATAAAGGAAAAAAGGATTATATGAAGTGCCAGGGTTATTAATAATACTTTTGGCAGCAGCGACCGCTAGGTCGTTGTTAGAGCCGATAACGAAATTATCTAAAGTGTATTTAGGGTTGAGACCGGTTTTTTGGTTTTTGGTGGCTTTTAGGGAATTAAGCGAAGGAAGCTTTTGTTTGACAGAAACAAAGCTAGTAATTTCACGGGGATGAACTTTGGACTTTGACTTATTTTCTATTTTAAAGTCAATATCTTTAACTTTTATATCGTTGTTAATAAGGGCTTCTTTGATAATGTCTAAGAATTTGGAGCGAAGCTGTTTAATAAAAAAGGAATTTTTAACACCGATGATGATATGGCCGTCGTCAGTGGAAATAAGAGAAGTATCATGGAACCAGGTGGAAAAATTACTAGAAGAGATTTTTTGCTCGATCTCAGCTAAGACGTTTTCCCACACGTTGTACATTTTTAGACCTCCTTTTCTAGTATTATAGCAAAAAAGTTGAAAGTTTTCCACAGATTTTGGTGGTAGAAAAATGTTTTTTAATATGTAAAAATTAAAACAGGGGTAGAGATTTCCACATTTTTGAGGGTTCACCTATTGAGTGTGTGGAAAAGTCTTTGAAAAATGTGGAAAAGTGTGCTATACTATAACAAGAATTTGAAAAATAATAAAGTATAGGAAAATATTATGCCAAAAAGGACTTATCAACCGCACAAAAAACAACGCAAAGTTGAACACGGTTTTATGAAAAGAAATGCTACGGTGAATGGCCGGAAGGTATTGAAGCGTCGCCGCATTAAAGGCCGCGCAAAACTTGCTATATAGTATAATATATATAGGATGTTAGCGAAAAAATATCGATTTCATTCCCGCGGGGGAGTGAAGTATGTTTATCAGAAGGGGAAGACTATTCGCAAGCCGAAGATGTCTTTGGTTTTTTGTGACAATACGAAGGGGTTTACTAGGGTGGCGGTAGTAGTATCTAAGAAGGTGTCTAAGACAGCTGTTTCTAGAAATCGAATAAGGCGGCGAGTTTATGAAGCGATTCGAACCAATTTTGAATATTTACCTTTGAAAAGAGATTATATTTTTGTGGTGTACTCGGCGGATGTTTCAAGGATGCCATATAATGAGCTGGTAAAAACTTTAGGCGAACTAGTACAAGATAGTAAAGTGTGATATAATAAGAGCAATGGATAAAAAGAGTGTGAAAAAATACATTATTCTGTTACTTGTAATTTTGTTTGTAGCCGGCTCGATTGTGGCGGGGAATATTAGAGGGTATTTTGGACCATTCGCCTTGCTCGATATATTGGTAGTACAGCCGATTGTAAATATTCAGTTCATGATTTTTAACTTGGTGCACGATTTTGGCCTAGCAATTATTATCTTGGCTGTTTTGGTAAAACTATTTATGTGGCCGCTGACCAAGAAACAATTAATCCAAACTAGGTTGATGCAAAAGATTCAGCCGGAGTTAACCCAGATTCGTAAAAATTGCAACGGGAACAAACAACTAGAGTCCCTTCAGACTATGGATCTCTATAAGCGATATAATGTAAAGCCGTTTGCATCTATCTTGGTGCTCTTGATACAGCTACCGATTTTTATTGCGGTGTTTTCGGCGATTAGAGTGATTGCGACACCGCTTCCGCAAGATAATTTAATGAACCGGGCTTATGATTTTGTAGCGTATGAAGGCTCGGAAATAGCCACTCTTGAAGCCAAGCAAAAAGATTATTTAGAAGATGCAGTTAACACAGAAATACCAGCAGAAGAAAAACGTGCATACGATTTTGATCCAAAGTTGTTTAACGCAATTGATTTAACTGCTAAAGCAAGTGACGTGATCAACCCGGCGAGATTTTCTTGGAGCGCGGTATTTATGTTGGTAATCTCGATTGCGGCGGCGCTTGCCCAGTACTTCGTAGCAAAGCAGCAGACATCATCTGGCAAGAGCGAAAAGAAGAAGAAATTCCGCGAGATTTTGAAAGAAGCTAAAGATGGCAAGGAAGTGGATGATAGTGAGATTTCGGGACTAGCTACTGGGCAGATGTCTAAGATGATGCCAATCATGATGTTTATCATTATGTTTAACTTGCATGGTGCGTTGGCGTTTTATTACTTCCTTTCCAACATCTTTACGATTTTGCAACAGAAATTGATCTTTAATAAAGTGCGCGACGAAATGGATAATAATACCGACAAAGCATTCATAGAGGAATTAAAAAAGTCTGAAAAAGGGCGCAAGCTCGGTAAGGTGGCAAAAATTAGAGAAGCTGAGGTGGTAGAAAACAAAAAAACAGGAACAAAAGTTACCAGAATCTCCGCAAGGGATAATAAAAAGAAAAGGAGATAAAATATGAATAAAGAAGAATCGATTAGGTTCGCCAGCCAATATCTAGAGGACTTACTCAGCTTTTTCGGAATAAATGTGGCGGTATATGCTACGGCAGAAGATGAAGTGATACAGCTATCTGTGCCTTCTACATCTTTGAATTCGCTTTTAATTGGTCGCAATGCGGATAATTTGAGATCTTTACAACATCTTGTGATGATGGCGCTGGTAACCAAGAATGCTGAGCTTACTCGGGTGAGTATAGACATTGCTAATTATAAGAAGCAACGGGAAGATAGGATTGCTTCCAAAGCTGAAGGCTGGATTGCAAAAGTGCGCGAAACCGGCGAGCCGATGACGATTAATCTAAATGCGGCAGACAGGCGTGTAGTACATAAGGTGGCGCAAGATTATTCTGACATCGAAACGCACTCTGAGGGCGAAGGCAGAGAGCGGAAGATAATTATTAGTAAGATTTAATTATTTAAGATAATAATAAAGTCGTATTTTGGATCAATGGTGACTGGTAGTTGGTCTACAGTTTTTGCTTCGTAATTGTAGTCTTTTTCTAGAAGCTGTTTGGTACCTGGTTTTTCTTTAGTGATAGCATAAAGGCTAATTCCAGATGGATAATCGCCTTCAGGGGCATTATCTACTAAAGTAATAGTGTAGCCTTTTTCTTCTAGCTTGGCTTTTTCATCGGCGGCTAGGCCGGCTGTATCGGATGCATTATATATGGCGATAGTAGGTTCTTCGTAATCGCGAGGATCGCTAGATAGCTGTTTGGCAACATAAGCTCTAATAGTATTATAATTACTGGCGCCAGCTTTTGGTAGAACGTAGGAAATACCGTTGATATTACCGGTGGTCATATAGTCTGGGTAGAGGGAAATTTGGCGCATCACATCGAAATCTAGAATTTCTGGCATATGAGCAACAGTCTTTAATTCGGAAACAGAGAAGTTAGTGCGGAGATTGTCGCCTAGAGTATTAACAAGGCCGAGGATATCTCCGAGGGAAAGATTTTTTTCTAAGATTTTATCTTTGATACCGATGATGATTTTTTGTTGAGAAGCCCCGCGTGAAAAGTCTCCGCCGGAAGTGCCATGACGAGCGCGAGCTAGACCCACGGCCTCGGCTCCATTGATGGTGTAAGGCTTGCCGGCTTCAAAAACAGCTTCAGTATAGTAGTAGTCTGTAATGTCTTCATCCAGAGTAACAGTGATGCCGCCTAGAATATCTACAATTGAAGCAAGAGAACCCCAGTTGAGATGGGCAAAGTATTGGATATCTACGCCGAGAATGGAACCGACATCTCGCATAAGGGCACTAGCGGCTTTTTCTTCTTGCTCAATAGAAGCATCCCCGCCGCCGCCATTACACCAGTAAACTTCATTAATTTTGCCGGTAGAAGTACAGGTAGCTGGGCCTTTTAAGTCACGAGGAAGACTAAGCATGGCAACATCACCGGTTTTTTGGTCGAAGCTGATAAGCATAATAGAATCGGTGAGTTGGGCGCCATCATGGACACCATTGCCTTCATCTCCGTCCATGTTGTAGCCGCCGGTACCAAAGGCTAGGATATTGGTGCGACCGTTTTCGTCGGTCTTTAGCGGTTCGTAAGTTTCGGTGAAAAAGTCAAAAATGTTACCACGGCCACCGGTGATTTTGGCAATAATGTCATTACCCCAAAAGACTAACCATAGAGTACCGCCGATTAGCAACAAAACGATAATTAGAGCGGTAATACTAATAATTTTGCGTTTTTTACTGATTTTTTTCTTAGGTTTTTTGGCCTTTTTGGCTTTTTTAGACATTTCTTCACCGTAATCGAATTCCTCGGTTTTTTCTTTGCTAGTTTTTTTCATATCTTCTATGGTCTCCTCGCTTTCGGTCAATCCTTCTTCTTCGTTAAAATCAAACGCTTGAACGGGCTTTAAAAAGCTGACAGAGGTTTCCTCCTCTGGTTCTTTAGTAGAATCCTCCTTGGTTTCAACAATTTTTTCTTCAAGTTTTACTTCGGTCTCTGCTTCGATGAAATCGGGGTCTTCATCAGGTTTTAGGGAATCCCAAATATTAGTATCCGGTGCGCTAGCAAAATCCTCCGGGGAAATGGTTTTAACTGGTTTTTCTGGCCGGTCGGTTTTAACTACAAATGGGGAACTTTTGATGGAAGTTTTTTTACTCGGAGTCTTAACTTTTGGCTGATTAGATTTAGAAACCTTAGTTTTTGCCGAGGTTTTAGCCGCTCGAGTAGAAAGCCCATCAATTGATTTATTCGCACTCATTATTGTATAATTATAACATGAACGGCACAAAACTTACAAAAAAACAATTAGCGGTTTTGGACTTTATACGTGATTTTATGGAAGAAAACGGGCATTCACCATCGTATCGAGAAATAATGGAAGGATTGGGGCTTACATCGGTGTCGGCCGTAGCGGAACATATTGATAATTTGGTGGCTAAAGGAGCCCTCAGAAAGGTTCCTGGAGAAGCAAGATCGCTTGAGGTTTTGGATTATAAGCACACCGAAACGGTTAATTTATTCAAGGTTAAATTAGTCGATGCCTCTGAAGAGGATAAAGCTATTCTTTTGAAGGCGGCTGAGATTCTGGGGCTGGATCTGGAATAGTTTCCCCAGGTGTTTCTGTGGAGGAGTTTGCGCCGTAAGTTTGTTCAAAGTGATCGTAACGTTTGGCTACCCAATCGATGAGATAATCAACTTCGTCATCAAAATTGGTTTTTAATTTCCAGCGTTCTTGGTCGCGGAGGGCGGCGGGGCGAATGTAGTCGGCTTGATTTTTGATGTAATCTAAAAGTTCGTCGCCTTTACCTGAGAGGGTGTCTTGATAAATTTCTTTGACGCGAGCTTTGAATTCGGGGATGGATAGAAGGTCGTAAACGATAGAAGAAATGCGCTCGGTATGTGAAGGCGATGAAAGATCTACGATTTTGTCTTTTGAGAGATGATCTTTGAGGATCATAGAATTGGAGGGTGAGAGAAAGGCTTCGTATTCAACGCCATCGGCTGTCCAAATTTTGTTGCCAAGAGACATATCAAAATCCCAACCGGGACCGGCGTGAATTTTGTCGTCTGGGCCATCCATAAAGAAGAAAAAGCTAGAGCTATAGGCATCGGGATTGTTGGTGAATTCGCTAAGCAAGAAATATTTAGCAAAAGAATCTATGTCGGCGATTTTTTCAATAAGAGCATAATCTTTTTTGGCGATAGCAAATTCTAGCTGATTAAATTTATTGAGAAAATCCAGTGCACCTTCAGGAGAATTGTCTGAATTGACAGAATCATGAATTGAGAGACATTCGCCGTTTCTGGCAACTAGGGAACAAGTTTCGTCGGTGTTGTGTAGATTGTCAATTTCGGCGATAACGCCTAAGGGATCTTTGAGATTGACGCGGTTTTTGTTGATTTCTACTTTTTCGGTTATATAGTAGAGTCCGTTGTAATGTTTGTCAAAATATACTTCGGCGAAGTTGCCGCTAGTGGCATACGGATTTTCAAGAAGGCTTTCTAAGTGGAAGGCAATGTCGTTGCGGAGGTAGGAAGGATCGGCATAGTTAGCGAGGAGAATCCATTTTTTGGCTTCTGGCAATGAAAAAAGTTCGTGTTTTTCGCTAAACTTGATTTGATAACTACGTTTTGGCAGCAGCCAAGTATAATTTCCGCGACCTTTAATTTCTACGTTGTCGTAATCAGTAGTTTGGCCGTCTTTTGTGAAAGAAACGGTATTTTCTTTGTAGATAGTGCTTTTTTCTCCGCCGTTGATTTGTTCAATAGGGGCTTTTTTGAGGGAAATTTCTAGTTTCGGGAAAGAATTTTCTTGCCGGAAAACGATAAATTCAGAAACTTTTAGAGCAGAAATCGCGATAATGAAAATAATAATTATTAATAAAAGAATTTTAGAGACAATTGGCGTAGTAGACTTTTTTTTAGTCGTTTTGTTTTTGCGAGTACGCTGCTTTTTGCTCATGGTTACATTTTAACATAGGTTATTTTTTATGACTATGGAAGAAAGCGTTGCTCTTGCGAAGTGGTTCGGTGATTTTCCAGCTGAGGCTAGCTTCCATGTCATGGATGATTTTGTCTTTTTCTGCAAGCTCGGCTTCTAGAGTGGCGATCTTTTTTCTGGCGGCAATGGCGGTAGAGAGATTAACAAAATTAGATTTTTTACGAGGATGGGGAATGGTGGGGTTTTTTTGATTTGTTAGTTCAAAAAGATTTTGAAAAATAAAAATTTCTTCTCCACAAATTTCGTAAAAATCTTGAGTGTCAAAAGAATTTTGGCTGATAATGGTTTGGCCGATTAATTTAGGGCTAAGGGTGGTTTTGTAATGCTCGTTGATGTTTTTGATAAAGTCATAAAATGAACTTTCGGTCCAGAAACGGAGATGAGTGTTGTCTAGAATGCCAGTTTCGCCGTAGTTAAAACGACCGTCTAGTAAATTAGCGATTACGTCTATATGGGCAATGTTGGGGATGCTGATGAGAATTTTGCCATTTGGGGCAAGCTTTTTTGCAAGGATAGAAATAATATAGCCCGGATCGGAGAGGTGCTCAATAATATCACCGCAGATAATACAATCGTAGACTTTGGGATCTTTTAGAAAGGAAAGATAGGCCTTGTCGGTTTTGTCGCCAAGTTGTAATAAAAAAGTATTGTCGTAATATTTGTTGGCGATTTTTAGAGCGGTTTTATCTATATCAATGCCATCAACGGTGCAGGGTTGGTGTTTTTTGATGGTGCGCCCGATGTAGCCTACGCCACAACCTACGTCTAAGATTTGCTTTGCTTTGGTTTTGATAGCGTGATTTGCTAATATCGCGTGGGAATCATTTTGATTTTTTAAGTCAATTTCGTAATCGTCAATGCAGTACTTGTTGCTCTTTACTGCTTTTGATAGAGTGTTCTCTTTTGCGTTGGCAACGGTAAAACTCATATTTCTATTATATCATAGACCGGAGCGAATTTACAAAATTAAAAGAATGTTTGAATGTAATTGAAAAATATCAAAAACGAAGGTATAATAATATTAGAATGGTTGTGCGCAGAAATTATCGGAAGTGGTTGTGGTGGGGGGCCGGGGTTTTGGTGGTGGCTTTGGCGGTAACAACAATAATAGTGCTAGTAATAAATAATAATGCGGAAAAAGAAATTGTAATTAACGAACAAAACCAGACGCAAACAATGCCTTCTAATGAAAAGAAAGAAGAAAAAGAAGAAGA
>JAGCBP010000006.1 GCA_017652105.1 Candidatus Saccharimonadota bacterium
GCTGTTTAAAAATGAATGGCTATGCAGTGAAACGAGTTTTGAATTTGACCGATGTAGGCCACCTCACTTCGGATGGGGATGAGGGTGAGGACAAACTAGAGAAGGGTGCTAGACTTTCGGGTAAGACACCGTTTGAGGTAGCTGAATATTTTTCGCAAATTTATCTAAACGATTACAAAAAATTAGAGTTTTTGCCGGCAGATATAATCGCAAGAGCTACAGACTATATCCAAGATGATATGGAAGCAGTAGATTTGATGAGCGCGAATGGTTTTACTTACGAAACTTCCGATGGGGTGTATTTTGACACCTCAAAATTTGCCGAATATGCTGATTTTGCTAAATTAGACTTGGGAGGCTTGAAGGCGGGGGCGAGAGTAGGATTTTCTTCCGAAAAACGCAATGTGTCGGATTTTGCGGTTTGGAAATTTATCCAACCGGGAGAAAAGCACGCGATGCGTTGGGATTATCTAGGTCGGCCAGGGTATCCAGGATGGCACTTGGAATGCGCCACGATTATTCATAAAGAGCTTGGCGAGCCGATCGATGTTCATGCCGGCGGAATAGATCACATTCCGGTCCACCACACTAATGAAATTGCTGAAACTTACGCAGCGTGGGGGACTCAGCTTTCGCGATTTTGGCTACATTGTGATTTTATTACAGTTGATGGGCAAAAAATTTCTAAATCGCTTGGTAATATTTACACTCTAGAGGATTTGGATGCTAGAGGCTTTTCACCAATGGACTACAAGATGTGGCTTCTCTCTGGTCATTACCAGGGAACAAGAAACTTTACTTTCGAAAGCCTGGAAGCTGCTCGCAACCGGAGACAAAATTGGCGAGAAAGAATTGCAGAATGCTATCAAGAGCCGGTAGAAAGCGAGGGAAGTTTTGGATCGATCTTAGAAGCGGTAAGCAATAATTTGAACTCCGCTGAAGCCTGTGCATTGATCGATAATTCCATCCTCAGTTTAGATGATTGGAAAATGGTAGATGAGTTGTTTGGGCTAAAATTAATCGACGATACACCGGACGTATCATCTGATATATACGATTTAATTCATGAAAGAAACACAGCAAGAATTAAAAAAGATTTTGCCGCAAGCGACAAAATTAGAGATGAGCTTTTAGGCCGCGGGATCGTTTTGAAAGACACCGAAGATGGGGCTATTTGGCACTATAATATCTAGCCAAAAATTGATTTTTATATTCTTTGAATGTACCGCTTAAAATTGAGTCGCGGATTCGATCGACAATTTTTACGACAAAATGCTCATTATGGATTGAAGCCAAAACTTTGGCGGTGATTTCATCGGTCCTGAATAAATGGTGCAAATAGGCTCTGCTGTAATTTTTACAACACTCGCAATCGCATTCTGGATCGAGGGAAGTAAAGTCGTTTTTGTATTTGGCGTTTTTGATATTAATGCGGCCATCGTGAGTATAAAGGCTGCCGTTTCTGGCCATGCGAGTAGGGGCCACACAATCGAAAGTATCACAGCCATACTCAGCGCCCACGAATAAATCAATTGGCTCTTGGCCCATGCCGAGCAGGTGGCGAGGTTTGTCGTTTGGCAAAATCGAGTTAACCGTTTCTAGCATTTCGGCCATGCCTTCGGCTACAAATACACCACCGATACCAAAACCATCAACATCTTTTGCGGCACAATACTTGGCTGACTCGGCGCGAAGGTCGTTGAAATTGCCGCCTTGGACTACGGCATACAAATACTGGGGAACAGAAATAGTTTCTGTCTCTAAGCGTTGATGCTCGGCGATGCAACGGTCAAGCCAACGGTGGGTGCGGTCCATAGCGTCCTTCATGTCTTTTTTGTTATCGGATTTTGCTAATTGATCAAAAGCCATATGAATATCTGCGCCGATGGCCCATTGCGCCTGCATGGATGATTCTGGTGTCATTTCTAATTTGTCGCCATTGATATGTGATTTGAATTTGGCGCCTTCCTCGGTGATTTTGACATCGGGAAGGGAAAAAATCTGAAATCCACCCGAATCGGTGAAAGTAGGGCCGTGCCAACTACTAAACTCGGCGAGGCCGCCGGCTTGTTTGATCAAATCTGGGCCGGGAGTAAGGATGAGATGGTAAGTATTGGCGAGAATAGCTTGCGAGCCCAAATCACGCATCTCTTGCATAGTTAAGGCCTTGACCGCGGCTCTAGTGGCAGCACCAACAAAACACGGTGTTTTAATATCACCATGCGGGGTATGAATCACGCCGGCGCGCATTAAACCGTTTTGTTTTTCGATATCGAACTTTAGCATATCAGCATTGAATCTCCATAGCTTAGAAAATTATACTTTTCTTTGACAGCATGGTCGTAGGCGTTTTTCAAATTGTCCCAACCAGCAAATGCGGCGGTTAGCATCAAAACAGTAGACTTTGGTGCGTGGAAATTAGTGATCAAACCATCGATGGCTTCAAATTCGTAGCCTGGATAGATAAATATATCGTTCTCGCCCTCAAGGATACCGGTGTCACCATAATATTCTAGGGTGCGAGCCACGGTAGTACCAAGCGCAAAAAGCCTGGCGCCTTGGCCGGCAAGCCTAGCTTTGACAACCGCATCAATCGTATCTTGAGGGATGGAATACCATTCGGAATGCATCTGATGATCTTCAACCTTATCAGTCCTGATTGGCAAAAAAGTGCCAAGCCCAACGTGAAGGGTAATATATTTAACAATTACACCTTTTTTCTGTAATTTTTCTAATAATTCTTCGGTCATATTGAGCGAGGCAGTGGGCGCAGCAGCAGAGCCTACGTTTCGAGCCCAAATAGTTTGGTAGCGTTTTTTGTCATCATCAGTAGCATCGCGATGAAGGTATGGGGGAAGGGGTACGGTACCGTATTTTTCGGCAAGCTCGGCAAGTGGAGTGTCCGACTCGACTTCAGCGATGCCGTTACCTAAGATATGCTTGATAGTAATATTTCCTGGCGTTAATCTGTCGCCTTCGTGAAGTTTACCGCGGTACATCACGCGCTGAGGCTCTAACCCATGTTTTTCTAGAACGACTAATTCGCGTTTGCGGCCGTCGGGAAGGGTACAAAAAATGCGTGACTGCATTACGCGAGTGTCGTTTAAGACTAAAATATCGCCCGGGTTCAAAAAATCTACTAAATCTTTATAATAAGAATCTTTGATTTTGCCGGTCTGTTTGTCTAGTACCAAAAGTCTGGTGGTGCCGCGAACTTTGGGTGGGAATTTGGCAATACGCTCTTCTGGCAAATCATAATTAAAATCACTTACTAGCATTTTTGTCCCTTTCTATTTGTTTATTATAGCGCTCTTCTTCCGAAAAAATACAGCCACAATATTTTTGCATGTAAAGCCCTTCCTCGCGGGCTTTCTTTTGTCCTTCGCGAAAACCCACGCGAAAATCACGATAGATAAATTCTACGCCGGAGAGCCTAGACAACTCTTCACAAACTTTTTTTAATTCTTCGTGTTTTTGGTAGGGCGAAACGAGAAGGGTAGTAGTAAAGGCATCATAGCCGTTTTTGGCGGCGTAGCGCACAGTCTCGGTGAGGCGTTTCTTGTAGCAATAATTGACGCAACGGTTCTTGATGTCGGAAACGACATTTTTGCAAAATTCATCAAGACCGTAATCTTCGATAAAAATTGCCTCGGCGCCTACTTTTTTGGCATAATCTTTGAGACAATCACGGCGAGTTTTGTATTCTATATACGGGTGGATATTAGGATTGTACCAAAATATCGTGGGCTCGATGCTTTCAGCGCGAAGGGAATCGATACAATAAACGCTGCAGGGAGCGCAGCAAGTATGCATTAAAACTTTTTTGGCCATATTTATTAACATAATTATACCAAATATGGTAAAATAAGTCTATGGAGGAGGTATATGTCTAAGCTTATTGAGACGGATACTAAGACTTTTGTGAAGTTTTGGTCGATTCCGTTGATCATTTTAATCGTACTAGTAATAATAGACAAGGCTTTGACTGGTCTAGTGATAATTGGGATTTCAATTTTTCTAGCTCTCGCCTTGCGACCACTAGTAAATAGAGTAGATAATTTCTTCACTAAGCATTTTGGTACCGAGAAAAAACACCAAAAAGCTTCGGCGGCATTAGCATATATCATAGTAGTGGTGATAATTGGCGGGATTATCGCGATAGTTGGTCCGGTAGTAGTAAACGAGACTTCTAAATTCATTCAACAGGCACCGGAAATGATTGAAAAGAATTTTGGAGGCTGGGATGGAATTAATGATTTTGGCCATAATTTTGGGATCAACGATCTTCACGCAGAAATTGTAAATGCACTCAATAATCTTTCGCAAACTTTGCTCGGTCAGCTAGGTAATAACTTTGTGGCGAGCGTAAGCGGCATTGCGGATGTAGGGATGAAGATAGTCCTAGTCTTGGTTTTAACATTATTGTTCCTGCTGGAAGGACCATCTTTGATGGAGCGGCTCTGGAAGAGTATCAGCAGTGGCGAGCAAAACAAAAAACCAGTTCTAGTAGCTAAGAGAGTTTTGTCAAAAATGGCAAATGTAATATCTACTTACGTATCGAGACAGTTGATCGTAGCGGTACTTGATGGGTGTGCTTCGGCATTAATTGTGTTTATATTGTCGCTTTGCACCAACATCTCGTCGTCTCTAGCTATCCCGATGGGTATGATCACGATGACATTCTATATGATTCCAATGTTTGGTCAGTTTATTGGTGGCACTTTGGTGACTTTAATTTTAGCCACGACTAACCCTTTGGCTGGAGTAATCTTTGCAGTAGTATATATATTATATGCACAAATCGAGAACAATTTGATTGCGCCAAAGATTCAAGGAAATGCATTAAATTTACCAGCTGTGGCGATTCTCTGTGCAGTGGTAATTGGGATGTATATGTTCGGATTAATCGGTGCGATTGTTGCTATTCCAATTGCTGGATGTGTTAGAGTGCTGGTAGACGAATACCCAAATATCAAAGCAGCTAATAGGCAGTAAAAATGGCAAAAAATAAAAAAGTCCGAAAAATAATTTTGACAGTGGCTTTTATAATTTTTAGTGCTTCGGTAGTTATTGCCACCGCGGTTAATGAATTTTCGGGTAGCCAAAATGCGGCTGAGCTAGCCGAAGTGCATTTGAATGGTTGGCTAGTTATACCGGCAGCACTATGCTTTATTGTAATGATTTGCCTGGAATACGCTAAGTATGCCTTGATGATTATTAAGACTGCGAGAAAAGATGCTTTTT
Source organism: Candidatus Saccharimonadota bacterium (assembly GCA_017652105.1). Lineage (GTDB taxonomy): Bacteria > Patescibacteriota > Saccharimonadia > Saccharimonadales > Saccharimonadaceae > Nanosyncoccus. The sequence goes on from JAGCBP010000006.1 coordinate 5,245, forward strand.
CTCGCAAAGAAATTTGGCGACTGTCTTTCAAAACTGTCATGCTAGGGCGCTATTATGATAAAATCACGCCGGCGGCAGTAGGCGGGCAACCAGCCCAAATTTTGACACTAAGAAAAACCGGCAAAATTCAAAATGGGATGGCTACGGCGATTCCAATTTTTAGTATGATTTCTGGGCAAGTTACTTTTCTGATGATTGCAATTCCGTGTTTTTTGTTTAGCGGAATTGGCAATCATTACCCGGTTCTTTTGGCTACGGCTTGGATTGGGCTTTTATTTTATGCATTTTGGCCGGTGATGGTGGTAGGGACAATGTTTTTCCCGAAGCCTACAGCCAAATTTATTAATTTGATTGTGCGTTTATTTGCAAAAATAAAATTGGTCAAAAACCGTGATGAAGCCATTGAAAAAGTAGAAGCAGAAGTAAGAGACTACGCCAAAAATGTCAAAATGATTTTGACAAAACCGGTGCTGTCTGGTGGGGTGCTTTTGATGTCGCTATTTTCTAATATATTAGTTTCTTTTATACCGTTTTTTGTTTTGAAAGCTTTTGGCGGAGATATTGATTTTGGTGAATGTTTCCTGCTGAGTATTTGCGTGGAAGCGGCGGTATATTTTGCGCCGACACCAGGCAACTCTGGCGTGGCAGAAGGCACATTTTATGTGGTATTTTCTAGACTTTCAACTGGCTATGTATTCTGGGCAATGATGCTCTGGCGGCTATTTTCATACTATATATATATTATAGTGGGGCCCCTAATCTACCTTCATCAGCAAATTAAAAAGAGGCGCGTGAGAAAATGATTACTAAGTCTAAACTTTCCAACCGACCGACTGGGAAATTAAAAAATGAGTTCAAATCGGCACAAGAACCTTGCCAGCCCAAGAAAAGAAAAAAGGCCGGAAAGAAAAAAATTATTTTTCTCTTGCCATTATTGATGCTGGTGGTGAGTGGAGTGACTTTTGGTATTATCTGGGTAGTTTATCCAATGGTCGTTCCAAAAGAAATTGAAACTATTCCAGAACCTGTAGAGGAGCCGGTAGAGACTCCGAGTGAAACTCCTGAAAATCAGCCAATGGATGAGGGCACTGCAAGTATTCAACCGATCACAAATATAACATCCGCCAACCCAACAATTCAATACGGGCGTTTGATGTTGATTAACCCTAATTTTATGGTGGAACGAGATTTTATTGCGGCAAGAAAATCGGAATTAATTAGCCTCTCGCAAACTTACGGAATTCGTGAACTGCATAGTTATAATGGTGACAATTTGATGGACAAAGAAGCCGCCGAATGGTTAAACAAAATGCTGGCTGATTATACCGTGGCAAATCCTGGCCACACGATACAGACTGTATCGTGTTTTCGCGAAATCGGGACAAGTTGCGGAAGACTCTGCATGCCAACTGGCGCTTCTGATCACCATACCGGGCTGACTTGCGATTTGATTGACCCGACTTATGGAACTTCACTTGATACTGATACGTACGATCAACACACCGAGTGGCAGTGGCTCAAAAACAATTCTTACAAATATGGATTTATTGATAGATTCCCGGAAGCTTGGGCGGGTGGCTCGATGGATGAGCCGATGAATGTGAATGCGGATGGATCAACCGGACTGTACGAAACCTGGCATTATCGCTATGTAGGAGTATATGCCGCCACGGAAATCGCCACCGGCATGTATAATAACGGTGAATACGATTCGCTAGAACATTATCTTAAAATGCGGGCGCTGGTTCCTAATTTATTAAATAATTAATTGTGATATAATAATAGATATGCTAAAGCTTTTGAGGTTTTTAAAACCGTACTGGTGGCAAGTTTTGTTGCTCTTAATTTCTACTGTGGCACAAGTATATGCAACTTTGCAGCTACCGGCTCTGATGGCAGATATTATTAATAATGGTATCGTACCGGGGAATATGGATAGTGTTTGGCGAGATGGTCTTTTGATGCTGGCTCTCGTGGCGGTTTCGGCAGCGGCGGCGTTTTGTTCTAGCTATTTTTCGGCAAAAATAGGGGCGTATTTTTCGAGAGACCTTCGAGCGGCAGTTTTTGCTAAAGTGCTGGCTTTTAATATGACTGATCTCAAAAATTACAGCACGGCAAGTTTGATTACTAGAACTACCAATGATATTTCGCAAATCCAAATGATTATAACTATGATTCTATCGATGATGGTGAGGGCGCCGCTCTTTTGTATACTGGGCCTCGTAATGGCAATCCAAACTGCACCAGAAATGAGTTGGATTATTGTGGTAGGAATTGTGGCAGTAGTGGTTTCGGCTGCAATTATTCTGGCTATCGTTGGGCCAAAGTTTAAGATTTTTCAAGGTTTGATTGACAAAGTTACTTTAATCACGCGGGAAAATTTGACTGGTATAAAAGTAGTGCGGGCGTTTAACAACGAAAGGTTGGAAGTAAAAAAGTTTGATAAAACTAATAAAGATTTGACTAAACTTTTGATTTTTATTGATCGGATTTTGGAACTGCAAAATCCTTTGATTAATATTATCTTTAATGGGACTTCACTTCTATGTTCGTGGGTGGGGATTTCGCTTCTCAATCAAGATTTTAATTATCTTGGTAACATGACCGCTTTTTCGGAATATGTAACTTTTGTGATGATTTCGTTCTTGATGCTTTCGGTAATGTTCGTAATGCTGCCTAGAGCTAACGTGTCGGCGCACAGAATTAATGATGTCTTGATGACGAAAGAAAAAATTCATTTTCCAGACAAAACTAAGGGTGTACCAGACAAAAGATCCTCGGTGGAATTTAAGAAAGTGGATTTCTGCTATCCGGGCGCAAGTGAAAAGGTGCTTGATGATATTTCGTTCAAAGCGGAAGCTGGGCAAACTACAGCCTTTATTGGCTCAACTGGCTCAGGTAAGTCTACTTTGATTAATCTGGTGCCGCGTTTTTATGAAGCTACTTCGGGCGAGATTTTGATTGATGGGCTAAATATTCGAGATTTTTCAAAAGATGATTTGATCAACCGAATCGGCCTAGTGCCGCAACGCGGAATTCTGTTCGCCGGGACGGTTGCTTCAAATATTAAATTCGGTGCACCTTCGGCTACGGCCGAGCAGATCAAAAAAGCGGCGGATATTGCGCAGGCGACTAAATTTATTGAAAAATTGCCGGGCGGATTTAGCGCACACATCGCGCAAGGCGGTACCAATGTTTCTGGCGGACAAAAGCAAAGACTTTCGATCGCTAGAGCAATTTGTAAAAATCCGGATATTTTTATATTTGATGATGCGTTTTCGGCACTGGATATGAAAACTGATGCAAATCTACGGAAGGCTCTAGCGCCAATAGTGACAGATGCGGTAGTTTTGATTGTGGCGCAAAGAGTCAGTACAGTCAAAGATGCCGACCAAATCATTGTGCTAGACCAAGGCAAAATGGTAGGCAAAGGTACGCATCAGGAACTGCTGAAGTGTTGTAATGTTTATCAGTCGATTGTAAAGTCACAGCTATCCGACCGCGAATGGGAAAAAGAGATGAAAGGGATAAAAAATGGGGCCTAATACGAATACTGCGGGAAGCGCCAAGAACAAAAAATTTGCTTGGAAAGAGTTTAAACGCTCGATTAAGCCATACACTTTTCTGATTGTGATTTCGATTATTTTGGCGGTAGGTTCGGCACTGTTGGCGCTCTTTATTCCAAAAATACTAGGCGATATGACTAACGTGGCGGTGGTGTCGTATCCTAATATTGATTGGGGGACAATTTCCGGGAAAGCGATACTTGTGATTGTACTGTTTGTGGGGGCGGCAATTTTAAGTTATGCGCAAGCTTTTATACTGGCGGTGGTGGCGGCTAACTACACGCGAGACCTCAGAAATGAAGTAATCGAAAAAATTGAGCGCTTGCCAATTTCGTATTTTGATAAACATAAATACGGCGATACTTTGTCTCGGATGACAAACGATATTGATGTTCTCACCACTTCGATGTCGCAAGAGATTGCTGATGTCTCACTTTCTTTAACTACTCTAATTGGCGTGATGGTAATGATGCTTTTAATTTCTTGGCAACTTTCTTTGATTTCTTTTGTGGTAGTACCAATTTCGGTCGTCGTGGTGGGTAGAATTACTAGTTTTGCGCAAAAGTATTTTCGTGAGCAGCAAGCAACTCTCGGCGTACTGAACAGCAAAATTGAGGAAGATTATGCTGGGCATTTGATTATCAAATCTAATTCTTACGAGGCGGAAGCCACTCGGGATTTTGATAAGACAAATCAAAAATTAGCCAAAGTGGCGACCAAGGCCCAGGTCTTTTCGGCTTTGTCTTTTCCGGTGACACATATTTTTACTAATCTAGGCTATGTGGCGATTTGTATACTCGGTGGAATGTTCGTGATTGAGGGAAAGATTCCGATTGGAAACATTCAGGCGTTTATTCAATACGTATCAAGGTTTAACCGGCCAATTACCGAAATCGCATCTACTACCGCCACAATTCAAGCTTTGCTTGCGGCTAGCGAAAGAATTTTTGAGTTTTTGTCTGAGCCTGAGGAAGAGCCAGACCTTGAGCCGGCGTTGACACTGCCTAAAGTAAAAGGGGAGGTGGAATTTCACGATGTCTGCTTTGAGTATTTGCCGGGGGTGCCGGTGACGCGGGATTTTTCGGTTTTGGTTAAACCAGGTATGAAAGTAGCGATTGTCGGGCCAACTGGGGCTGGTAAGACCACCGTTATTAATCTCTTGATGCGTTTTTATGAGCCGACTTCGGGATACATTACGGTGGATGGCGTGCCAATCAAAGAAATGAAGCGGTCAGATGTCCGAGCAATGTTTGGTATGGTGCTTCAAGATACTTGGCTGTTTTCTGGTACGGTAGAGGAGAATTTGCGCTATGGCCGAAAAGATGCGACTTTGGATGAAATTAAAAAGGCGGCCAAAGCTTCTAACGTAGAGCATATTATTGAAGCTTTGCCGAATGGCTATAAGTCGGAAATTTCGGAAGATTCGGATAATATTTCGGCGGGAGAAAAGCAGCTGATTACGATTGCCCGGGCGATGGTGGCAAATCCGCCAATGATGATTCTAGATGAGGCGACTTCTAACGTGGACACTCGGACTGAGCAGCTGATCCAAGATTCTTTGGAAAAATTAACTAATGGTAGAACCTCTTTTGTGATTGCACACCGTTTGTCTACTATTCGGAATTCCGATTTGATTTTGGTGATGCGCGATGGCAAAATAGTAGAAAGTGGCAATCACGCAGAACTTTTGAAATTGAACGGATTTTATGCGGAACTGTACAATTCACAGTTCGCGGAGAATTGATTCAAATACTGCTTCCACGGTACCAGAAGCATCGATAGTTTTGATATCAAAATCCTTAGCGATTTTGAGATAGGCTTTATTTAGTTTTTGCTGGAAACTATCTCCTTCTGATTTCCAGACTTCTTTTTTGCGATCCCAATCTTTATTATCTTGAATGCCAAGGCGTTTTCTTTGTTCCTTTTCATTTAATGTCAAAAGGAAGATTTTGTCTGGCTTAAAATAATGCTCTGGCATAACAAGTTTGTGTAGTTTAATAATAAAAGATTTACTGACTCCGGCGCCATAACCTTCATAGACCAAAGTAGAAAGCCAATTTCTAGCCGTAATTACAATGTCGCCATTTTTTAATGCTGGCTCGGCAAGTTTTCGCCATTGTTCGTAGCGATTGACTAGATACAGCATTACCCTAGTACGATTATCAATATCTTGTTTTGAGCCATAATTTAATTTAGCAATCGTTTTGATAAATTCATCATCACTGCCGGTACCAGATTCGGAATATATAATAACTTTTTTACCTTGAGACTCAAAGTATTCTTTGAGTTTATTCGCTTGGGTGTCTTTGCCGGTAGCATCCTGACCTTCTATCACGATATGCATTATTTTTCTCCTTTCTGATATTTTTCGTAGCAAGCGGGGCAGATGGCGCGGTATTCGATTTTGGTTTTGCCATCATCAATTAAAATATCTGGGCCGGTGGTGACAAGTTGGCCATTTAAAAACCGGGCATTCAAAGTGGCTTTTTTGCCGCATTCGCAAATGGTTTTGATTTCGGTAATTTCGTGGGCGATTTGAAGAAGTCTCGTGGCGCCTTCAAAACCACCGTCCTCGCGTTTGAAGTTCAATCTTAGGCCGTAGCACATGACCGGAATATCAAGATCAATGGTGACTTTCATTAGTTCATCAACTTGTTTTTTGGTCAAAAATTGGGCCTCATCCACCAAGACACAGCTGACATTTTGGTATTCTTTGGTGATTTTTTCGTATAAATTGGTGGTTTTATCAAAACAAAAATCGGTTTTTCTTTCTGGGCCGATGCGGGTGTAAATATGCTCACCGTGCTTGGTATCGGTGTTTGGTTTGATCACACAAACTTGGTGGCCGCGCTCCTCATAATTGAAGGCGACTTGAAGTAGCTGCATGGTTTTGCCACACCCCATAGCGCCATAGCGGAAATATAATTTGGCCATATGCTATAATTATATCATATGCACGAGAGTTGGAAGGCGTTTCTAGATTCTGAGTTTAAAAAACCTTATTTTAAAGAGTTGTCGGAATTTTTGCATGATGAATATGAACGGAAAGTAATTTTTCCGCCAAAAAAATTGGTATTTTCGGCTTTTACTACGGACCTTGCTAAGGTAAAAGTAGTGATTCTTGGGCAAGACCCATATCATACGCCGGGGGCGGCGGAAGGTTTGGCTTTTTCGGTGCCTTCATCTCAGCCGGTGCCGCCGAGCCTAATTAATATATATAAAGAAATTGATGCAGATATTGGGTGTCACACTAATTTGTCGGGAAGTTTGCGAAGATGGCAAAAGCAGGGGGTTTTGCTACTAAATACGGTGCTGACCGTGGAAGCGCACCGGCCAAAATCGCATGCTGGCAAAGGCTGGGAAACTTTTACGACTGAAGTGATTGCGTATTTGAACCGCGAGCGAGAGGGACTGGTGTTTATGCTGTGGGGGAGAGATGCACGAAACAAAAAAGCTTTGATTGATACTTCGAGGCATTTGGTATTAGAGGCAGCGCATCCATCGCCACTTTCGGCTTATAACGGATTTTTTGGCTGCAAACATTTTTCGAAATGCAATGAGTATCTCGCAGAACACGGCTTGGAACCGATTAAGTGGTGACTAAATCCATTTTTTGAGGCGTTTGTATTCCTCGGAATCTTTGGGATAAGAATCTAAAATGTCCTCGGTGTAAGTTTTGCCATTGGTAATATTAAGAGTTTCGATTTCTGGCATGCTGCTAAGCAGCCTAATGATGGCTTCATCAGTCTCAACGTTAGTCATAGATTTTTTGGGATCGGTGGAATGAGAATGAACTCTCAGCTCTTTGTAAACAAATCTTTTGATGCCGGCCTGAAGACAATGTTTGAGACAATTGTCGCAAGTGGCGACTTTATTATATATAGTACAGCCGGTGAGGTCGCGGCGGGCGTAGAGCAGTGCATTCATTTCGGAATGGATGACAAAATAATATTTCATAGGGCGCTCTTTTAAAGTCATTTTGGACTCATCGGCGCCTTGAATCATGCCGTTGTAGCCGAGCGAAACCACGCGCTTGTTTTGATCGACAATAACACAGCCCATTTTGCTGGATGGATCTTTGGATTTTAGCGCAACCGTTTCGGCAATTTTCAGGAAATATTCATCCCATTCTTTTTGGCTTGTACTCATAATTCCTCCAATTTACCTCTATTATAACACGAAATTGCAGGTGGGGGGTTGATTTTTTGATTAAAGTGTGACTATAATATGCAAATTTTAAAAAAGGAGGATTATGCCGAAAAAAATCGGACAAAAAATACGGTGGGCAAATACCAAATTTTTTAGATGCTTGTGGTTTTCTAGTATCTTGCTTCTGGTAAATTTATTAATGCCGGCGGGTGTTTTGACAACGCGGGATGTGAGTGCGGCGAGTTGCCCGAAACTAAAAGTGGTGTTTGCGAGAGGATCGGGACAAGAAAGATGGAGTGGACAAGACTACTTGACTTTTAAATCCGAGCTGGAGTCAAAATTAAGACTGACTGATTTAAAATATGAGTTTGAGGATTTAGATTATCCGGCGATTGGTGTGGGGAATGTTTGGACTTTGCTCTCAACTTTTGTGGGGAGAGGAGATGCCTACGAATTTGGCGCAAGTGTTGATGTGGGCGTTAAACGCTTGATGGATGAGGTGAATAATTCAAGCTGCCCGAAAACTAAGTTTGTGGTGGCGGGATATTCGCAGGGAGCAATGGTAATTTCAAAGGCGGCGCCATATCTAAAATCCGATCGATTGGTTTATGCGGCAACTTTTGGTGATCCAAAAATTTATTTACCGGAAGGTTTTGGCGCGATGCCGGAAGCTTGCCGAGGCGCCAATTTGTCTAACTATCGGATTTATGTGCCGGATTGTCGCGTGTACGAGGGGATGCTGGGCTCGTATCGGCCGTACCAACCGGAAGCTTTGGTAGATAAAATGGGGACTTGGTGCAACCATACAGATTTGTTTTGTTCAACCTATCTTAGTATTGCTAGCCACACTTCGTATGTTTCGGATGGGCTGTATGGAGATGCTTCGAAACTGATTTTTGACAAAATTACGAAAGCTTTTGGAGTTGAAAACAATTTTGTGTCTTTGCACGATACGGCGATTCTGATTGATTCGACTGGGTCGATGAGTGGGCTGATTGATAGTTATAAAAATGAGGCTTTGAATTTGGCGCGGCAGACTTTTGAAAACGGCGGGAGGGTAGCACTTTATGATTATCGAGATGTGGCGGATGGGTATGAGCCGCATGAAAGGTGCAATTTTGAAACCTGTACGCTTGAAAATTTTGAGACTATGCTTGGCTCAATCAGAGTAGATGGTGGTGGCGATACGCCGGAATCTTTGCTCTCAGCGGGACTCAAAATGATGAAAAAATTAAATTGGAGCTTTGGCTCTACCAAGTCGGTAGTGGTTTTGACCGATGCTTCTTATCACAATCCGGATCTTGATGGGACAACTTTTGATGAGGTGGTGGCGCTTTCAAAATCGATTGATCCGGTGAATTTCTATTTTGTAGTGCCAAGCGGAGTGATGAGCTCGTATAATAGTTTGGCTTTGGCTACGGATGGTGCAGTAGTTTCATCCACCTCCGATTTGTCGGCACTAACGAATACGATTATTTCTAGATATGATAGCCTGCCGAGGGTGGAAGATTTTGATGTTTCTGATGTGGTTTTGCCAGAAATTTTAAATAGTACTATTAAAGACTTGGGTGATGGATCTTTTGAGGTGAGCTGGGATAGTAGTGGCTCCAAGACAATGGTGGCACTAAACGATTATATTCTAGGAGTAACCGAAGGCAATAGTGTGGTACTTGAAAATTTAGATTTTGCAACGGAGAATATAGTAACTTTGATACCGCTAAACGATACTAGGCGAGGGCGGAGCGTGAACGTAAAAATTGAAAGAAGTGGGCTAGGGAATTTAACAATTCCAAAAGCGCCAAATACCGGGAAGCGGTGACTAGTTTGAGCTGAGGTGCCAATGGTCGCCGTATTCGCATTTATAGACACTGAGTCCTTCTGGGATATGGTGGTCGTATTCGGCGACACGGGCAGCCATTTCGGCTTCCTCTTTGGTGGCATAGCAAATTTTATGCTGGTCACCCACCCAGCAACGCTCCGGTTCGTAAATTTTGTTGAAATTTGTATTTTTTGCCATATATTACCATTATACCACAGATTAATGTTTTTGTCAATTTTGGTATTTTATATACATGAGCTTAATCTGTGTTATAATTAAATAAGTATAAGGAGTATATATGGGCATAAAATTAAAACATTTATCAAAGTTGGGTGTGGTGGGGATAGTATTAGTCTTGACTGCTAGTCTTATGCCTCTACCTATAGCACGGGCTACTGGGGCCGTAAATACCACTTGGAATAGACCAGCTGAGCTGCTAAGCGAGCCAGAAGGACGAGTAGATGTTGCCGAGGATACCTCCACCGGAAAAGCTACAATCACTATAGGAACGCTCTGGATTGAAATTGTAGACAGTTTGACAATAAACGGGACACCGTATACAACCTTCCCAGTTGGAGCTAGCAACCTCTTATCTCATTTTAGTAATCAGGAAATCGCATTTGACACCGTAGTTGATATTGCCCCTTCGTACAATTTGACCATAAATACCCATAAAATCACTGACCAAGAAATGTTCATCGGAAATTTCTTGTGGGAGAATGATGAAAACTCTCCTACAGCAGTGGAAGATGATATTATTGGACACGGCACAATTAGTTTTGTTAAGGCGGTATATGGTGGCAACACCTATAATTCCGTAGCCGAGGTGAATGCTGCGGGTGCAGGATTTTCTTGGAATGATAGCCTTGGTATCGCTCCAACCACTGGTGCGGCAACTTTCCCAATGGGGACCGTATTAACCATCAAATTGATACCAGAAGCGGGTTATCAGTTAACTTCGTTTGGCATTAATGGCGGGACCTTTACGCCACAAGAAAATATCGGTGAATATACCTTTACGATTCGAGGCGGAAATGGGCATTTAGGCGCAAAATTTGAAGCGGTTAATAATATAGTAGACGCGCAATCCGGAGCGGTCGCGGCTGGCGCAATTAAGTTTGGGGGCAATGAAGACAAGATGAAAATCGGGACAGCTAAGCTTGAGGTGGAAGATGTGAATGTTGATAGTATCACAATTTCGAATTTTAAAGCAGCGGCTGCTGGGTATAAAATTTCTAATTATCTAAACATTTCTCTTTACAATACAGTGTATAAGGGTTCTGCAAGCGCATCTTGGGATACTGAAGTGACCGAGCTAGACAATAATGCTACAATCACGCTTAAACTCGAGGACGGGGTAGATGGAAATGAAATCGTTATTGTCCACGAAAAGCACGATGGAACTTATGAGGTTATCCCTACTGTTTACGATCCTGTCGCTAATACTATCACATTTAAAACTTCTAGCTTTTCTAACTACGCAATCGCATCAAGGACAGTAGCTGGTTCACCAGACACTGGTGCGTCTGCAAATGGCTCTAGTAGCGCAAACGGGAGCGCAATACTTGCCATATCTACTGCAGTCATTTTGACATTTGCAATCTGGTTTGCTCACAAACAAAAATGGATTAAGTAGCTCAATATCTTAACATACGCTTGAATCACCTTTGTTTTTATGGTATAATGATTTTTATGGTTTTGAACAAAGATATGATTAGAAATGTGGCAATTATCGCGCACGTGGACCATGGCAAGACTACGCTTGTGGATGGGCTGTTGAAGCAGTCTCATACTTTTCGCGATAATCAGGCGGAGATGTCTCAAACCTTGATTATGGATTCAATGGACCAAGAGCACGAGCGGGGAATTACAATTACCGCTAAGCAAACTTGTGTGCATTATAATGGATACAAAATTAATATTATCGACACGCCAGGGCACGCGGATTTTTCGGGCGAAGTAGAACGCACGCTCAACATGGCGGATGGGGTACTTCTGATTGTGGATGCGCAGGAAGGTCCGATGCCGCAGACAAAGTTTGTTTTATCTAAAGCTCTAGAACTTAATTTGAAGCCAGTGGTAGTGATTAATAAAATCGACAAGCCGGCAGCCAGAATCGCTGAAGTTTTGTCTGAGGTAGAGAGCTTATTTTTGGAACTTGCTACGGATGAATCGCAACTGTTTTATCCAGTTTATTACGCAATTGCGCGTGAGGGCCGGGCTGGAAAGACCACCGATCTTGACGACGACCTCCATGTGATTTTCGAATCAATTATTAATGATATCCCAGCGCCGTCGGTAGATTCCGACAACGCTTCGGCGCAGCTACTCGTGGCGGCGCTTGCAGCAGACAATTACTTGGGTAAATACTGTATTGGTAAAATTTTCCGCGGGAAACTGAAAAAGGGTCAAAGCGTAAAAGTGCTACAAAACGGTGCTGCTAAACCCGGCAAAATTGAAAATTTGTTTATTTACAAAGGGCTAGGGAAGGAAGAGGTGCCGGAAGCAATTGCTGGGGATATCGTGGCAATTACGGGCGTGACCGAAGCCAATATTGGCGATACGATTGCTACTGGAGACAATCCAGAGGCGCTTCCGACGATTGAGCTAGAACCGCCAACTCTTTCTATTTATATTGGGCCAAATACCTCGCCGCTTAAGGGGCGTGAAGGCGAATTTACGACTTCACGGCAAATTGCCGAGAGACTAGAAAAAGAGCTAGAAACTAACATCGCCCTCAAAATTCAGCCGGATGGTCTGGGTTATAAAGTGTCTGGGCGAGGAGAACTGCATCTCTCAGTTTTGATTGAAACGATGCGGCGCGAGGGCTATGAGCTAGAAGCCGGGCGGCCAGAAGTGGTTTATCGTGAAATTGACGGGGTGAAGCAAGAGCCGATTGAATCTCTCACGATTGAAGTTTCACCGGAATTTGTGGGTGCGGTTTCACAGGAGCTGGGCATCCGGAAGGCTGAGCTAAAATCGCAAGAGATTACGACTGCGGGCTCTACGAGATTTGTTTATGAAATATCCACGGCGGCTTTGATTGGCCTTCGCAATAACCTTCTCACCGCCACTAAGGGTACAGTGATCATGTCCTCAATTCCATCGGGCTATCGGCCGGTGGATGCCAAATATCGCCCAGAAAGAAACGGCGCTTTGATCGCTTCTGAGGATGGGGTTTCGACAGCTTACGCACTAGATGCAGCACAAGCTAGGGGAATTTTGTATATTCCACCACAGGTACCAGTGTATCAGGGAATGATCGTGGGACTTTCGAACAAAAAAGAGGACCTAGATTTTAATGTCTGCCGAGAAAAACAACTCACCAATATGCGCACGCACGCTTCGGATGGCGCGATTCAGTTGACACCATATACACAATTATCTTTGGAACAATGTTTGGATTTTCTCCTAGATGATGAGCTTCTAGAGGTCACGCCAAAGTCTCTAAGACTCAGGAAGCGCCAGCTCGATCCAATTAAGCGAAAACGCGAAAATCGACAAAACTAGTATAATATGTTATAATATATTTAGGTGGTGCACTTTTACAGGAGGTGATTTTATGGTTTTTTCAAGAGATTTTGAGGAACGTAGACATCAGATTCCGGACTACATACGTAAAATCGAGCCAATTTTTGGGGATGCTATACTTAGTGTAGCAGCCGGGGCTGAAAAATTGTATCTAGATGGAGTTAATTTGTATGATGTAATAACACATGATTTTTTAGCGCAACTTGGCAGCGTTGTTGGCTATGGACTTTGCTATGAAGCAGCGGCTCTTGCAATGATGATTCTACAAAAAAATCCTACAGCCAGGCTTGTGCAGGGAACTGGCAAATATCGCGCTAATACTGAGGAGCGGACCGACCATGCGTGGGTGGAGTTTGAAGAGCAAGGGGTGCCGTTTGTGGTGGATTTTGCTTGGTTTGGAGAGGAATTTTGCATACCGCGCATCGTACATGTAGATGTAGTAAAGTCAGTGGTCTACCACACCTGTAGCTATCAACATTTTTGGCAAATGGCTCTGAGTAGGCAACTCTACAAAATATGCCATGACAAAAAGACTTCTCACATATTACCGTGGCTATACTTTTACCGCTCCAGCGAACATGAATACGGCCTAGGATTAGAAAATGCATCAGAGATAGTTTGTCGGACTAAGTTTGCGCCAACCGGTGAAAAAGAGCAATACATGTATTTTTTGGACCATATTTTAAATGATCATTATTGTACGCTTGCAAAACTTGATTATGTCACCACCTAATAATTAACCTCCGATTAATTTCGGAGGTTTTTCATGTTACAATGATAATATGCTAATCGATACGCATTGTCATTTACACGATAGGGAATTTTTTACCGCCGAGCAGGCGGAAGAAATGCTAAAACGCGCGCATGAAAAAGGGGTAGAGAAAATTATTTGCATCGGGACTTCGCACGAGGACTCGCTTAGAGCTGCCGAGTTTGCTTCCGAACATAAGGATGTTTATTGGACATACGGCGTACATCCTGAATATTGCAAGGAGGGATTTGAATATAACTTTTCCGGATCTCCGGTTGCGATTGGGGAGGTAGGGCTAGACTATCATTATGAGGAGTATGATCGGGAGGCGCAGATTCGGTTGTTTGAAGAGATGCTACAGCTGGCTTCCGACAATAATTTGCCGGTGTCTTTTCATGTGCGAGAAGCGTTTGAGGATTTTTTTGCCGTAATCTCTAATTTTCCGAAAATCCGCGGGGTGGTACATTCTTTCTCGGACAATAAGAAAAATCTGAAGCGAATTTTGACAGAGACGGATTTTTACGTAGGGGTAAACGGGATGGCGACTTATTCAACCCTTCCTACGCCGCCTCTAGAGAGAATTTTGCTAGAAACAGATGCGCCTTTCTTGACTCCTGTACCATTTCGTGGTATAATTAATGAATGTGGTTATATTTATGAGATAGCCCAGTGGCTATCTGATAAATTGGCCGTAGATTTTGACCAAATAGAGAGGGAGACAACAAGAAATGCAGAAAAACTTTTCAAGTTCGGATGTACCGGCGTTCAAGAGAAGCGGAACGATTGATTTTGATACCGAAAAGTTTAAGCCAACCTCTGATTCGGTCAAAATTTACGAGGAACTTAATGCGATTTCTGAGGAAATTGAAGATTGCCGGAGGAGAAACGCGAGATGAAAAAACTAGCTTTCAGAAGAAAAAAACAGAATATTCCGCGCTATTCTAATAGCCTATCTTATACAGATTTGATGAATTTAGAATCTCAATGGGGTGGTACTCTGTTTGGACCGATTCCGGCGGGACACCAGAGAGAATTTTTTGAACATAAAAAAAATGTGTGGATTTGGTATGAAGGTTGGAAAGATGCGGCTGGTATTTCTAAAGATATTACCATTCGCTATGAGGTACGGCCATCAGGAGTTTTTAAGCGAGTAGCTGGTGAAAAATACGAAAAACTTGAGGGCGAGGAGCTTGATAATTTTCGTATAGCGGCAAAAAATTATCTTAAACTAATGAAAACAAAATTGTATTATTAAATCGTTTACTTTTTTCCTATTTTTTGCTAGAATAATTATATGGAAAGAGAGGTAAACAATACAGATATGGGGGAGCTTGCAAAAGCTTTTAGACCACAGAATGATAGTGGAATGAGTTTAAATCATACTCGTAAGTCTAAGAAACCGAGTGTACCAAAATGGGCCTTTGGTGTACTTGCGTTAGGTGTAGTAGCGTTGATAGTTGGTTTAGTCGTGTTTATTATTAATAAAAACTCACAGCCACCAATGGAGGATGTGGATTTCTTGATGGAAGCCGGCGAATGGCAAAGAGAAGATCAACCAGCGGTAATTTGGGATTTTATAGGTATTGGTGGTGGAGAGCTAACCACTGATGGGCATCTAAATGATTACGCTTTTGAGTGGTCCCTCGAAAATGGTAAACTCAAGATTCAGACCGATTGGCTCTACGACCTTAATGACGAGTTTGATTACAAAATAGATCAGGGGGCGAAGACTCTTGTTATTACAAATGTAGACAAAGGCATAGAAGTAAAATTCAAGGCCAAAGAACGCGAGAGGAAGAACAAAGAAATACCTGTAGACATGCCGGAAGACGTTGAGGCTTTTGAAGGCAATGAAGGCGAGAATAACAGTGGCGAGTAAGCAGTTTTGCCACTAGCGAAAATTGACGTTTGATGATATAATATTTTTATGATTTATTTGGACCACGCGGCAGCAACGCCGGTGAGTAAAAAAGTGTTTGAAGCGATGAAGCCGTATTTTGCGGAGGATTTTTTTAATCCTTCGGCGGCGTATCTGCCGGCCAAGAAAGTTTCCGCTGATTATGAAGTGGCTAAAGGCGTGATTGCGCATACGATTGGAGCTAAGGCTTCTGATATTGTCATTACTGCCGGAGCGACCGAAGCGAATAACCTGGCATTTTCAATACTAGCTTCGGGTGGATCTTGTTTGTATCTCGAAACCGAGCATGATTCGGTGCGGAAGGTGGCGGAAAAATATGGCGGGGCGCCGGTTGGCGTGGACAAAAATGGGCGGATTCTCATTGATGATCTAAAATCTAAAATTACCGACGAAACGATGTTGATTTCGGTGGCACTAGCCAATAACGAGCTTGGTACAATTCAGCCTCTGTCTGAAATCGCGACGATCGTGCGCGAGGTGAGATTTGATAGATTGTCTCGCGGAATTAAAAAACCTTTGTATCTACACTCGGATGCTTCGCAAGCGCTCAACCTTCTCAATGTAAATGTGGCGAGACTAGGGGTGGACCTTTTGACTTTGAATGCGGCTAAGGTTTATGGGCCAAAAGGCGTGGGGTGTCTTTATGTGTCACACGAAGTGAAGTTGAATCCCCTAAACTACGGCGGTGGGCAAGAAATGGGGCTGAGGTCTGGCACTGAAAATGTACCGGGGGTAGTTGGATTTGCCAAAGCGGTGGAGGAGGCTACAAAACATCTGAACGGTAATCGCAAAAAGTATGCTGCTTGGCGGAAAATTTTGCTCTCTGAGCTAGTGGATTACGAACTAATTAATAAAAAGCACTCTCTTGACAATTTTATAGTTTTATGCTATAATGGTATAGATGCAGAGAGGTTAATCTTTCTCCTTGAAGAAAAGGGTGTATATGTGTCTACGGGGGCGGCGTGTGCTGCCAATAAAGGCGCCAAATCGCATGTTTTGGCTGCTATTGGATTATCTGATTCTGAGATCAACGGGTCGCTACGTTTGACGCTTGGCGAGACTAACAATGAAGAACAAATTCACGAAGCTGCCAGACTGATCAACGAAGCAGTAGCCATTGAAAGAGGGCGAAATGGATAACTCCGGAGGGCTATCCATTTCGCCTTCCAAACCTACCGTGTTTGTGGGGATGTCTGGCGGGGTGGATTCGAGTGTGTCGGCGCTACTCTTGAAAGAACAAGGTTACAAAGTGGTGGGCGTTTATATGAAAAACTGGTCCAAGGACCTTCCGGGAATGAAATGCCCGTGGGCGGAGGATTTGGCTGATGCGAAGCGGGTGGCGGTGAAGTTGGGGATTGATTTTGAGGTTTGGGATTTTGAAAAGGAATACTTTGAAAAGGTGGTGGAATATATGCTCCGCGAGTTTAAGGCCGGTAACACACCAAATCCCGATATTATGTGTAATCAAGAAATCAAATTTAAACTTTTTTATGAAAAAGCGATGGCAAGAGGCGCGGATTTTATTGCTACTGGACATTATGCTAGAGTGATTGATGGAAAGCTAGCTAGAGCCGTGGATGAGAAAAAGGATCAGACTTATTTTCTTTACCGGATTTCTGAGGAAGCTCTCGCCCATACGATTTTTCCGATTGGGGGGATGCTAAAAAAAGATGTAAAAAAATTGGCTGAGAAAAACGGGTTGCATAATGCTTACAAGAAAGAATCGATGGGGGTGTGTTTTGTGGGCGAAGTAGGGATGAAGGATTTTTTGAAAGAATATATAGAGATTGAGCCGGGAGAAATTAGAGAGATTGAGACCGAGAAGGTGGTCGGCCATCACGAAGGCGCGGTGTTTTATACGATTGGGCAGCGACATGGGCTGTATATTTCGGGAAATGCGGGAGAAGTAAATACGGGGTTGCCGTATTATGTGGTCAAAAAGGATCTTGAGCAAAATATCGTGTACGTGTCGAGAAATTTGAATGACTCGAATATTTGGACCGATGAGCTAAAATTGCAAGATATATTCCTAAGAGAACAGCCTAAAAAAGACTTGCAAGTACGCCTACGGCATTTAGCTCCGCTGATTCCGGCTGCGCTTGAGGGCGATACTTTGCATTTTGCGCAAAAAATCAAAAAGCCGGCGGCGGGGCAATCGGCCGTATTTTACGATGGTGAAATTTGTTTTGGTGGCGGTGTAATTACTGAATAACTACGCCACAATCATAATAGCGGCGTCGATGCTAAGCAAGATTGCTGCAGTTATGCTTAGTGATGTCACAATATAAACATGCCATTTTTCACGCGGCTCGATGCCTTTGCATTTAGTGCGAGAGGCAGCTTTTCTGCGACTAATTTTTGTTATTGTTTTTTTCGCAGTTTTGGTTGATTTTTTCTTTTTTGCTTGGGGCATTATAACTCCTTTCTTAATGCTTATTCTTATAATAACACGAGCGGAGTGGTTTGGCAATACCTGGAATTTTGTGGTATAATTATCTCTATGGATGCGAACGAAATTAGACAAAAATTTTTGGATTTTCAGGTAAAAAACGGACACAAAGTGATTCAGCCGGCGCCACTCGTACTCGAAGGAGACCCGACCACGCTGTTTACCGGCTCGGGGATGCAGCCTTTGCTACCGTATTTACTCGGCAAGGAACATCCGGAGGGCAAGAGGCTTTGTGATGCGCAGCCATCGATGCGGCTGCAGGATATTGAGGATGTAGGCGATCCGCGGCATACTACAGTGTTTGAAATGCTGGGTAACTGGTCGCTTGGCGATTATTTTAAGCGCGAGCAAATCGAGAATTTCTTTGAATTTTTGACTTCAGTAGTAGGACTAGATCCAAGCAAAATCTATGTAACCTGTTTTATTGGTAATGAAAAATACGGCATTCCAAAAGATACCGAAGCAGCAGAAATTTGGCAGAAAGTATTTGAAAAAGCGGGGGTAGAGGCGAAAATCGCCGAGATTGGCTCGGCGGCAGAAGGCGACAAGCGCGGAATCAAACCAGGGGAAAGGATTTTCTTTTATGACGATAAAGAAAACTGGTGGAGCCGAGGCGGAGGGATTGATTCGACACCGCTGGGCGACCCCTGCGGACCAGATTCGGAAGTATTTTATGATTTTGGCGAGGACAAGCAAGATGTGGCTAAGTATGGTCAAGCCCATCCAGCTTCAGATGGGGCGAGATTTATGGAAATTGGCAACCAAGTGTTTATGCAATATCGAAGGCTTGAGGATGGTTCGTTTGAAGAGCTTGAAAAGAAAAATGTGGACTTTGGCGGAGGGCTAGAAAGAATTGCCGCGGCGGCGATTGGCTCGTTTGATGTGTTTAAAATTTCTTTGATGCAGCCGATTATCGAAAAATTGGAAGAAATTTCGGGAAAATCTTACGATAATAATACCGATGAAATGCGGGTAATTGCTGATCATATTAGGGGGGCATATCTACTAGCTTCTCAAGGTTTGGTGCCTTCAAATAAAACTCAGGGCTATGCAATGCGCCGATTGGTGCGCCGAGCGATTCTCCGCGCGCTGGATCTGGGAATTTCTACCAATTTCTTGTCTGAGATTGTGCCAATTGTGGCGGAAAATTATGCTGATTTGCCGGACTTAATTCTGACTCACAGAGAATCTGCTCTGGATACACTTTTGAAAGAGGAAAATGCCTTTAGAAAGACTCTGAACCGGGGGTTGAAAGAACTCAACAAAATGGCAAAAAGTGGTAAAGCGCTATCTGGATTTGATATTTTTAAGCTTCAGGATACTTACGGTTTTCCATTGGAACTGTCCGTAGAGGAATGCTATAGAGAGGGGATCGACCTAACACCGAAGTACCGAGAGGAATTTGATGCGGCCCTCGCTGAGCAAAGAGCGCGTTCACAGACCGCCTCGAAGGGGATGTTTAAAGGCGGTCTAGAGGACCACGGCGAGCAAACCGTAAAATATCATACTGCTACGCACTTGTTGCTTGCAGCCCTGCAAAAATTGATTTCTCCGAATATCGTACAGAAAGGTTCTAATACTACCTCTGAGAGGACACGGTTTGATTTTAATTGCGATCACAAATTAACTCCAGAGGAAATCAAAGCGGTAGAGAACCAAGTGAATGAATGGATTTTGGCGGATTTACCGGTGGTCTTTGATGAGTATGATAAGGCGTATGCACGTGATACTTTGAAGGCGCATGGGCAATTTTGGGATAAATATCCAGATGTTCTCAAAGTTTATACAATCGGGGATTTTGAAAAGCCAATTTCACGCGAGGTTTGTGGCGGTCCACATGTAGAACATACTGGCGTGATTGGGCATTTTAAAATTGTCAAAGAAGAATCATCCGCGGCGGGGATTCGTAGAATTAAAGCGATATTGGAATAAATTAATTTTGCAAAAGTTTGGCGAATTTGGCTTTGAGGCCACCCTCTTCTGGGGTGCCTTCCAAAGTGTCAGTACCGACGCGAAGTAGGCCAAGAGCGGTGGCGAATGAATGATCTAATTTTGAGGCAAAATCGCCCAAAATGAGGTTTGGTAAGCCATTAATATCTAGCAAGTTAATCACTGGGCGGCGAGAAAATGGCAAACCGGTGTACCAATCAGAAGTAGCCAGCTGTTCTTGGAGAAGCGAAAGCCCGGCGCCACCACCGCACAAAATTACGTTGCGAGGAAGACTGCCTAGGCTAGCAAAATCTTCTAGAGCTACTTCTACGCCAGTAAACCACACGCTGAGGTTGCGCGAGAGCGCGGTTTCGACTTTGGCTTTGATAGCATCATCGAGTTTGCCGGTGTCAAAATCTAGTTTATCTTGCTCGGCGGTTTCGTAATCTACGCCGAGGGTTTCTTCGATTTGATGAGTAAAGCTCCTGCCGCCAATTGAAAACATTTTGGTACCTTCTACGCCACCGTCATCGATAATTGCGATATCGGTAGTGCCACCGCCAATATCCATGACTACGCCAGAAAAATTAGAATCAAGATCATCGCCAAGACAAGCGCGGCAGACCGCAAATGGCTCGACGGCCACGGTGAGAAGGTCGAGATTTAATTCGGCGCAAACTTTTTCGATGGCCGAAACGTGAATCATCGGCGCAAATGCAGTATAGAATTGAATCACTACGTCCGAACCATTAAAACCAATCGGATTGGAAATCTTGTAGCCATCGATCATGAGGGAAACAATGGCGGAATTGATCAATCTTACTTCTACATTTTTGTTGCCAGTTTCGAGAGCGACGGTTTTTTTGGCGACTTCGCCGGATTTTTGCTGAACACGCTCAATAATGTTTTGCATTTCGGTCTCGGTGATTGGTTTTTTAGGATCTTTTCTGGCGTAATGGACGGTGGTAGTGTTGCCTTTGATGAGTTCACCGGCGATGCCAACTACGGTAAGGCTAGCCCGTTCGCCAGATTGGTCTTCTACTTTAACCAAAGCCTCCTCACAAGTAGCCACTACGGCTGGGATATCAGCAATGGCGCCATTGTACATGCTGCCATCTTTTTGTCTGACTTTGGCAACGCCCAAAATTTCGATGTTGCCTTTTTTCTCGGGTTTGGCGAGAACCGCTTTGACAAATTCAGTACCAATATCTAAGCCCAAAATAGTACTCATGGTTTAATTATAACATACTTTCCGGGTTTTAAATTATTTAATTGATATATTCCAAAACTGGTTCGGTGCAGTTTTTTTACTTGATACCCCAATGCGGCGAAAGTGCGGCGAATTTGGCGATTTCTGCCTTCGGAAAGCTTGACAACGTATTGATCGTTTTCGTGAATAATTGTGAATTTTGATGGGCCATCGTCAAGCATAATACCATAGTCGGAAATCATTTGCTGATGGAGCGGCTCAAGCGGTCTGTCTAGCTCCACTTCGTAGATTTTTTCTTTATGGAATTTGGGATGAGTGTGCTCATAAGCAAAATCGCCATCGTTGGTTAGCAAAATCAGACCGGAACTGTCTTTGTCTAGGCGGCCAACGGTTTTTAATTTTTGATATTCTTTGGGAAGCAATTCATAGATAGTTGGAGCGTTTCCTTGAGCACGGCGCGAGCAAACGTAACCTACGGGTTTGTTCATCGCAAGATACAAGTAGTCCGTCTTGAACGGGATTATATTTCCATTATAGCATACTTTGTCTTTTTTGTCAACTTTTACCCCTGTTACGGCGGGTTTACCGTTGACCATGATTTTGCCGGCCGCAATCAAATCATCAGCCTCGCGACGCGAAACACCGATGCGCTCAGCGAGGAATTTATTTAAGCGCAAACATGCCTTCGGGCACGCGTCGCTCGCGCCCGTCTTTACGGGGCGAGCGCGCTCATTCTCGGCAGCAGCCTCCGAAAGGCCCTCAGGCATTGTTTGCGCTTTCACTAGGTTTGTCGCCTAGCACTTCATGGATTGCGTTAACAACATCCTCGATGCCGACTTGAGATTTGACCAGATAACGGTCGCAACCGAGCTGCTCGCCACGAGCGCGTTGATCATCGGCAGAAAGAGCAGTCATCATAATCACATGAATATTGGCGGTTTCTGGTGTATGGCGCAGAATATCAAGCATATCAAAGCCAGAGATTTTTGGCATCATTACATCAGAAAGAATCAGGTCTGGTTTTTCTTTGACTGCTACAGCTAAAGCCTCCTCGCCATCGCCAGCTGTGACCACATCGTATCCTTCAGCGGTGATCCGAATACTGTAAATTTCCCTCAGAGCGGCGTCGTCTTCTACTACCATTACTTTGCTCATTGATTTCCTCCTTTGTTATTAATCATACTAGCATTTTGCACTGCAATCAAGCGTTTATTATATTCCTCCGCGCTGATACGGGGAAGCGAAACATAAAAAGTAGTGCCTTCACCAAAAGCCGACTCGGCCCAAACGCGGCCGCCCATAGCCTCGGCGCGTTGTTTAACGATATAAAGCCCGAGCCCAGTGCCGCCGATTTCACGCGTGTCGGAATTGTCGGCGCGGTAGAATTTTTGAAAAATATGTTGCAGATCTTCGGAGGAAATACCAATGCCGGTATCCGTAACATTGATGAGTACGCGGTCGCCATCGCCCATCACGTTGATGTAAACCGAACCGCCGGCGGGCGTATATTTGATGGCGTTATCAATGAGATTATCCATAATCTCACGCATAAAATTAACATCTACCGAAGCGTAGACTACTTGCTCTAAACGGTGATCATCAGTTGGTTCGGCGGTTTTGGCGCCAAAAGAAAAAGCAATCTTTTTTTCGGCGGCCTTGGCGGCATGATCAGAAACGATTTGTTTGACTAGACTAATCATTTCGGCCGGGACAAACTGTGGGCGAATCCGACCATCATCTAGTTTGGTGACATCTAGCAAATTCTGAAACAAATGACCAAGGTGCTCGGAAGCTTTTTTGGCAGATTCGAGATAGCCTTTGGCGCGCTCATCAACTGTGGCGGTTTGGGGATTGAGGCACAAAGCGAGGTAACCATCAATAGTGGCGACCGGCGTGCGCATTTCATGCGAAGCGGTAGAAATAAACTCGGTTTGTTCGCCTTCCTCGGCTAACTCCTGTTCAATATTTCTAAAAGTAATGATTTTGGAACCGTTGTTTAGCGGAATGGTAGTGATAGAAATCGGAATGCGCTTGGCGGAAGCGCCGGAAATTAGGGCGCAATCATAGCCTTCTAGCGGTTGGCTGGATTGGATAGAACGAATCAACGGATTTTCCTCTGGGGTAAGCTCGCGACCTTCTTTGGTTTCAATTTTTAGCAAAAGGCCATAGTCGAGCCCAATAGCATTGTTTGGGCTTTTGCAATCGGTCATAGTGACAGCGGCGGGATTGATAAACTGAATCACGCCGTTTTGGTTGATCATAATTACGCCATCATGAATAGAATTTAGAGCAATTTCGGCAAAATTAGTCTGGACTGGCGGCATGGTTGGTGACGCGGTAGGCGCGACTGGTGCAGGATTTTCGGCAGTTTTTTTCTTATTAAAAATATTTAGCATTTCGTTTTCATTTTAGCATAAACTTATAAAAAATGGTAGCGGTTAAAAAGAAAGTGTGATATAGTAGAATTATGAATAAAGATGTGGTATATATTGAGCCGGAGGAGGATATTACCGACATTATTGGTAAAATCGAGGGCTCGAAATCAAAAATCGTGGCACTCGTGCCACCAAAAAAAGCGGGGGTATTTAAGAGCATTGTTAATATCAAGTTGATTATGAAAACTGCGACCAATGCGGAAAAAACTGCAGTGATCGTAACAACTGATCCTTCGATTATCAAGCTCGCTGCTGCAACTAAAATTCCGGTAACTAAAGATTTGCAGTCGGCGCCGAAGGTTCCAGAAATGGATGATGAGGAAGTGGATGATACTGAGATAGTAGATGTTGATGATGAGGCTGAAGAAGCCGAGGATGAGAAAGAAAAGGAAAAAGAAGCTGAGGAAGCGGAAAAAGAGGATACCAAAGAAGTTGAGGA
>JAGCBP010000007.1 GCA_017652105.1 Candidatus Saccharimonadota bacterium
ACTACGGAATTTTTCTAGATCACCTTTACCATCAGTCACTTCCGTAAAATATTTTTCAAATGTCGCAGTCCTGTCTGAACCGCTTTTGTATTCCCACTCCGATTGCTCAGTAAAGAGTTTATCTGCATATTCTTTCCAATACCCCTGAAGCCCTGCCGCCTCTGCCGCCGAAGCCGCCGCCGTACCATTCTGATGATACGACAACAAATGGTTACGATACACAACCACCAATTTTCCATCCGATTCATCTACCGCTTGATTTACCCGTGGATTAATAGATGCACAGCCCGGGCATTGAAAATCTGCATATTCAAATATATATACCGGCTCACCCGTATAAGTACCATCTTTGTCTTTTTTCACATGATCACCAATATTACCATTATGCGCATCCGGTTCAATTACCGAATAAAAATTATACTCATCAAAATTAGTTCTCTCATTATTCGCCTTTACCACCAGTACAGTCACCAAAATCGCAAAACCAACCACCAAAATTACCCCCACAATTATACCAATTAAACCAATATCTGAAAATCCTCTTGCTTTTTTCATATTACTCCTTTGTGTTATAATTATTATATCATGGCTGGTGTGTTTTTAGAAAAAATCAAAAATCTCAAAAATGAACTTTTTGATACCGAAGGTTTCAAAGAATACGAAAAAGCCAAAAATAATTCTATGCCAAAAAAGGAACCAAAACCTATCAAGAAAGAGCTCTACACCCCCAAAGACCTTAATGATTTTATCGGCGTTATCAAGCGCACTCCAACTTCCATTTTAAACAAAAAAGGCCGCGCCCGCATCGCCGCAGTTATGAGTTTTGATGATCGTATTGTTGCCGATCTCATGGTACCAAGATCCAAAATGGTCTTTGTCAACGCCAAAGATTTGCTCGGCCCACTTATGCTAGACAAATTATATAAATCTGGCTTCACTAATTTTCCGGTTGTCGACAACCACAATCACGTCAAAGGTATCATCCATACCGAAGCTTTGAATGCCCTCGAAATCAAAAAAACCGACCGCGCCGAAAAATACATGGTAGGGACCGTTTCTTATCTCCACACTACCGACACTCTAGAATTTGCCGTAGAAGAAATTGAGCGCACCAATTCTTATTATTTTCTTGTCTTGGATCCATCTGATGAACTAGCCGGTTTCTTCACTGCCAAAATGCTCCTAGACTATTTGCTCAATTCTTGACAATCATTAACATAAGCGTTGTAGTCATTGAATTTTTTATAATACAGTGATACAATCCTCAAGTCCTTTGGCGGTGTAGATGCCAAATCAGTCAAATTCATCATAAAGACTCCATCTATCTAAAACTGTGATATAATTATTCACATGAGTGACAAAATGGTTTCAGATTATAACGGTTACGATTACAAAAAAATTTTTTGGGAAGATGCCGATCGAGAATACGAAGACCAAGCTGACCGCATGGCTATCAGAAAGCTTCTCCCCAAAAGAATGGAAAAATTTGCCGATATCGGCGGTGGTTATGGTCGCCTTGCTAACGAATACTTAAAGCGCGCTCACAAAGTTTATATTTTCGATTACTCCAAAACCGAGCTAAAACAAGCCAAGGATATCTACGGAGACAAAATCGAGACCAAAGCCGGCGATATTTACAAACTTCCATTCAAAGATAATGAATTAGATGGCCTCATGATGGTTCGCGTGACTCACCATCTCGAGCACTTAGAAAAGGCTCTGGAAGAACTCTACCGCGTATTAAAACCTGGTGGTGTTGCCGTCATAGAAGTCGCCAACAAACGCACTTTGCCAAAAATGGCCCGTTTTGTCACCGGAAAGAGCAAAGAAAACCCTTGGAGCAAAACTCCATCCAACTACAAAGAAATTTGCGAAACCGGTTTTTATAATTATCATCCAAAATATGTCGAAGATATGTTCGAAAAAGTTGGTTTCAAACGCGAGAGAGTCCTCTCAGTTTCCAACTTCAGAAGCAAAACTTTAAAGAAAGTTTTTAAAACTAATAATTTAGTCAAAATGGAAAACACCGCCCAAAAAGCCTTAGCCCCTATCAGATTTGCTCCATCCATCTATTATAAGTTGAGAAAACCAGAAAAATAGTGTATAATATACTATAGTGGAGCCGTCGTTCAACGGATAGGACCCAGACCCTCTAAGTCTGCGATACAGGTTCGATTCCTGTCGGCTCTACCATTTTGCAGGTTCGAATGGAGCGAGCGTAGCGAGCGACATCCCTTTCCAACCTGCCCTACCAAGTTTATATGACTCTAGAGACTTCCTCTAGGGTTGTTTCACCTCTGAGTGCTGCTAGCACTCCTTTTTGTTCCAAGGTTAGCATGCCATTTTTCTTTGCAACTTTTTCAATAGCATCTGTATTAATATCAGTCACATCTCCCCTAATGAACGCCTGGATATCATCAGATACTACCAATTGTTCCATTATCACAGTTCGCCCACTATAGCCAAATGGTTCTTTTTCGGTCGGTACCGGATCATAGAGAACAATATCATCAAGATTAAATGGCGGCTCTCCATCATCCTCGTAATTGTCTTCATCATCATAGGCTTCCACTGCTTTGTCCAATTTTGTCGCCATCATTGTTACATCTGTATACACCGGGCCGGTTTCTTTTTCTTCTATATAGCCTTCTGCCATTTTTACGCCCTTA
The DNA here is from genome assembly GCA_017652105.1 of Candidatus Saccharimonadota bacterium. GTDB lineage: Bacteria > Patescibacteriota > Saccharimonadia > Saccharimonadales > Saccharimonadaceae > Nanosyncoccus. The sequence goes on from JAGCBP010000007.1 coordinate 2,670, forward strand.
ATACCCTTCAGCCATTTTGGACTTACATCGGCCAAAACTTTCTTAATATAGCGAATTTCTGCCTCAGTAGCTTTGCGCGCTTTTTTAGAATCAGACAATTTTCTCACCAATCTCTGCGCCACCACCAACCTAATTGATGAAGAGAAAATCGGGTTTACACCAATCAAATCAATCATTCTCGAAAATGCCGCACTAGTAGAATTAGCGTGGAACGATGAAAGCACCAAATGCCCAGTGATAGATGCTTGAATAGCAGTTTTTGCAGTATCCGCATCCCTAATCTCGCCTACCATCACCACATCCGGATCAAGACGTAGCACCGAACGCAAGCCTTCGGCAAACGAGCCGCCATCATTAGTGTGAATCGGAATCTGCGAAATCCCCGTAATTCCGTACTCAATCGGATCCTCAAGCGTAATAATCTTTCGATCTGTAGTATTTAGAGCATTAAGCATTGAATACAAAGTGGTGGATTTACCAGAACCAGTCGGACCTACCATCAATACTAATCCACGCGGATGCGAAATTACTTCATTAATCTCACCCAGTTCCTCTTTAGAAAGCCCCAAAAGATCCAAATTAAGAAGCGACTCATCAAAGTTAAATAGCCTTAGCACTGCATCCTGTCCATACATAGTTGGAATGGTTTCTACACGAATATTCAAAAGATGCGAAGATTTACCCGATACAATCTCTTTTTGCATATGGCCAGATTGTGGCTTATTAGAAGCCGTAGACACATTAGCCCGCGAGCTTAGCTCCCCCATAAAAATCCGGTATCTGTCTTTGTCAATCGTTGCTACTGGATGAAGTAAACCATCCACCCGCATCCGAATCCGAATCTCATTGCGCAAATTCTCAATATGGATATCCGAAGCCCCTAACTTATCGGCTTGGTCAATCAAAAAGTCGAAAACTTTTTCTGTGGAAACCCCCGCCAAAGTTTTAGACACCGAAGCAATTGTCTCCGAATCGCCCTCACCGGCGATTTTAATATCATCATATTTAATTTCTTTTGGTGGATCATACCGGAGCATCAACACTCGATACCCAGATTGAGAAATCAAAAAGAAATCTGCCCTCTCACCTTTATCAAGATATTCCTGCCGCATAGTATCAATTACCGACTTTGGTGTCTGGCTAGTTACCAAAAATTGATAATGCTGTTCACCATCACCCATCGCCAGCGGCAAAATAAAATCTTTGTGCATTTGCTGTACGGTCAAAAGATCTCTCACTAGCGGTACAGTTTCTTCAAACTCGCGTGAGTCAAGATATGGCAAGCCCAAAATTTTTGAGCGTTCAGAAGTGGCCTGCTCTTCATTCTCACGCCTTTTTTGTTGTATTTCCCTCTCATCCATACTATATATTATATCATAAGTTTTTCAGTGTCTTAACAAAATGGTAAAAGAGTGGATGCACAGCAAGCGGTCTTGATTTAAACTCTGGGTGTGCTTGAGTCGCCACAAAGAAATCACACTTCGGTGCTTCTACAAATTCCACTAGCTCTCCATCCGGCGAAGTACCAGACACCACAATTCCGCCTTTTTTGATTTCCGGCAAAAACTTTTGGTTCACTTCGTAGCGATGGCGATGTCTTTCTATCACCTTTACATCTCCACTTTTCAGAACCTCTGTACCATACACATATTCACCACAATCCTCCGCTTCCTCACGGTAAATCTCCGCTGTCTTTGTTCCATGTTTTAATTTAGCCGGATAATCCCCGAGCCGCATTGTGCCGCCAGTAGATTCCTTACCCTTCTGTCCTTCCATTATATATATTACGTTATTACCATCTTTTTCGCTCGCACCAAACTCCTCCGAATTGGCCTTCTTGACTCCGCCAAGTCTCGCCGCCGCAATACACGCCGCCTGAAGTCCCAGACAAAGCCCTAGATACGGCTTGTTATTTTTCAAAGCATAAGTCGCCGCGGCAATCTTACCTTCTGTCCCTCTCACGCCAAAACCACCCGGCACCACTAGTCCATCCACACTTTCAAAATCTTTATCCGTCGCATCCTCTGCGTTAATCCATTTCAAATTCAAATTCACTTTATTATGCGCCGCTGCCGCCTTCAAAGCTTCCGTCACGCAAATATAAGTATCCTCATTTCCCACATATTTTGCCACCAACCCCACCGTCACCGTCTGATCAAAATCAGTCGCTCGCCACGCGCTAAAGTCCGCCCACCTGCTCATATCCGGAGCGGTATCATCTCCCACAAAATCATTCAAAATTTGTAGCACACCAGATTTCAACACATTAAACGGCACATCATAGACCGAATTAATGTCTGGCAAATTCACCACCGCATCACCCGAAATCCCCGAAAATGCCGCAATTTTTTCACAAATCGCCCTCGGGCACGGTTTTTCCGTCCGCACACACACAATATCTGGGATAATCCCAAATCCGCGCAAATCTTTCAGAGCATTTTGCGCCGGTTTGGTTTTGAGTTCTTTAGAAGTATTAATCCACGGCACATATACTACCGAAAGATACAGACAATTTCGCCGCCCCACTTTGTTGGCAAATAGTCTAATCGCTTCAATAAACGCCAAACCTTCGTAATCCCCCACCGTTCCCCCAATTTCTACAATATGAATATCGGAATCCTTCGAGGCCAAGGCAATTTTTTCTTGCACGAGGTCCGTAAAATGTGGCACCAGCTGCACAGTTTTACCATGAAAACCACCTGCTCGCTCTCTTTCAATCAATTCTTTGTAAATCGAACCAGACAGCGTAATCGAATATTTAGAAGTTTCAAAATCCAAAAATCTTTCATAGTGGCCGAGGTCCAAATCTGTCTCCACCCCATCGTGAGTTACAAAACATTCGCCGTGCTCCACCGGGTTCAAAAGCCCCGCGTCCACATTTAGATACGGATCGCATTTTTGCATTGTCACTTTAAAGCCCTTAGCCTTCAAAATGGCGCCCATCGAAGCCGCCGTAATACCTTTGCCCACGCCAGAAAGAACTCCACCAGTCACGAAAATATATTTGCACCTCTTCATATAAATAATTATATCACATAGAAAACGCCCCCAACATAAGTTGGGGGCTCTTGTAAGGAGTATTTATTTAGAACAGCCGATAGGTATAAAACATCGGCGCCAATGTGTTACTTACGGTTGACATCATTTTGATGAAAATATCCAGCGCTACGCCAACCACATCCTTGCGGGTATCACCAACAGTGTCGCCAGTTACCGCCGCCTTATGAGCAGGGGTACCTTTGCCAATTACAGCAGGCTTGCCTTCCGCAGTCATGACCGGCTCACCGTCTTCACCAAGCTGATAAAGCATTCCGCATTCGATGAATTTCTTCGCATTATCAAATGCTCCACCAGAATTACCCATGAAGAGAGCTCTGCCGATTGCTACGATTGTAGATCCGATCAAAAGACCCAGTATAAAAATTGGTCCAAATAAGAATCCACAAACCACCGGTACGGCCAGTGCCAAAACTGCCGGCACTAACATATGTCCCAAAGCGTCATCAGAAGCTTTCTTGATGATCGATTCATAATCCGGGCGCTGTGTGCCATCCAAAATTTCCGGATTTTCATTAAGCTGTTTTGCACCTGCATCAGCCAAATCTTTGGCCGCCGTAATCGTGTTGTCAGTTAATATCGAGGTAAAGTATTCGATCAATGCTCCACCAATTATCATTCCGCCAATCACCATTACCCAAGTCATCGGGTCAGTAAAATCCGGTGACGGAAATGATCCGATAAATGACATGATGAGAGCCACAGTTGCAAAAGCTGCCGCGCCAATCGCATTACCCTTACCGATTGCTGCAGTAGTGTTACCAACCGCATCAAGCTCGTCAGTAATCTTTCGCACTTCCGGATCGAGATGACAAGATTCTGCAATTCCGCCTGCGTTATCTGCTACCGGTCCAAATGCGTCAATAGAAACCGTAGTTCCTACAAACGAAAGCATTCCAAGAGCTGCAATCGCAATTCCGTAAGATCCACAAAGTGATCCTGATATAATCATTGATATTACAATTACTGCACAAGGCGCCAGGATTGAACGAGATCCTATAGCATCACCTTTGGTTACCACAAAAGCTTCACCTTCAGTTGCCATATACGCAAGCGATTTTACATGCTGAGATTTTAAGCTGGTGTAAATTTCTGTAAGCTTGCCCACCGCTACAGACGAGCCCATTCCGAGCACTGCTGCAATCCAAGGAGAAATCCACCCAGCTCTAAATACTTCCGGAAGTTCCAAATTGCCGAATACTGCCTTTGCCGCAAACAATCCAATTACTGCTACTGCAATTGCCGATACGATCGTAGCGTTATTCAGCTCTTCCTCAGGATCAACATTCTCACGCGAAACTTCTGTTTCTTTACCTTTAATCACTTTGACCTGTTTACGGTTTTTCAAGATAATGTAATTTACGCCAATTACACTAGCAAGCAGTCCTCCACCAGCCAGAATAAACGGATAGATACAACCTGCGCTAAGTAATGCTAAATTATCCCTAAACGCTTGAGATGTGATCAACACTGTCGCCACCGGAGTTGCCACAAACGATTCCAAAAGATCAGAAACATTTCCCGCAATGTCGTTTACGCAATCGCCAATAAAATCGGCAATCGTGTTGGGCATTCTCGAATCATCTTCCGGAAGCCCCATTACATTCTTACCGACAATATCAGCTGAAATGTCTGCAGCTTTGGTATAATTACCACCCGCCACACGGTTAAACATCGCCACCAACGAACATCCAAGAGAATAAGTAGTCAATCTCATAGTCAGAGGATTACTCACTGTCCCAAAATCCACACCCGGGAACATCCCCAGAAGGCTTGTAGAAGTAGCATCAAAGTTAATGCCACCAGATGCAATCCATACCACACAAGCTCCGAATATCCCAAATGCCGGCACAGCAAAACCGCTAATCGATCCACTCATAAGAGCAATTCTGATTGTTCTACTCATATGCTTGGTCACTCGAGCTGCGTTAGTTGTACGTACATTGCCATACGTGCCGCCACTCATTCCGATCAAACATGCGCATGAACTCATCAAAGCCCCAAGTATAAAAGTAAATCCCGATCCAATCTCTATAAAAAAGATATAAATCGCCGATACAGCTATCACCGCAGGTACAATCACTCGATATTCCCTCGTCAGGAATGTCTTTGCACCATCCCGGATGATTCCAGCCAAATCCTTCATTTCGTCCGTCCCTTCGTCATGATTTTTTAAATCAAAGAAGTTCCGAGCCAAAGCCACAAAAGTCACAATCGCAATCGCAATCACCACATAAAACACTGCCATATCTATCCCTCCTTTTTAAAGTACTTTGTTAATTTCAACAACAAAATAGTGCGCGCTCCTTACACGCCCACTTACCTATATTATACCACTTTATCCACAAAAATTCAATATGGCGGAAGGGACAAGATTCGAACTTGCGATACTTTCGTATGCTGGTTTTCAAGACCAGTGCCTTAAACCACTCGGCCACCCTTCCATCTATAATTATATCATATTTTCCTCGCATCGTGTATAATATAGGTAGGTTGCACATTAACAGTGTTTTACAATCAAGGGGGTGAAATTATGAAAAAATTCATCAGTTTATTGTTGGTTTTTTTGTTAATTGTATCTGGGCCTTTGGCAATTCCCTGCGCAGTTTATGCCGCAGAAATCGGTGTTGCGCCGGCCACCGAGGCGGCGCCAGTCGTTCTCGGTCCGCCGGCGCTCATCGTGGTCTATCGCATCTCCAATCTCTGTTTTGTGTACGATGCAAATAGCCAGTTGCTCAACACTTTTCCCGTCTCCACGGGCAGATTCGGATACGAAACACCACTTGGAGTTTTCCAAATTTATCAGCACACCACAGGTAGCGGTTACCATCCCATGGTAGATGGCACCTACGGGCGCTATTGTATGCGTTTTTTGGAAGGTGGGTACATGTTCCACTCAGTTTGCTACGCTTACCCTGGCGCTCCCGAGCCAATCCCTGAGGAAGTCGCCAGTATTGGCGCCTCCGTTTCGCGCGGTTGTATCAGGCTAAATGTCGCCGATGCCGCTTGGTTGTACAATACTACGCCCAATGGATGCCTAGTAGCCATTTTTGACTACTAGACATTGTACCTCTATGCCCCGCCTGGCTTACAGGCGGGGCTTTTCCTTTTTTATTCTGCGTTGGTGTAAACGTTAGTTACATCGTCAAGCTCATCAATTGCTGAAAGCAACTTCTCTAGTTTCTCCGCGTTTTCACCCTCTACTGGTACATAGGTAGTCGGTACATACTGGAGCTCTGCCGAAGTCACGTTCATGCCAGCATCCACCAAAGCTTGCCGCACTTTCATTAGATCAGAAGCGTCAGTATATATTACAGTGTATTCATCCTCCTCTGTCGCATCCTCGGCACCGGCTTCCAGTGCCGCCATTAAGGCCGTCTCTCCCTTTTCCGAAATTTCAATCACGCCTTTTCTAGCAAATTGAAACATCACGCTTCCCGGATCTGCCATCCGGCCACCATTTTTATCAAGAGTGTGCCGTACTTCCGGCATGGTGCGGTTTTTGTTATCAGTTGCCACTTCAATCACAATCCCTACCCCGCCAGGACCGTAAGCCTCATAGACTTCTTCAATCAGCGCTGCTGCGGATTTATCTGCTACTCTAGCAATCGCCCGCTCGATATTTGCTTTTGGCATATTAGCAAGACGCGCCTTTTCTAGAACCATCGCGAGAGATGGATTCATATTTGGATCCGTCCCCGCTCTTGCCGCTATCGCAATTTGATTTCCAATCTTAGTAAAGAGTGCTCCTCTTTTGGCATCCACCACGGCCTTCTGCCGCTTGGTCGTCGCCCATTTACTATGTCCAGACATAATTAAACTCCTTCTCTACATTATACCACTTTTCTATCTCATCCACAAATGGTTGGAAGTTTGCCCGGCGGTTGCTAGGGCTAGGGGTTGCTAAGACTTGACACAACGGACGCTAAACCCGTCCCTCTTATTGTAGTCGTAGTGGACGTCGGCACTGCCACTATCGAAGTACAGGCCGTACGCGTAGCTACTACCGTAGGCAGTAGAGGACCAGTAGTAGCCGCCGCTACCGCCATCGTAGAACGATGAAGCTTCGTGGTCGCCGGCGTAAACAGCAAGAAAAGGTAAACCTGTAAGTGCAGAGCCAGTGGAATAACTAGATGTCAGTGTATTAAATTCTGATTGAGTAGGTAACCTCCAGCCTTTTGGACAGATGTCTGATGTGGCAGCACCGCTTGATGGGTTGGTGCCGGCAGTAGCGGCTACATAGGAATAGTAGGAATAGCATGGGCTAGAAGAGCTACAAGTAGTACTGCCACTATTGTAGACATAGGCAGTAGAGTCGCTTGAGAAGCCGGAAGTACTTGAGGCCGGAAGGGTGTAATTAGAAGTGACGTTGGAAGTAGATGAAGTTAGAGTAGTACCGCCAGCAAGGTTGAGGTTCTGGGTCATCCAAACCTTACCATCAGGAAGTTTGGCGACAGTGTAATTCTGACTGTCACGCGAATCTTTGAGAATTCTAGCTTCACCAGTTGCCATAGCCGCAGCATCACTAGCGGTAAAATCTTGCATGGTAGAATCTTTAACACACCGTACGTAGAGCCCGCTGCCGCGATCGTAGCTGACGGTATACAGGCTACTCCCATCGTAGCGCAAGATGTAACGACTGCGGACATTGTCGGCAGTAGAGGACCACCAGTACCCGACGCCGGTAAACTTGAGACTACCTTCGTAGTAGAACCCACCAGTAACCGGACTAAAAGCAGATCTGTAGCTAGTAATGGCTTGTTGCTCAGCATGTGTTGGCAGTCTCCAACCTTTTGGACAGATATCTGAGGTTGCATTAGTGCTATTTGAGTTTCCTGAAATAGTACCGGCAGTAGCGGCCATGTAGTTATACCATGCACCATAGGTAACGTTACATTGCATATAAGCTTGAGTGTAACTTCCAGAAGTATCAGCAGTGAGATTGCCTACATTTGTAGTATTGATGGTGTAACTTGAAACATTAGAGTTGGCGGAGCTCAAAGAAACATCGCGTCTATTATCGCCGTTACAACCAATAGCTAGGTTCTTGGTCATCCAAACCTTCCCGTCACCTAGTTTCGCCGCAGTATAACTCTGATTATCTCGGGAATCTATGAAGGTGTATTGTGTATTCGTAGCCATAGCAGAAACAATTGTAGAATCTACTTCTTGCATCGTAATAGTACCTTTTTCTAACGCCGTTACCGCAGTCTGCCGGACACAACGGACGCTAAACCCGTACATCTTATCGCCGCTGCCGACATTGGAACTGTTACTAAAGAAGTCCAGGTAGTAGGCGTCCGACGAAACCCTGGCTGTAGAGGACCAGTACCAGCCGCTCGAGCCGCCACCGCCGAAGGAGGAAGCGACGTAGTAGCCGCCGTAAACAGCTAGGAAAGGTGAACCTGTAAGTTCAGAGCCAGTGTAATAACTAGATCTCAGTGTGCTAAATTCTGCTTGAGTTGGTAGTCTCCAACCTTTTGGACAGATGTCTGATGTGGCGGCTCCGCTTGATGGGTTGGTACCAGCAGTAGCGGCTGCGTAGGAATAGTAGGAATAGCATGGACTGCCAGAAGCACAAGTTGTGCTATTGCTGTTGTAGACATAGGCGGTAGAACCACTTGAGAAGCCGGAAGCAGATGAGGCTGGAAGGGTGTAATCTGAACTTACGTTAGAAAGCGTAGAAGTAAGCGTAGTGCCACCAGCCAGGTCTAGGTTTTTGGTCATATAGCAGAGATTACCTATAGCAGATGTACTATAAGTATTGCCGTCTCTTGCATCCATTAAAGTATTACCACAAGATTTATAGGTATCTGAATATTGCATACAGTTAGAATCGCTGGCGGTACAATAGGCAGAAGCGGTACCAGTAAACGCTAGTGTCCCACCCGCTGTAGTACCATTATTAGTAATAGTCACAGTTTGTTGCCCAGTATAGCTAGAGCCAGTATTATAGCCAGTACATGTATAACCACTAGGACAAGAAACATTTGATAGGTAGTAACCACTGACTGGAGTAACGCTTACAGTAGCACTACCATTGAATGGGATGGTTAGGCTATTTGCTCCACTTGTAGTATTGGAATTAGTAATAGTAATGGTATAAGATTCTATATTCCACATCGCATAAAGATTGGCAATGTTGGATGAGGCTGTTTGGTCTATAAAGTCTAAGTAGGAAGTAGTAGTGGTAGTAGAAGCAGGGTAGACAGTACCACTACAAGCAGTAGTACCATTAGCATTTATAGTAGTCACCGTATCACACCAACCAGCAAAAGTATAACCAGTTCTGGTAGGAATGGTAGTAGGCAATGCTACAGACGTGCTAGTAGTATCACCAGAAATAGTAGCAGGCAGGTTAGCTACCGTAGAATCCTCTGTATTATCATTAAAGTTAACCGTATATGGTATATTATTAGCTACAGCAGTCAGGACAAAGGTATTAGTATAAGTACCAGGAACAGTAGAATAGTCTGCTCTAGCTCCTAGAGCAATAATATAGTTATTAGCAGTACTATTAGCTGAGTCAGTCTCGTCTAGAGTATCTAGATTACTAGTAGTAGGAGCTGGTAAGAAATTTGTATTAGTAGTAGAATTTAGTTTGCTTGGTTTATAGCCCCATTTGCCATTGAAGGCTGTAGCAGTGTCTCCTCCGAATACTCCAGCATCCATGGCTGTAGTAATAGACTCCAAAGCTGTACCACTAGCACTATTGACTAGCTCTCTAGTATCATTAGTACCAGCTATTAATAGTTTATAGCCAGTATAGTTGTCTGTGGTAATACTAAACCTAGC